>NZ_BAAAIF010000004.1:231034-302735 GCF_039525925.1 Streptomyces javensis | reverse complement strand
CGCTGGCATCTGGCACAACTGGACCACCGACGCCAAGATCAAACGATCCCTGATCGCCTATGACCACTGAAGAACATCGGACTCATTCATCTAGCCCTGGATGACGGATCGGCAGTGCGGATCGATGCTGCCGAGCCGCTGACCGTCCGAGACGCTGGCGCGCCCTCCTCAGGCTGAGAAGAGGGGCAGGAGTGGGGATAGGGGTAGCCGATCACGGGCGTCAGCCTTCAGCGGACTGGGGCAGGGCGCTAAGCATGTAGACCCCAATCGGTTTGATTCGGTGACCGTGACTCATCGACTAGTCAGGCTGCTTGCTCGATGCGGCCGTGTTGCTCGGTCGGCCGAAGTTCGCCCTCGGTGTCTCGGTCATTGGACGCACGAGACTCACTCATTGGAGCATGAGTTAAGCACGAATTGTATATGCATTTGTCACGGTCTTGTGTGCCACTCCTAGTGTGCCATTCAATGCGCAACTACTCTCCGTTTGGTGCGGTTGGCATGTAGTTACTGGGGGGTAGGCATGTCAGGAAGCGGTTCGGTGTTGTCGGCGGATTACCGTAGCGCCGTTGCGGCTGCTGTCAGGCAGTTCGGGGTGGAGACCAAGACCAAACTTGCAGGACCCGGCGAACCTGAGGATGCCCTACGAGCTCCGGTAGAGCGCCTGTTCGCCATGGTCGGTGCCGCTTTGGGGTTGGAGATCGTCCTATACGGAGAAATGCGGCTGAGCGAGTCGGGAGTTCGTCCCGACTATGCAGTCGCCGTCGACGGCGCCATCGTGGGATACGTTGAACTCAAAGCTCCAGGAAAAGGGGCAGACCCTAGTCTGTGGTCCACGGCGAGCCACGACAGGCGTCAGTGGGAGCGTCTTCAGTCCCTACCGAACCTCATTTATTCCGATGGGCAGTCATGGGGACTTTACCGTTCTGGGGACTCTGCCACAATTATAGCTCGCTTGGAGCCTGATTTGAAGGTGGCAGGAGACTCGCTTGAGTCTCGTGACGCCTATTTTGCTGAGATGCTGGCGTTGTTCTTGTACTGGAACCCACGTCCGCCTAGGAGTATCCGAGATCTTGTGCGATCGGTAGCCGGCCTATGTCGACTGCTCCGTGAAGAGGTGCTCGGGCGCATATGGCGGGAGCGCGCGGGTGAACAGCCGGAGCACTTTACCCATCTGGCCGTGGATTGGCGCCGATTGCTGTTCCCTAAGGCGACCGATGCAGAGTTCGCCGATCAGTATGCGCAAACGGTGACCTTTGCTTTGTTGCTTGCTCGTGTAGAGGGTATCTCCTTCGAAGGACGAGACATCGGCCAGATAGCTCGCCTGTTAGGCAAGGAGCATTCCCTAATGGGCAAAGCCCTGGAGGTGCTCACCGACGAATCGTTGGGCCGGCTGAGCCAGACTACGGAAACATTGGTGCGTGTCGTATCCGTGGTTGATTGGGCAGCGCTGGGCGACGGCTCCCCTGATGTTTACCTACACCTCTATGAAGAGTTCCTGCAGCTCTATGACCCTGAGTTGCGGAAAGAGACGGGTACCTACTACACGCCCAATGCAATTGTCAGGTTCATGGTCCGCTTCTGCGATGATCTCTTGCGTGAGCGACTGGGGCAGGAAGGCGGTTTCGCTTCGCCGGAGGTCGTCACCGTGGACCCGGCAGTGGGTACAGGTACTTACCTGCTCAACGTAATCGACCGGGTCGCACAGACGGTCGAGGAGGATGAGGGCAGGGAAGCTGTACCAGCCCGCGTCACCGAGCTGGCGCACCGCTTGATCGGATTTGAGCTTCAGACCGGACCCTTCGCGGTGGCTGAGCTGCGCGCGTACGAGGCGATCAACCGCCATCGTGCGGAAGCGCCCGAAGAGGGACTCAAGCTGCTGGTATCAGACACGCTTGGAGACCCGAAAGAGGATCAAAGCTGGCTCCCGATGGAGTGGCAAGTGATCGCCCGCTCCCGGAGAGAAGTAAACCGTGTCAAGAGGGAAGAGCCGGTCATGGTGGTAATCGGTAACCCTCCTTATCGGGAACGCGCCAAAGGTATGGGGGGCTGGGTCGAGAGTGGAAACGCCCAGGTGGGGGAGAAGCCCCTCTTGGGTGCATTTCGAGCCCCAGGAAAGAGTGGGTTGGAGTACGTTCTGTCCAACCTGTATATATACTTCTGGAGGTGGGCGACGTGGAAGGTATTTAACGCACATGAATCGGCCCCTAACGGCATAGTCGCCTTCATTACAACTTCGGGATACATCAGCGGGCCTGGTTTTGCGGGGATGCGCGAGTACTTAAGGCGTAACTGCGATGAAGGCTGGATAATCGATCTTACGCCTGAGGGGCACCAGCCGCCTGTTGCTACTCGCCCCTTCCCTGGAGTCCAGCAGCCGCTCTGCATTGGGATATTCGCGAGATACGGGGCACGGTGCGCCGATGATCCAGCACCAGTGCACTACCTCGCTGTGCAAGGACTCCGTGACCAGAAATTCCAGCGCCTGGAATCCGTAACGCTGGATGACGCCGAGTGGCGTGACTGCGTTCCACAGTGGCAGGAGCGCTTTCTCCCTGAGCCTGGGGAGGACTGGGCACGCTACCCTAAGCTGGGGGACCTGATGCCCTGGCAGGCGCCAGGCGTCAAGCCCAATCGCACCTGGGTGTACGCACCAGACCGAAACACCCTTAGGAGGCGTTGGCGACGACTGGTGAACGCCCCAGAAGCCGACAAGGCGGCGTTGTTCAAAGAGACCGACTCCTCTAACCTCCGTAAGTGCCCTGCTCCGCTACCTGGTTATCCCAACCCTGGGCGGCCGTTTGGGCAAGAGACCGGAGTTTGCCCCGAACCAGTAAGCGTAGCCTATCGCGCCTTCGATCGGCAGTGGATCATCCCAGATTCCCGGCTTCATCACCGCCCGAGCCCGCCCTTGTGGCAAGTGGCCGGACCTGCGCAGCTCTACGTCACTGAGCAACACGCACACCACTTCACGGATGGCCCTGGCATCACTTTCACCGCAGAGATCCCGGATATGGACCACACGAACGGCCGCGGTGGCCGTGTCCTTCCTCTGTATCGGGACGCGTCAGGGACCATGCCCAACCTGGCACCAGGACTACTGCGCCTAATTGATGAGAGGTTGATCCTGTCGGGAGAATCGTCTCGGACTGCCGAAGACATGTTGGCCTACATCGCGGCAGTCACTGCGCACCCGGCCTACACGGCTCGATTCGCTGAGGACCTCAAGTCTCCCGGAATCCGTGTGCCGCTCACAGCAGATCCTCGACTGTGGCAAGAGGCGGTTGACGTAGGCCGTGAAGCCCTCTGGCTGCACACCTACGGTCAGCGGTTTGTGGATCCAAGATCCGACCGACCTCGTACCACACCTCGCCTGCCGGATGGGCGTCGGCCAAGGGTGATCGTAGGTATACCGACCAGTGTACAGGGCATGCCGGATGCCATCTCCTATGTCCCTTCAAGGGAAACTCTGCATGTCGGCGCAGGGAAGATCGCACCAGTGCCGCACGAGGTGTGGGAATATCAGGTGGCGGGCATGAAGGTCGTCGCGAAATGGTTTGGCTATCGGAAACGGAAACCTGCTGGGCGCCGTTCCTCGCTCCTGGACGACATCAATCCCGAGACTTGGCCATCTCACTACACCTCAGAGTTACTCCGACTTCTCAACGTCATCGGCCGCTGTGTTGACATTCAGCCAAGGCAAACAGAACTCCTTGAACGTATTTGCGCCGGACCGCAGATCACTGTTTCTGACCTCGTGGATGCCGGTGCAATCCCCGCACCCAAAAGCGTAAGAGGGCCGATCGCGCCGCTATCTCCGGCGCAAGAAGGGCCCAACGGCCAGGGAACGTTGATATGACGGGGCGATCAGGTGCTGGCGATTACCAGCCTGCATCGACAGCGGCGAGGGTAGGCCATCCCGCCGACCGGGAGCGCCTTGCGCGCCCCCACGTTGCGCTGGCATCACCTCCTCATACTCGATCAGGGTGCGGCGGGTCTCTCCAGGGTGGTTCTCAGCGCTTCGCTCCTGACACGTACGCGCCGCGTGGCTGATTGGCGCCCTTTCCGGACTCCGGAACCCAATTCACCCTGAAGGTCGGGAGACGACACGGTCTGCGCTGAGGGGGAGCCGCCATGTCCGAGCCGCTGTATGTTTCCGTGCTACCGACCCGGCCGCATGCCATGGCCGCTTACCGGGGACTGCGGCCAGGACATTCAAGCCAGGGTTGCCCCGCTGTGGACCTTGCCACCCCGCCCCGGCATGCTGCCGGACCTCCTGGCCGTGGAACTTCGCAAGGATGCGGGCCGGGTTTCCACCGCGCACCGCTATCAGTCGGCTTGGCTGGACGCGCCGTTCACCGACGAGAGCGAGGCCGCTGTCCTGGCCGAAACCCTGCCGCCCGAGTGGTGGGCCCAGCGGAACCTGCGCCCGGTGATCGGCCCGGGTCGCCCCGTCCCTCAGCAATCCCCTGGCACTGGCGGCGGCTCGGCGGCACGGCGGCGGTCTAGGTATACGTGTACAGGTCCCGAGCGAGTGGCACGACCGGGATATCGATGGGCTACGCGAACTGCTCGACCGCGCCGCTTCCATCGACCCCTTCGACCTGTTCCTCGATCTGGGCGCCGTACTGCCCTCTCGCCGGGACGCCGCCAAAGAAGCTCTCAGCGCTCTCGACGCGCTGGTCCCGCTCGCCCCTTGGAGGACGGTGGCCGTCGCGTCAGGTGGCTTCCCCGAGCCGCCTGACGGATGCTTGGAGAGCGGCTGGTACGAGGCCCCACGACCGGACTGGGACACATGGCACGAGATCCACCACAGCGGGCGCTCCTACCTCCCCTTGCTGCAATACGGCGACTACGGAATCCTCCCCGCCGGGTACGCAGCCCAGACCCCGGCCTCGGGCAACGGCGGACCGTCGTGGGGCCTCCTCCGCTACACCACCACCCGTTCTTATTTCCTGGCCAAGGTGCTGCAGCGCGGCGAGCACCGCGATGCGATCAACCGCGACGCCGCGCGGCGCCTCACTCGCCTCGCGGACTTCCGCCCGTCGGCCGTAACAGGGGAAGGCTGGCTTCGCGAGCGCGCCCAGGGATCCGTCAGCACCGGCAACCACTCCGTGTGGAACCGAGTAGGAAACGTTCAGCATATGACCTTCGTCGTCAGGTGTCTGGACGGGCGTCTCCGTTGAGCTCGTGGCGTACGTACCGTCGAAGGAAGACCTCCCGCACGTGGTGTGACAGCGGGGACAGAATGTTGCCGATAGATCGTGTGCCCCTTCTCTACCTTTGCCTGGGGTAGTTTGCCGAACCCGGGCGTGCGCTTTCACATTGGAGCAGAATGGCTGCCTGGTGGATCAACAAGGACAGGGGGCGAGTTCTGCATGACCAGCCAGGCGGAAGTAGTCGGCCTGAGGACGGCCAAGGCGCTGTCGTACGTGTGTGGACATCGGGATGAACTCGCTGCGATCCTCGACGAGGACGACGACGCCTTGCGTGCTGTCGAAGCCGCAGTCGGTAGCCCGGCTGCGGACTATGTCTCGCTCACGGCCCTCCTGGACGCCTTGCACGCAGCGGTTCGACGCGCTGGCGACCCGACGGGGGCGTATGGACAAACGGGCCGCAGCGTGACGCCGGCCGGTGTTGCTCATGTGGACATCGTGTACCGGTGTCCCTTGCAGCTGTGCATCGGTCGATCCGGTCATGAAGTGGACGACGACGAGCCACGCTGCCAGTTCGCCCCCGCCCGGATGGCGCTGATCCGGGAAAGGCTCCCGTAGTGGGAGGGCTGCTCAGTGAACTCAGCAAGAAGCTGGCCGAGCGGTGGCTGACTCTCCTCGTACTGCCAGGCGCGCTCTACTTGACGGTCGTCGCGGCCGGAAGCACCCTCGGGCAGAGCGCCGCGCTGGACGTGGGGCGGCTTACCCACGTGATCTCGGACGCTGCCCGGGCTCCTGAGGTGACCACGGTAGGCGGCCAGGTCGTGCTTCTCGCTTCCATCCTGGCCGGTGCGGCCGCCACTGGTCTGGCCGCCCAGTCCCTCGGCTCCGTTGTCGAGCGTGTGGCCCTGGCTGCCGGTTGGGGCGCATGGCCCTGGTTGTTCGGCGAGTTGGCAGAGCGTCACGTGGCACGCCGACAGCGTCGCTGGGACGCGGCACGGGCGGAATACGAAGACCTACGGCTTCGGGAGCGCGCTCCGCGACCGGCCGACCGTCCCAGGCCCTGGGAGCGTCACCGTGCCGCGCACAGGTGCGAACGTATCTCCGTGGAGCGGCCTGAACGGCCGACGTGGAGCGGTGACCGGATCCACGCCACCGCTGTCCGGCTGGACCGAGACGCACATGTCAATCTCCTCATCCTTTGGCCACACCTCTGGCTCGTGCTGCCGGAAGAGATACGCGGTGAGATCGGCAGGGCGCGCGCCACGTTGACGCGAGCTGCCGTCCTTGGTGGATGGGCCCTGCTCTATCTGCCCCTGGCCTGGTGGTGGTGGCCAGCGGTGCCGCTCGCCGTCACGCTGGTGGTCATTTCGGCACGTCGCCTCCGTGCTGCGTCGGACACCTACGCCACGCTGCTGGAGGCTTCCGTGCGCCTTCACCTAACGGACCTGGCCGACAAGCTGCGCATCGAGGAACAGCCGATGGGCCCTCCCCTCGGTGGCGCAGTCATGCGACGGCTGAACGGCTCGGTGGCCGTGTCGGAACCGGCTTCGTGAGCTCCGGCAAATTCAGAGGCTCGGCTCGCCGGACCTGAACGGTGCAGCAAACAGATCTACCGGAGAACGGGAAGTGACAGGACGGTTCATGCAGGGTCGTGAGCAGGACTTCGCAAGGGAAGAGGAACTGGAGCAACGGATTGCCGTAGTGGGGGCACGGCTGGACCGGGTGGCCCGCGAGCAAGACTTTGGTGTGGTGCTGGAACCGGAAGCATCCGCCGAAGCCCGCAGACTTGCCGCGATTCTCCGAAACGGCGTGTCCGACCTGGAGGGTCATTACGCCCTCGGTTGGTTGTATATCTTCAGGTACATGGCACTTCCCGAAGGGGATGGACAGCCGGACAAAGGCGAGGCCCTAAAGAGGTTTACACACTGCTTCGTGAACGGTGCCGGCGTGGAGGATCTGCCCGGCGAACTACTCCCAGATATAGCCCAGCACGCGCTCGGCTTCGTCTGGAGAAGCCAGCAAGGAATGACCACTTTGCCAAGCCCGGAGCTGCGCGCAAGGGTGACCGATCTCCTGCGGCGAATCGCGGCCGTTATCCCGCGTGGCGAAAGCGAGCACGCACAAACGCTATCCGATCTCGCCGTTATTCTGAAAACCCACTTCGATGCCGGTGGCGAACTGGACGATCTGGACGCGGCGATCGACGCTGCGTGGGGCGCGGTGGAAAGTGCGGCAACAGGACACCCGGACCGGTCGGTCATGCTGTTCAATCTGTCAGGTGTGCTGATGGAGCGTTTCACCCATGCAGGTACGGCGGCATACCTGGACGATGCGATTGAGACTGGTCGCCTGGCAGTCCAATCGGCAGTGGCTGCCTCTGGTGACCGGGCTGGCGGCTTCAACAACCTGGGCACTGCTCTGAAGACTAGGTTTACCGAGAGAGGCGTATTGTCGGACCTGGACGCGGCGATACATGCTTTCCAGGAGGCGGCAGACCTCTCTGTCGAGAACCACGACAAGGCGGGAGTTCTCTACAATTTGGGGATCGCATGGCGGGACCGATACGAAAGCACCCGTGTCCCGGCGGATCTGGAGAACGCGATGAAATGTTGCCAGGCCGCCGTCGAGGCTGCCCCTGAGGAACATCCTGGGCGCGCCATAATTCTGTCCGGGCTCGGCAGTACCGCCCTGACACGATTCGAGCGTACTGGAGAAACAGGCCATCTGGAGTGTTCCATCAACGCTTTCCGGGAAGCTCTGGGGATGCTCCCGCCCGGCCACCGGGCTCGAGGGCTTCGCCTCTCCGGCCTGGGCCAAGCTCTCCTGACGCGGTACCGCCTTAGTGGGGACAGGTCTGACCTCGATGCGGCAATTGAGATGAACCGTGCCGCCTCCCAGGAAATCTCCCCGAAAAAGACCGAGTTCAACGCGGTTCTCAACAACCTGGCCAACTCTCTGGGACAGCGATTTGAATGCACTGGCCGTATGTCCGACCTGGACGAAGCGATCAGTGCCAGTCGCGCTTCTGCCGAGGCCACTGCGGACGGTCACGTCGACCGGCCGACTCGTCTGTCCAATGCCGGTCTGATGTTATGGACTCGGTTCAAGCACACTGGGGCGCTGCCGGACCTGGACGCCGCGATTGATTTCACGCATAGAGCTGTGAAGACAGCATCTCCTGAACACACCGCCTTTGCAGCGATGCTGTCCAATCTCGGTGCTGTATTGTTGCAACGTTACGAACGGAACGGGGACCCACAAGACCTCGACGAGGTGATCCGAAAAAACCGCGAGGTCCTCAGGATTGTGGATGCAGACAGTCCCGACCGTCCTCGTTTTCTCGCGAATCTCTGCACCGCCCTGCACGCCAGCTTCCAGCGCACTGGAAACCTTGGGGACCTGAACGATTCGGTCGCGGCGGGACATGACGCGACCGCCAACGTCCCGTCCCATAATCCTGAGCGCCCGAAGTACCTGTCCTTGCTGGGAGGTGTGCTGACCGTCAGGTTCGAGGCGGCAGGGTCTGTAGCGGATCTCGATGACGCGGTGGTTGCGTGCCAGGCCGCGCTCGACATCTCGCCCGCAGAACATCCGGAGCGCACCGACTACCTGTTCCAGCTCGGGACAGCTCTGCAAAGCCGGTATGAGCGGAATCACTCGCGACACGACTTTGATCGTGCCCTGGCCGCACACATGGAAGGCGCCCGAGCCGACGGGGCCAGGCCCTCGACCCGGATTCGGGCCGCTCAGGCAGCGGCCTCACTGACCGGACGGGCGGATCCTGATCTTGCAGCCGATCTCCTGGCCGGTGCCATACGTCTGCTGCCCGAAGTGGCAGACCGCCGACTGAGCCGTGGTGACCAGCAGCACGCCATGGGCAAATGGTCCGGGCTGGCTGGAGACGCTGCGGCACTGGCTCTTGCTTCTCACGAAGACACATCCATCCATCGGGCAGTGCGGGCGCTCCAGTTGCTCGAGGCGGGTCGCGGTGTTCTCCACAGCCAAGCGTTGGACATGCGGAGCGACCTTGCTGAGCTTCGTGAGTGCCATCCCGACCTGGCCCGTCGCTTTGAGGTACTCCGGGACGAGCTGGACCGGCCCACGGACACGACAGCTTTCCCCGCGGATCCCATGGGGCAAATCAGCACCGCCGTACGTGCGGTCGACGCCGAGGAACGTCGACGTGGCCTCGTCGGCCAGCTCCAGGTCACGCTGGACCGCATTCGAGCGAAGGACGGATTCGCCAGTTTCGCTCGTCCTCCCGCCGTCGGTGAGCTCTTGGCACAAGCCGCCTTCGGTCCTGTGGTGAGCTTTAACATAAGCCACTACCGCAGCGATGCGCTGTTGTTGACGTCCGATGGAATCGAGTCCCTGAACCTGCCCGATCTCACGTACGACCTCGTCATCGACCGGATCCAGACTTTCCACAGGGCCCTGGGAACCGTTGCGGATCCGCACGCGACGCCCCTCGCGCGAAGAGAGGGGCAAGCGACGCTTCACGCTGTCTTGGAGTGGCTATGGGACGCGGCGGCCGAACCGGTCCTGCATAGCCTCGGTTTCACCGGTGAGCCCTCTCCCGGACAGTCGTGGCCCCGTGTCTGGTGGGCGCCTGGCGGTCTCCTCTCACTGCTACCCCTGCACGCTGCTGGCCATCACCTCGAGCCGCCCCGGGCTGGCTTGCAAGACAGGGAACCGCGGACAGTCATGGACCGCGTCGTCTCCTCATACACCACGACTATCCGCGCACTTCACCACGCGCGCCGTCATCTCACCTCTACGCCGACTGTGAGCCGGTCACTGATCGTGGCCATGCCCACAACTCCGGGCGTCCGAGGCCGCTTGGACCACGTCTCGGAAGAAGCCGCACTGTTGTGCGGCCTACTGCCCGAGCCGACGCTCCTTATGGAGTCGGATACAGAGGCTGACGACATGACCGCCCCAGGGCCGGAGACACGACCGACCAAGGCTCGGGTCCTGAAGACCCTCTCCGATTGCGGAATCGTTCATTTCGCATGCCACGGTGCCCACGATCCCGACGATCCGTCCCAGAGCCTGTTGCTTCTGCACGACCACGAACGTGATCCGCTCACGGTGGCGAGCCTTGCAGAAATCAGGATGGACTCGGCCCAACTGGCCTACCTGTCAGCGTGCCGAACAGCGTTCATGGGATCCGTGGAGCTGATCGACGAGGCCATCCATCTCACATCGGCCTTCCAGCTCGCGGGTTTTCCTCATGTGATCGGCACCCTCTGGGAGATAAACGACGAGGTGGCCTCGCATATGGCAGCTGATTTCTATGCTGAGCTCGGCGGGGTCACCGGCCAGCATGGTGGCCTCGACACGGATACGGCGGCCCGTGTTCTGCACCACACCGTGCGTAAGGTCCGTGATCGATATCCAAAGTCCCCGTATCTCTGGGCGGCCCACCTGCACGCCGGGATCTGAAAGCGGGCGGTGCCGCGGCTGCTGAGCCGCGGCACCGACGTGCGCATTGCTGCCGATGCCGCTCGCACCTTGGCCACGACTGGACGCGCGTGCGTGGTGATCGGGTGTCCGTGACACGGACCTTCCGAGACGGACACGCAGAGACTTTCCCAGGCTTATAGCCCACACTGCGGTGGTCGGGGTCCGGCCAAGCTGAGGTCCGACAGGACTTGGCTGGCCAGTTCGAAGGGCTGGTTGCGGGGGCCGTGGGGTACGGAGCTGGCGGATTCGAAGCTGCGCTGTGCTGCGAGAGCTCTCGGCCCGACCAGGCCGGTGAGCCGGTGGTGCCGCCAGAGTGGAGTGGGCCGGCGGGCATCGACCACGATGAGGTCGGGCCGACGCCAGATGACCAGCGCCCAGGCTCCCTCGCCGGAGTCCGAGCCAGCCCAGGCTCCGACCAGGGGCGCGTCTTCGGCGGCGCCGACTGCTTCGAGTGCCACCAGTGCGGGGTTGCTGAAGCGGCCGGTGACGTGGAGTAGCGACTTCCCGTGGCGGTGTACGTCGCGGTTCTTCTCGGTGAGAGTCCATACGGCGTCCGTGAGGGGGTCGTCCTGGACGACGTCCGACGCGACATCGAGCACCGCTGCCTGGTTGACGGACGGGCCGAAGGCTGCGTCGAGCAGCGCCGTGTACTCCGTGACGTACGCGGAATCCACTGCGGGAAGCAGGTGGCCGACTGCCTGGGAGGCTTCGTTGAAGGCGAGGGTTTCAGGGGTGATTTCGTAGCGTGGGGCGTGGCTTCGGAGTACGGCGAGGGCGACTGCGGCGAGGCTGCCGACCTGGGGCTCGATCCGCTCGGGGAGATCGTTCCGATTCAGCGCGCGGACGGCGCGGGACAGCAGTGGCAGCCAGTCGGTGTGTGCCGGAGGCCAGGCGCCTGCTGCGACGGTCCACAGGGTCAGCCGGACGACGAGCATGCGTTCCGGAGGGTCCAGGTCGGGAGCGATGGCGACGAGGCGTTCCACCCAGCGCCGGTATCTGCGGCGGACTTCCTGGTCGGTCTGCCGGAGGTCGGGGAGTGTGGTAGCGCCCGTTTCGGCACCGGCTGCCTCGGGGTCGTGCTCCGCGGCCACGACCTTGGCGTCGTCCTCGTCGAGGGCGGCTTCGATGTCGTCGGTGAATCGCTCGTCCCAGGAGACGGGCAGCAGGTCCTGAAAGGGCGTGCCGGTGTCGGTGGGCATGGGGAGCCCGAGTGCGAAGCGTATGAGAGGGTGCCCGACGCGCCCGGCGCATTCGTCCAGATAACGCTCCCAGCCGTTCTCGTCGTCGTCCGGCGGGGCAGTTACGACCGTACCGTCAGTGCTGCTGCTCGCGGATACGCCCGCTGGGGTGGAGATCAACCCCGTACGGAGGGTTTCCAGGTCGCCCAGGAACCGTTCGGCGAGCCGGGGGTCCGTGAACAGGTCGGGTGGCCGTGTCGTGGGGGTCTGGGACTGGGCTGGGGTCATTCGGCGCAGCGCGCGGTCAGGGTCGACGACGAACACGATGTTGCCGAAGCTCGGTACGCCGTCGATGTCGACGACGACCAAGCGCACCCGGCTACCCGCGTCCGCGGGAGCCGTCACCGTCAGCGTGGCCTGGCCGGGCGGGATGTCGGCGATGCGCTCCCATGCCTCCGGCGGTGCTGTCGCCTGAGACAACTCCAGTTGAGCGGCGTCGGATAGGGGCCGGGCCACGCTGATCTCCAGGCCGCCCGATACGCGTAGGGCACCAAGCAGCATCGGTCCATGCCCGACGATAGGGCGAGGGAGGGGCGCGGCCGAGCGCAGCCGGGCGGTGGGCTCTTCGATGCCGTCCGGAAGGAGGGTGGTGGGGATGGGAGCGATAACGCCGAGTTCGCAGTTGCCGCCTTCGCCCTGGGAAAGCAGCAGGGCTGTGGCGGAAAGGTTCGGGCTGCCGGTCAGGGCCCATCGCTGCCCCTCGGAGGCCCACTCGACGAGTTTCCCGTGGCGGTACCGCTGGTCGTTGTCGCTGATGACGCGTCCGTCGTACGCCTTCACCAGGGCAGCGATGGACGGGCCGTCGAGATCGCTGAGTCCGGGCTGGTAGGCGAGGGTGAACCGGCTCGGACGGAAGCGCTCAAGCAGCTGCCGAAGTGCCATGGACCGCTGGTCGTAGAAGGGCGCGAATACAGCCAGTTCGTCGACGGGCCCGTGCGGCAGCTGATCGATGATGGGCGAATGCAGGCTGCTGACGACGCGGACCTGCGGCGCCGTGGGTGTCCTCTCGCCGTGAAGCCTGTCCAGCAGCGCTGCGACCCGACCCAGCGCCTGTGGCACACCAGCGGAGAACCTCACCTTTTCCGGCAGGCCGCGCAGCCATGCCGCCATCTCCGGGACCGCGGTGGGACTCTGCTTGCCGTCCACCCGCAGAACCGTCCACAACTCGGCGTTGGCCTGCCAGCCAGCCAGCGTGGTGTTGCCGGAGCCGAGGGCGATGGTGGCGTGCTCCGGTCCGGCGAGGACCATCAGCTTGGGGTGGAACGCGGCACCATGTGCGTACGCCAGACCGGATAGGTAGCTGCGGCCGGCCCGCCGGACGGAGCGGGGATCGTTCCGGGCCATGGAGACATCTCCCGCGACCGTGACGCGTGCGCCGGTGGCCTGGGTGACGCCGAGGGCGACCTCCTCGAAGAAGCCGAGATCGGCCGTGAAACTGAGGAAGAGCGCTTCTTCCAGGCTCTGTCGGCCCGTCCGCTCCTCGTCGAGGATGAGGGTCAGCGGAGAGGTGAACGCGGTGGGTGGCTCCACCACTCCCGGTGCCGGTGCGGTCTCATTCAACGAGAGCCCTCCCGCTACTGGTCACCGACCAGTGCTGGCCGTGGTAGTGCAGTACACCGCAGGTGGCCAGGACGGTCCCGAGCTGGTCCAGCCGCAGGCCGACGGCACCGCGCCCCTCCTGGCTGGTCCGGTACAGCAGCCCGCCCCGCTCGTGCAGCCGGGTCGGTAACCACAGCGTGCCGTCGGCGCGTCGGCGGGCCTTGGCCAGCGCGATCCGCTGCGACCGCGCCACCAGGTCGTAGGTGAGTCGGCGGGCGACATCGCGCAGTTTCATGGGCCGGGCTTCGTCAAGCCGCCGCTGGACCCATTCCGGGCCGAGCTCCACACCGCGCTGGCCAAGGAACGCGTCCCGGATCCGGCCGGTGAGTTCGTCCACCCGACGGGCACTGGTGGCGAGCACCCGCAGCTCGGTGAAGGGCAAGGGATCACTCTCCCCCCGCAGGCCCTGCTCGGCGGGCAACGGCGCGCCGGTCGTGCTCTGCGTCGCGGGAAGTGAGGACAGGAACGCGTCCACCGTCATGTTGGGCAGCTCCGCGGCGAAGCGGTCGGCCACTTCCTCGATGGGTAGCAGCCCGTCGACCTGCTCCACGAGCCAGGACCACAGGCGCCGCCACGCTCCGACGGAGTAGTTCCGCAGCACCACTCCGCGCCAGGCACCAGCCGCGTCGATGCCGCGGGTCACGGCATCGGTGGTCAGGAAATCGCCGAAGGCGAGCACATGACCGATGTCGCGGGTGAAATGTCGGACCGGATGTGTGGCGACCACACGAGCCAGGAGCTGAATCGTCTGTCGTCGTGTTGCCGAGCGGGAGCCTGCTTCGGTCGGCGCGCCGGGCTCGCACATCAGGTTCGCCAGCCACGCCCCGTCAGGGTGCTCGCCGCCCACGCACACGCACAGCCGGTCGCCGAAAGAGGCAAGATCGTCCACGTTCAGCGTGTCTTCGGCGGCCAGCTCGAGCAGCCCGCCCAGTCCGGCTCGTAGTGCCGCCGTCTCGAGCCGCCGTCCAGGAACCGGCATGGGGCCTGCGTCGAGGACGCCGAGTGCGACCTCGGATCCGGCGTACGGTCCCCAGAACCCCCACGAGTTGCGTACATACCCGTCCTTGCCTGGGACCTCGGCCTCGGACATGGTGACCGTCCCAGCGTGCAGCCGCCGGGCCAGGGCATCGACCCCATGAGCACGTGGCAGCCATTCCAGAGTCTGTGGATGATGCACGAACGACACGGCGGCCAATGCCACTTCCGCACGTCGCAGCAGAGTCTGGGCGGCCGGGACCGTCAGGCCGTCCGCAGCGGCTTGCGCTGCGATCATCCCGTGCAGAGCGTAGTAACGCGCGTGCGGAGTCACCGCGGTCACCCCGGGCACCAAGTGATCGACCATGCGCATCACATGCCGCTCCACCGAGAGCGGATAGCGGCCCGCGGCGACGTCCAACCCAGGACGGCTCCAGCCCGGTCCGTCCACGAGCTCCGGTGCCTGTTCCTTCCCACCGGTGGCGATCATCCGCTCAACCATCGGAGCGAGAGGAGCTGGGTGCCACCGGCCGGGGGGCGTGCCGCGCAGCGAGCACTTTGCGGCAAGACGGTCCGCTCGCCCATGTGAGCGAGGCGGCTGCTGAGAAACGGAGCTGCCTCACTCCGGCTGCACCGCGGCTGCGCTCGACCACTTCCCGCTGCCACCCCCTCAATGCTGTTCAGTCGGGAAACTGATCCGTCATTCTGGCGTATCTCAACGGGGGCCATCGGTACTTCGGGTGCGAATCACCTAGCCGGATGGAACGGCTCGATGGAGTTGTGACGCTTTAGGCTTAGATGGGCGTTCTGCATAAAGAGTCCTGATTGTCATCGGCCCTCGGCTGCGGGAGCGCCTGGCGGGGTGGGAGAGTCGAGTAAATCTGATAACCATCGTTATCAAGGGAAGGTGTGCCCGCGCCTCCTGGATCCGCGTATCGTCTTGTGGCGTCGGACGGTGATCCGCTGCAAGCGGAGCCGTGACGTGAGACAAGGCCCGGTCCAACGGCCGAAGCGGCTGATGCGACGATAGATGAGCGGGGAGGGATGCACACCGTGGTCACTGGCCTGCCGGACCCGGCGCTTCGCCCTCCAGCGTCACTGCCCCTCCTGGTATCGATGTCCGATATTGCGACTTTCGCCCGAGTGAAGCGTCCTGTCGTGTCCACATGGCGCCGACGTCACCCGGACTTCCCCGCCGCCGTGTCCGAGAACTCGGGACGGCCGCTGTTCGACGGCGCCCAGGTGACCGACTGGCTGATCACCTCCGGCCTGGGCAACGCCGCCCCGACGGAGCTCCAATCTGAGCTGGCCCTCTTCGGCATCGTCGCGCTGCGGGACCGCTTCACGCCGTGGCAGCTGGTCGAGACGCTCGGCAGCCTGCTGTGCCTGCGTCGGCTCGACGGCCGGCCACTGGCCGACAACGGCGCGAACGCCTTCCCGCCCGACGCCGAAGCGGACGAGGCCCTCTGGTCCGCGCTGCTGAGCCGAGCCGAACGGATCGACGCCGAGGACGATTTCGTACTCCGCGAGCTGCGCTCCTTCGATGCCACGGCGGTCCCGCTCGCCCGCCTCGCCGAGGACCTGATCGAGTCCGCATACGACGAGCACGGCGCGTACGAGTGGTTGCTCGCCGCCCGCTCCCGGCTCGGACTGGACTCCCTCGCCGCCGACGCGGTCACCCCGGAGCTGCGGAGCCTGCTCACCCAGCTCACCGACCTCCGCATCCGCCTTGAGCAAGGTGAGTCCCTCACCCTCGCCGACCCACACTCCGGGGCTGGCGACCTGCTCGCCGCGCTCCTCGACGCCACGGAGAACCGCGACCGCGTCACCGTCCTCGCCGCCGACCCCGACGAGCGGCTCACTCGCATTACCCGCCGCCGCCTCCTGCTGGCGGGCGTCAGCGAACTCGACCTGGACGTGCAGACCGGCACCGATCTGGAGGAACGCTTCGCGGACCCGGACCTCGTCGTCACCCAGCTCCCGTACCGCCCCGGCGAGGACCGCTCAGTACTCGCCGCCCTGACGGAGCTTGAACGCGTCGCCTACCTCCTCCGCCCCGGCTGCACGGCCCTCGTCCTCGGACCGGCCGACGCGCTCGTCGACGAACTGAAGAGCACCGAGGCCGCCCAGCTCCGCTCCGCCCTCCTGCGCGAGAACATCGTCGAGTCGGTCATCGCACTTCCCGGCGGGGTCCTGCCCTTCCGTCCTGGCTACCGTCCCGCGCTGTGGACGCTCACGCGCGGTCCCGTCCCGGCGGCGGAGGGCAAGGTCTTACTGGCCGACATCAGCTCGGAACAGCTCACGCCAGGCGTGCGCATGCGGCTTGCCGAGGACGTCCTCCTCTGGCGTGCTGAAGGACTCCGAACGCTCGACGGCCACGACCCGCGCTACGGCCGCGTGGTCTCCGTCGCCGACCTGGACCGCGCCTTCGGCGGCCCGATGACCCCACCCGCACCGCCCGCCTCCGCGATCTGGTCTGACAAGGTCACCGAACGCCCCGCCCTGATCGCCGAGGCCGAGGCCCGCCTGGGGCGCGTGACGGCGGACATCCGTGCGTACGAGGACGAGCAGGGCCCCTACCGAGGGGCCGTACTGCGCAGGGTCGGCCGCCTGCCCAGGCGCACCACCTTGGGCAAGCTGATCGCCGCACGCAGGGTGACCCGGCTCCCCGGCCACCGTATCGACGAGAATCACCTCACCCGGGACGGCCACCACACCGTCCTGGGTCCCGAGGAGATCACCAGCGAACGAACCGTGGGCGGGCGCCGCATCGACCGTCTGCTGCTAGCGACGACGTACGAACAGGCGGCGCTCACCGAGCCCGGTGACGTCGTCTACACTCTCGCCCCCCGTCTCGGTGTGTATGTCGACCACGACGGCTTCTCGGTCGTCGCGTTCCCTGCCCGCGTCCTCCGCGTCAACGCCAGCGCCACTCGCCCGCTCACCCCCCGAGTCCTGGCGGCCCTGCTCGGCGCGGCCCGTGGCACCGCCCGCAGTCCCAGCGCGGTACGCCCCGCCCGCCGTATTGAGGACTACCAGCTCCCCGACCTCGACCCGGACGAAGTCCAGCGTTTCGACGCCTTCCTGGCCGAGACCCAACGCCGGGAACGCCTGCTGCGCGCCCAGTCCGATGCCCTCGCCGAGGCCCGCCGCCTGACGATCGAGGGCCTGGCCGACGGCACCCTCACACTCGGCGAACCTCGAACCATCAACCGTACGTAACCCATCCATACCCAGCCACCGACGAGTCGGAAGAAGGAACGATGCCTCCCCGCAAGCGAGCCGCAGCAGTCGCCGGACAGGGCGAACTGCTCAGTGTCTCCAGCACCAAGGAGATCCAGGACATCCTGTGGAAGGCCGCGGACAAGCTCCGCGGCTCCATGGACGCTGCCCAGTACAAGGAGTTCGTGCTCGGTCTGGTCTTCCTGAAGTATGTCTCCGACGCGTTCGCCGAACGCCGTGAGGAACTGGCCGCCGACCCCGAGCTGGCCCAGATCCCCGAGCACCGCCGGGCGGCCTTCCTTGAGGAGAAGGATGAGTACACGGAGAAGAACGTCTTCTGGGTGCCCCCGACCGCCCGCTGGGACCACATCTCCGAGAACGCGGCCAGCGCGGAGGGCGGCGTCGGCGCGCTTCTGGACACGGCCATGGACGAGGTGATGCAGGCCAACAAGAAGACCCTCAACGGCGTCCTCCCGAAGATCTTCAACCGCGACAACGTCGACCAGAAGCGCCTGAAGGAACTCGTCGACCTCATCAGCGACGCGCGCTTCACGGGCCATGGGGACCGCCCGGCACAGGACGTGCTGGGCGAGACGTACGAGTACTTCCTGGAGCGCTTCGCGCGGGCGGAGGGTAAGCGGGCCGGCGAATTCTACACGCCGGCGAGCGTGGTCCGCCTGATCGTCGAGGTCTTGGAGCCGTACGAGGGGCGGGTGTACGACCCGGCGTGCGGCTCGGGCGGCATGTTCGTACAGAGCGGCAAGTTCGTGAAGAAGTGGAAGGGCCAGGATCACACGCACGACATTGCCATTTACGGCCAGGAGGCGAATGAACGTACCTGGCGCCTGGCGAAGATGAACCTTGCCATCCACGGCATGGACCCCAAGGGCATTGGCAAACGCTGGGCAGACACCTTCACCGAAGACAAGTACCCCGACCTCAGGTTCGACTTCGTGATGGCTAACCCGCCGTTCAACATGTCCGACTGGGCAAGGAAGATGGACGATCGGCGCTGGAGGTACGGGGTCCCGCCCCTGTCGAACGCCAACTATGCGTGGCTCCAGCACATCGTCTCGAAGCTGGGCGACCGGGGCAGCGCGGGTGTGGTCCTGTCCAACGGCTCGATGTCGTCCAAGCAGTCGGGCGAGGCCGAGATCCGCGCGGCGATGGTCGAGGCGGACCTGGTCTCCTGCATGATCGCCCTGCCGGGCAACCTGTTCCGTACGACGGCGATCCCGGCGTGTCTGTGGTTCCTCACGAAGGACAAGTCCCCGCAGGGCACTAAGGCACTGGAGGACCGGCGGAGCCGGGTGCTGTTCATCGACGCGCGCGCGATGGGCACGATGGTCGACCGCACGGAGCGGATCCTCACGGAGGAAGACCTGGAGAAGATCTCCGACACGTATCACGCGTGGCGGGGCACCAAGTCGGCGAGGGACAAAGGCCTTTCCTACGAGGACGTCCCGGGCTACTGCTACAGCGCGACGCTGCAGGAGATCGAGAAGCAGGACTATGTGCTGACGCCTGGGCGGTATGTGGGGGCGGCGGAGGTCGAGGAGGACCTGGACGCGGAGCCGGTGGGGGAGAGGATCGCTCGGCTGACCAAGGAGCTGTTCGAGCGGTTGGACGAGTCGGCGAGGCTGGATGCGGTGGTGCGGGAGCAGTTGGGGAGGATCGGTGGTTGAGCGGCAACTTACCTTCGCTGATTTGGCGAAGGCCGGTGACATGATCTTCGGGGATGGCTATCGCACAAAGAAGTCTGAGCATGGTATGCCGGGCCTCCCGATTTTGCGCGTTGCCGAAGTGCATGATGGTGTTATCAGGCCCGATTTCACGGATTATGTAAGTGACGCCTATCGAGGTGCCATGGGGGTAAAGGTATCTCGGTGGGGGGATATTGTGCTAACGACGAAGGGGACTGTTGGGCGCGTGGCGATCATTCCCGTCGGATCCCCTGAATTCGTCTACAGTCCCCAAGTCTGCTTCTTCCGTGTGGCTGAGGGAGCCCGACTGGAATCCAAATATCTGTACTACTGGTTCAAGGGCTCGGAGTTCTGGAGTCAAGCCGGCTCGCGCAAGAGTCAAACGGACATGGCTGACTATCTGAATCTGTCGGACATTCGTTCGCTGTCTATCACTGTTCCGGACCGTCTGCAACAGCAAGCCGTCGTGGAGGTCGTTGGGGCGCTGGACGACAAAATCGCAATTAATGAGCGGATTGCCGCTACCTACGAGCGGTTGCTCAAGTTGCAGGTCGATCGTATGGGGCTGGAGGCCGACCCTGACCCCGTAACCGCTGCATCTGTGACTGAGTTTGTCCAGTTCAACCCCAAGGTTGCGAAGCCGTCCTCGGAAGCCGTTTACGTGGACATGGCTGCCCTCTCTGTGAATCGTGCGGGCATCAGCGCCTGGGCGAGGAGGGAACCCAAGGGGGGGACTCGATTTGTCAATGGGGACACGCTCTTGGCTCGCATCACGCCGTGCCTGGAGAACGGTAAGACGGGCTACGTCGATTTCATGGAAAATGGTGAAATCGGGGTGGGTTCCACGGAATTTATTGTGATGCGTTCAGTTCAGGGAGTCCCGCCCGAGTTCAGCTACTTCCTGGCGCGCAGTAAGAGGTTCCGTGAGCATGCCATTCGAAACATGGTTGGCTCGTCAGGGCGTCAGCGTGTCGCTGCTGTAGACGCGGCGAACTTCTATATTAGCCGGCCCGATGAAAAGTTGCTCGCCGAATTCGGGGAAGTGGCATCGAATTTCTTTGCGCATGTGAGATCACTGGACCGTGAGTCCCGCACTCTAGCCGCGCTCCGCGACAGCCTCCTCCCCCAACTAATGTCCGGCAAGCTCCGAGTCCGAGACGCCGAGAAGATCGTGGAGGGCGCTGTATGACCACCGGAGGAAACCACGACCACCTCCCCGCTCACCTCGACGCCAAAATGACTGAGTCCACCTGGGAACACCTGGCCCTGGACGAACTCGCTCAACTCGCCTGGGACCCCAAGCCCGGCAAAGACCTGGCCCCCGGCACAGGCCACCGCCGGGACTGGGACGATCTGATCCTCCACGACGAACTCCAGGCAGCCATCGAGAAGCTGAACCCGGAGCTGACCTCCACCGCCGTCCACGAAGCTCTACGTATCGCCACCGACCCCGCCTCCCATGAGGCGTACCCGGAGAACAAGCAGGCCCATGAGTACCTGACCGTCGGCATTCGCCTCGCCTACACCGACGAGTTCGGTGCTGAGCAGACCCCGACCGTCCGCCTCATCGACTTCACGGACCCCGGGGCGAATAGCTACCTCGCCGTCAACCAGGTCACGGTCAGGGACACCGACGGCAGCCACCGGCGCTTCGACATCGTCCTGTACGTCAACGGCCTCCCTCTGGCCGTCGTCGAGTTGAAGAGCGCCTCCGACGAGTACGCGACCCTCAAGTCGGCGCACGCCCAACTCCAGGCGTATGTATCGGAGTTCCCGATCGTGTTCCGCTACAACATCCTTTGCCTGGTCTCGGACGGCATAACCGCCAAGTACGGCACGGCATTCACGCCGTACGAGCACTTCGCGCCCTGGAACGTCGACCACGAGGGCGAACGCGTCGACACCAACGAGCCCGGCTACGACGGCCTCGATGCGCTGAACCTGGCCCTCCACGGCCTGTTCACGCAGGACCGGTTCCTCTCTCTCACCCGCAACTTCGTCAACTTCCCCCCGCCCGCGCCGGACGAGCGCCTCTCCGGCAAGCGCATCGCGAAGCCGCACCAGTACTTCGCGGTGAAGAAGGCGGTGGACGCCGTCGTCGAGGCGTCGCGAACTAACGGCCAGGCCGGCGTCGTCTGGCACACGCAGGGCGCGGGCAAGTCCGAGGAAATGGTGGAGACGGCGGCCCTCGTCGCCCGCCACCCGGCCCTCAACAACCCCACCATCGTCGTCATCACCGACCGCAACGACCTCGACGACCAGCTCTACGACACCTTCCTCGACAGCGAGACCCTGCTCGGGCAGAAGGCCCACCAGATCGACACGCGCGAGGAGCTGCGCACCGAGCTGAAGCGGCGCAACGTCGGCGGGATCGTCTTCACCACCCTCCAGAAGTTCGGCCTGAGCAAGGAGGAGAAGGACGCCGGGAAGTCGCACCCGCTCCTCTCTGAGCGCCGCAACATCCTGGTGATCGTCGACGAGGCGCACCGCTCGCACTACGACAGCCTCGACGGCTACGCCCGTCACCTGCGCGACGCTCTGCCGTACGCCACCCTGCTCGCCTTCACCGGTACGCCGATCTCGAAGGCCGAGGCCGACACCCGTGCCGTCTTCGGCGAGTACATCGACATCTACGACCTGAAGCGCGCCGTCGACGACGGGGCCACGGTCCGCGTGTTCCACGAACCGCGTGTCATAGAGCTCGACCTGTTCGAGGGCATCGACCCAGACAAGCTCGACGAGCAGGCCAACACGCTGACCGAGGGCATGGACGACGCCGAGCGCCGCCGTGCCATCCAGTACGCGACGACGATGAACACCGTCTACGGCGCCCCCGACCGCATAGCGAAGCTGGCCGACGACCTGATCGCCCACTGGGAGCAGCGCCGCGAGCTGGTCAAGCCCGACATCGGCGGCCCCGGCAAGGCGATGGTCGTGTGCGCGACCCGCGAGATCTGCGTACGGGTGTTCGATGCGTTGGCCAAGCGGCGGCCCGGCTGGGTCGGCGACGAGGCTGACAAGGGCGTCATGAAGATCGTTTTCCATGGTGACCGCTCCGACCCCGAGCACCTGCGCAAGCACTCCCTGCGCAAGTCCCAGCAGAAGGTCGTCCAGAAGCGTGCCAAGGACCCCGACGACGAGCTGGAACTGCTCATCGTGCACTCGATGCTGCTCACCGGCTACGACGCCCCACCCATCCACACTCTGTACATGGACCGCCCCATGCAGGGCGCCAACCTGATGCAGGCCCTGGCCCGGGTCAACCGCCGTTTCCGCGGCAAGCAGGACGGTCTCCTCGTTGGCTACGCGCCTCTCACCGACAACCTGGCCAAGGCCATGCGCGAGTACTCGGACCAGGACCGCAAGGACCAGACCCTCGGCGCGGACATCGAGCGGGCCATCACCGAGGTCAAGAACGAGCTGGCCACCATCAAGGGGCTGCTGGCCGGGAGCCGCTGGAAGGAGTGGCTGGCCGACACCGGCCGCCCCGACTCCCGCAAGCGCGCGCTGCGCCTGACTGCCGACTTCCTGCGCGACCCGAAGAACCCGGGCAACAAGGTCGAGCCCCCCGCCAAGCCGCTCTCCACCCGCTTCAAGGACAGCGCCGCCCGGCTGGACCGTTTCTACCGTGTCTGCGCGATGAGCAATGAGATCGCCGAGCGCTGCGAGGACTTGGACGACTGGCGTCGTGACATCTCCTTCTTCAGCGAGGTCCGGGCCTGGATGATCAAGCTTGACGCCGCCCAGCGCGAGGCGAGCGGGGAGCCGCTCAGCGCCGAGGTCCAGCGTTACCTGCAAGCCCTCGCAGCCTCGGTCGTCGACGCCGACGAGATCACCGACCTGTACGCGGAGGCCGGAATCGGTCGACTGGACATCACCCGTCTCAACGAGGCGCAGCTGCGCAAGCTGGAGAACTCCGAGACCCCGCACCTGGTCACCGAGGCCCTGCGCCGCATGATCCAGCAGAAGATGCGCGAGGTGACCAAGCACAACGTCGTCCGCAATGAGAGCTTCTCCGAGCGCCTCGACGACCTGATGAAGCGGTACATGCTCCAGCAGCTCACCAGCGCCCAGGTCATCGCCGAACTCGCCGCCCTGGCGCGGGAGGTCTCGGCGGAGGCCCGCCGCGGCGAGCAGTTCGACCCGCCGCTCAGCCATGCCGAGCTGGCCTTCTACGATGCGGTCGCCCACCGCGACATGGCCGAGCTGATGGAAGGCGGCCAGGACACCCTTGCCAAGATCGCCCGAGCCCTGGTGAAGGACATCCGGAAGAACCTCTCCGTCGATTGGCTCTCCCGCGAGCCCGTCCGGGCCAAGCTGCGCACCCGCATCCGCCGCGTGCTGGCAATGTTCGACTACCCGCCGGAGGAGGAGCGCGAGGCGGTCGACCTGGTCCTCAAGCAGATGGAGATCGTGGCTGCCCTGTGGGCGCCCGGGACGAAGGAGGGGTAGCACAGAGGTACTGCCACGGAGGCGGGCTTCCCTGGGGCGGGTGGCGACTACGCCAGCCCCAGGATCACGCGGACGCACTCTTGCACACGCCGCATCTCGCTCGGGGCCGTCAGGCTGAGACGCCGCCGAAGCCTCGGTTCGTCGACGATGTGCAGGCCGGTGCGGTTCACGTACGACTTGTTGTACGTGGTCACTCCGCAGTCCGGACCGATCGGGACGTGGGTGAAGACGGGGCCCGGTGCCACCCGTGATCACGCTGACAGTGGTTCCACGGTGGAGGCGGGTGTTCTCACGGACGTACCGAGCGAACGGCCCAGCCTTCGTCGAGTCCTGAGGGCGAGTCAGGCCGTGGGCTGCTCCTGGTGGCCGCCTTGGCCGTGTGCTGGGGTTCGGCGTCGCGTCATCCACTAGGCAAAACGGTGTGTGGGCCAAGATGCCCGTCACCCCGCCAACTGCCGTCGATAGACAGTGTCGATCGTGATAACCCGGGTTATCGCCGATGATATGGATCGAGCAACTTCTCCGCCTCTAACGTCTGTTCCGTCACACCGGGCTCGCGCAAAGCCGGAGGCTCGCCCCTCTCGCTCACCGCACGGGCCCGGCCGGTGCCCCATTAGACATCGGCCATCGGAACGGACCACGGAGGGCGTAGAGCACCATGACGGAACACCTCGCACAGAGCGACCCGAACGCAACGAACGAGCAGGGTCGAGGCAGCTCCTCGACGCTCTCCCGGCTGGCCGCCCGCCTCGAAAGCTCGGCGCTCGCCGAGGCGCCCCGGGAACTCCTGCGCGAGGCACTGGGCGCCACGCCGTCGGGGTCCGGCGCCCCCACTGTTCCGCACCCGGACCAGCGGGTGTTCCTCGACTCCATCAACGTCAGCGGCTTTCGCGGCATCGGCCGCAAGGCGCGTCTGCCGCTGACCGCGAAGCCCGGCGTCACCCTCGTCGTGGGACGTAACGGCTCGGGGAAGTCCAGCTTCGCCGAGGGCGCCGAGACGGCGCTCACGGGCCGGACCGCCCGCCTGGACAAGCAGCGGGGCGAGGTGTGGCGCCGGCACTGGCGCAACCTGCACGACGGGGCCGACCCGAAGGTCGAGGTCCGCCTCGCCATCGCGGGCAACCCCCGGCTGTCCACCCTGACGTGTACCTGGCCCGGCGACGATGTCACCGCCCCCGCAGTCGAGTTCAGGCGGCCGGGCCACGGCCGGCGGCCCTTCGCCGACATTGGCTGGGAGCGGGCCCTGAACGATTACAGCCCCTTCCTGTCGTACACGGATCTCGACAAGGTTCTCAACGGCAGGCCCAGCGAGCAGTACGACTCGATCGTCGCCATCCTCGGACTCGGCGAGCTGGCCGACGCGGACGAGCGGCTCCAGGGCATCGAGAGGGCGCTCGCCTCCGCGCTGAAGCAGGTCGAGGCGGAACGGCCCGCACTCGTCGAGGTGTTGTCCGCGCTGGACGACCCCCGGGCAGAACACGCGCTCGCGGTGGTCGGCGGGGCGGGCGACCCCGACTTCGTCGAGCTCGGCGCCCTCGTGACCGCCCTGCCCGAGGCGGACGAGGGTCGTCTCCGGGAACTGCGCGCGACCGCTGGGCTGACCGGACCAGACCTCGGCGCGGTCGGCGCGGCCGTGGACCGGCTGCGCGAGGCCATCGCCGTACTCGACGACGTACGTGCCTCGGGCGCCGAGGACGCCCACCAGCGTGCGGAACTGCTGGCCAAGGCCCTGGAGCACAGTCTCCGGCACGA
The DNA here is from genome assembly GCF_039525925.1 of Streptomyces javensis. Lineage (NCBI taxonomy): Bacteria > Bacillati > Actinomycetota > Actinomycetes > Kitasatosporales > Streptomycetaceae > Streptomyces > Streptomyces javensis. The sequence goes on along the minus strand of NZ_BAAAIF010000004.1, from coordinate 277,175 downwards.
GGACGAGGACACCTGTCCGGTGTGCGGGTCCAACCGACCGCTCGACGAGGCGTGGGCCGACCGGGCCGCCGAACAGGTGGCGACCCTGCGGCAGGAGGCCGCGACCGCGCGGGAGGCCCGGACCGGGCTGCGGGACGCGGTGGACGCCGTCCGCCACCTCGTCACGCCGGTTCCTGCGTGGCTGCCCGCCCCGCTCGTGGACCCGTGGGAGGAGTGGCAGGCGTGCCGGACGATCGATGACGCCGAGCGGCTCGCCGCCCGCGCCGAGACCGCCGCGCTCGTCCTGGCCGACGCCTGCGCCGCGCTGCGGGAGGAGGCCCTGCGGGAGCTGGAGAAGCTCGACGAGGAGTGGCGCGCCTGTGTCACCCGCCTCGCGGGCTGGCTCGACCGGGCCTGGCCTGCGTACGTCGGCAGGCCGCGGCTGCGCCAGGTGAGGGCGGCTCGTAAGTGGCTCAAGGAGGCGTGTGCCGAGCTGCGCGAGGAGCGGTTGAGGCCGTTCGAGGACCACTCGCAGCGGATCTGGGAGGAACTGCGCCAGCAGAGCAACGTGGACCTGCGTTCCGTACGCCTGACCGGCAGCGAGAAGGCCACCGTGCGCAAACTGGTGATGGACGTGTCCGTCGACGGCACTCAGGCGGCGGCCCTCGGCGTCATGAGCCAGGGTGAACTGCACTCCCTCGCACTCGCGCTCTTTCTGCCGCGCGCCGCTGCGCCGGACAGCCCCTTCGGGTTCGTCGTCATCGACGACCCCGTTCAGTCCATGGATCCCGCCAAGGTCCACGGCCTCGCGAAGGTCCTGCACGACCTCGGGGAGACCCGGCAGGTCGTGGTCTTCACCCACGACACGCGGCTCCAGCGGGCCTTCACCAACCAGGAGTTCCCGGTGAACGTACTGGAGGTGGAGCGGGAGGGCCGGTCCGCGGTGATCGTGCGGCGGGTGACTGATCCGGTCGGCCAGGCCCTGGCCGACGCACGCGCCCTCGCCCGCACGCCGAACCTCCCGCCGGTCGCGATGACCCATGTACTGCCCAGCCTCTGCCGCACCGTCCTGGAACGCGCATTCTCCGAGGCCGCGTGGCTGCGGCTGCACCGGGCGGGGCTGGCCGAGCACGAGGCGGAGAAGACCGTCGCGGGTGCCGTCACGCTGATGGACATCGCCGCCTTGGGGCTCTTCGGAGATCCGTCGAAGAAGGCGGGTGAGGTCTACCGCGAAGTGCGCAGGCGCTGCGGCCCCGAGGCGGTGGACCTCATTCGGCAGTGCCAGGAGGGTGCCCACCCGTCAGGCACCGCGATGCCGGATCCCTACCGGTTCGTGGACGACATCAAGGCGGTCGCCCTGACGGTACGCAAGCCCGAGGAGGGGCCATGAACGCGACCATCCGCCAACTGCTCGACACCGCCGACCTGCTCCTCGCGGACACCGGCGAGCCCGCCACGCCCGCTGCCACGCCCGTACCCGCCCGGCCCACCGCGCTCGCCGCCGCACCCGCCGCGTCCACCGCGACTACGGCGAGCCGGTGCCGAGGTGCCGCCTTCGCCCTACGTGCCGCACTGGAGAGTGCGGTCGCCGACCGCCTCGCCGCCCACCGCGCGCCGCGCGCGATTCAGGAGGGCACCCAGCGGGCCGCGTTCCTCTGGCTCCGCGGTTGCGCCGAAGCCGGAACGGCCCGCCGGGCGAAGGCCGCGTGGAGCCAGCTCTGCCTGGGGTGCCACTACCACCAGTACGAGATCGGTCCCACGGAGGACCAGCTGCGCGCGTGGCGTACCGAAGTAGCGGCGATCGTCGCCCTGTTGGCCCACTGATCAGCATTTGGCCCACGTCCCCCTGTTCCGCCGAGCGAAGAGGCGGGCACTGGTCGGCAGCGCCAGGAGGAGCGTTGCCAGGAGGAGACACACATGAGAACGACACCACGCGGGCGGTTAGCGCCACCGTCCACAAAGAGCGGAGCGAGGAGCGGCACCATGACGGCCCGTACGTCCAAGCGAACCCTGTACCGGCTCAGGGGCGTGTCCCCCACTGCCGACGCGATGTTCGACGCCCTGGACGCGGACCAGTTGGAGAGGGTCCACGCGGATTTCGACATCCCTGAGAACCTCGGTGTACCGGCCGTCCTGGTCACCGGCAGCTTCGAACAGCCCGTCGCCAGCTGGTGCGACGAGATCTTCCGTACGACGGGTATCGAGGTGTCACGACCGGTTAACCGCTCGGCCGCACTGCTGATGCTCGCCGTGGACGGCGAGGTGTACGCCATCGGCTACGACCAGGGCTTCCGCCTGGTGCCCGACCGGCTGAAGGACCACCGCTTCGGACTGAGCTTCGCGTCCCGCCGGGTGGACCCTGGAAGGATCCGGGACCTGGTGTCGCACACCCCGGGCGGAGGGCGCACCGACATCACCCTGATCCCGAGCGGGGCCTCGGTTTGGAGCCTGGGCATCGTCGAGCACGCCCAGATCGTGCGCCGCCTCGGCGGTCACCTGGACGACATCCCGCTCACCATCTCCCGGGACAACCCGGCGAAGATCTCCAGCGCCGAGGGTGGTGTCGGCCTGCGCATGCGGCTCGGCGTGGAGGGCGCCGACCTGATTGCCGATATCCGCGCCATCGCCCGTGTGCTGCGCGAGGAGAAGCCGAGCCCGGGGCTGGAGTTCGTCGAGCACGTCGTGCCTGCTGACGATTCCAGCCTTGTCACCCGCCTGGAGGCCAACCTTGACGACCTTCTGGGGCAGGAGCCTGACGGGAAGATCAGAGTCGCCGTCCCCATCGATTATTGGGACGACTACATGGCAGCCCGGGCGTTCCGGGCCAGGATCAACAGCGACGCGGCCGGTCGGTCGACCGACGACTTCGACCTCGAGTACGTCCTCTGCCGGGCGCGCATTCAACGTGCGGGCAACCGCGTGGCCGCGCTCCGGGAAGGAACCGTCACCCTCTACCGGCAGAGCCGCGCCGACCGGGCCGACGAGATCTGGACGTCCAGCGCGCTCCGGTGGATCGAGGCGGAAGTGTTCCTCGACTCTCGCCGGTTCTTCCTTATGGACGGGCATTGGTACGAGATCGATCAGGAGTATCTGAAGACGATTCGCTCGCACGCCGAGCGGTTGATCGCCGACAGCCCGTCCGTCGACTTGCCCCCGTGGGTCCTAGGGGAGAAGGAGCGCACCTACAACGAGTCCGTGCCTGACCAGCGGCCCGGGTACGTCTGCTTCGACCGCGACAACGTTCAGACCGCGCTGCATCGCGGGAACGGCGTGGAGATCTGCGATCTGCTGAGCCCAGATAACGTGCTGGTCATGGTGAAGCGTGCCAAGGGCTCCGACGCGCTGAGCCATCTCTTCAGCCAGGCGCTCGTAGCCGTACAGACGCTGCGGAACTCCCCGGAGGGAAGGAAGCGGTTCGCCGAGAAGGTGGCCGCGGCCCGGGAGGGGCGCGGTCTACCGGAGGACTTCCGGCCCTCCAAAGTCGTCTTCGCGATCCTGCTGAAGGACGGCACCGACCTCACCGCCGACACCCTATTCCCATTTTCGCAGGTCACCCTGGTCCAGACGGCCAGGATGCTCGAAGCGTGGGGCGTTCAGGTCGAGGTCGCTGGTATCGCCGCCACTCCGTCGCCTGTTACCTCGACTGAGGTCCGGCGGTTGGCGGCGTAGCCGCCGCGCACCGAGACGTCGTACGCCGGCGTTTCCTGTGAGCCTTGCCGGATCTCGAGATGGCTGTGGTAGCAGAATAGGGCCTCAGCGATGCCAACTGTTATGCCAGCGACTTTCGCAATGCGTTGACCAGTGACAGTGCGCGCACGTCGTTGGGACGCCCCGATGATGTTGTTCATCGCATAGCCGAAGGCGATGCCGTCCTTCGCGTCGACGAAGTCGAGCGGGCCGCCTCGACCGGTGTGGCCGAAGGAGTTCGAGCCGATCATGAGGTTGGTCTCAGTACTGCTCCATAGCTGCCGACTCTAGGATTTCCGGAGTAAGCGGGCGCACACCGCCCACCTCGCCGATGAGCGCGGCATACATGCACGCCAGTGCGCGTGCGGTGCCAACACCACATTGGATGCTGGGAATTCTGCGGCTTGCACCTCAGGTTCACCTTCGGAATTCGAAGCAGTGAATGTCAGGCTGCGAGGGGCAGTGCTCGGAAGCGCTCGCGAAATTCACGGACAACGGGACGGATGGCTGGCGATGCAGCTGGCCATGAGTCCTCGTCCAGGAACCAGTGGAGTATGTGAGCGGCCTAGAACGTCGCAGCGGCGATCGACTCTGATGCGTCCTTCGTAGACCAATCGGCGAATCTCGCGAGCTTGGAATCTGCTGGATGCCCGAGTGGTATCCGCCGCCACCGTTGCGCCTGGATGCGGTTCGATATGACCGGTAGAGATGAGGGCTTCCTGCCACGAAGGAAAGTCGTGGTGGGAGGACGGTTCCGCTCTTGGTGAGGTCGACGGTGTGGTGGTCGCGTTCTGGTCGCGACTACCTCCGGAGGCCGTTGTGGCGGCGCCTGTTCTGGTTACATCCGCTCTGCTCGGTTCCTGTCTCATGCCGCCTGTGCTGCCCGGGGTTTGGGTGGTTGTGGGGCCCGGTACGGGGCGACATCGCCATGTCCGGCGTGGGCGTCACGCGGCTCGGAGCGGGCAGCGATGAGTCCGTCGGGTAGGCCGGACGGCGCACCGGTCGTGTTGTGGCGTTAGCGTGATGGCGAGCCGGGGGCTCCGGCTCGTGCCCGGGCCGTCTTGGGGTATGCCCTGAGCGGTCTGGGGTATGACGGCGAGTCGGTGAGTGATGCCGTTCTGGCCGTATCGGAGTTGGTGGCGAACGCCATTGAGCACGCGGTGGGGCCGTATGAGCTGCGGCTGCACCGCACGGCATTGGACGTCATCTGCGAAGTGGTAGATAACGATCCGAGGATTCCCGAGATCCCGCCTTTTGCGCTGGGTGCTCTGTTTCCTCCTGTGGAGGGAGATCGGGGCGGCGATCTGGAGGCGCTGTGCGCGCTGTTGTCAGAGCGCGGTCGGGGCTTGGACATCGTGCATGAACTGACCGGAGGAGCTTGGGGGTTCCGCCGGTTGCTGGGCACGAAGGCAGCTTGGATCGCCTTGCCCCTGCCCGCCAGTGGGGAGGACTGGTTCGGGGACTGACTTGCTCGGCTGGGGCGTCGGGGAGTGGGCTGACCGGACGTGGCCCGCTGGCGTTTCCCCCGTCGTTTCCATCGTCGATTCCGTCGGCGTGTCCGGGGCCGTCCTTGGATGCGACGCCCCCGTACAGGGCATCACCGCAGGCCAGGCCGTAGACGAGCCGGATGCTGGCGAGGGCGACTGTATATATCGGTACAGCGAAGCATCCCGATCTACCTGGTCAGCGCGGCCGGGCGTGCGCTGATCGCGTGTTGCTGGTTGCTCCGCTGCTGAGCTGTAGTCGGATGCCTTCTCCCTGCGGGATTGATGTGCAGCGTGGGTTCTGTACGGGTCCCGTGACGGACTGGTGAGGTGCGGGTCAGGAGCACCTCGCTTCTGGGGGAGCGGGGGTGCTCCTTCGGGTTGGCTCCTAGGGTGCGAGCGGGGTGCTGTCCGCCCGCGCCGGTGCATGTGGTCGCGGGGACGGGTGCGGGTGTCCTGTCGGCCTGGCAGCCGATGCCGCGGGGTTTGGGCGGCGGGAGCGGTCAGGGAACGGAGGGGGAGCGGTGCTTTCGGGGTGCACCCCGTGCCTCGCGGTGGTCGCGGTTGTGCACCAGGTGTGAGGGAGCGCGCCCGTAGAACTTGAAGAACCTGCTCCCGTGTTCGTCCGCGCTGGCCAGGTGGACCGCTACTGGCTCGGCCATGGCTCGGGTGCGGGTGCGCTCGCGTCTCGGGTGCGTGTGCCTGAGATGCAGTGGGAGCGGGCCTGCTCCCGTCCGTGGCAAAGACCCACTCCTGGAATCCCTATTGATCATGTCAGCGCCAGTTGCCGCCACCGTCGAACTGGGGGTTCCAGATGAAGAACGTCCGCGATACCCGCCGCCGAGGCATCGCCCGCCCGGCACTGGCTCGGCAACCGTCGCCACAGCCCGGTGCCGCACCTGTGCCAGCGAGGGGCTGGGGAGCACAGACTCGGCAGTGGCTCGGGTCGGGTTGTCTCGACGGATATGGGGTTCTGGGTGTGCGGGTGGCCGTTCACGTACGGCGACGGGGTGACGGAGAGCCGTCGTGAACCGGTCCTCACGGGCATCCTCCGACACGCAAGATCGCGGCCTTGACGACACCACCGAGTCGGAGCGTCCATGGACGTCGACCGGTCGCGGCAACGATGAAACCCACACTTCAGAGGGGTTGCGGACGGTCGTGGAGTACGTCGTCGTCGATGGTGGCGAGGCTCAGGCGCTGGCCCAGCGCCAAGGGGCCGCGATTCGTGAGGTGCTGGAGTGGCTGTACGCCGGTCACAGTGCCCCGAAGAGTGGCCGCGTCTGAGCCTCCCGCCCCGAACCCTGGGAGAGAGACAACGCATGCACGGCAACCCGCCCAGCACTCGGCCCTGGGCGCAGCCCGTAGCCGGCCGCCCCTGGTCCACGGCCGGTATTCCGGATGCCGCGGCGCTTCCGGTGACCGTCCCAGTCGCTTGGCTCGGCCGGACCTCTACGGAGGACGCCCAGGACCCCACCCTGTCGCTGCCCCGGCAGTTGCGTAACGCGAGAGCCGCGCTTCCGCCCGGCTGGGTGATTGTCGCGCATTTCTACGATGTGGAATCCGGCCGTAAGGAGTTGCGTGAGCGGGGCAATTCCCTTGCGCACCAGCAGTTCCAGATTCCCATTCCCCGCGATGGCAGTGTGGCCGATCTGCTTGATGAGGCGCAGCGGTCCGACCGCCGCTTCGCCGCGGTTATCTGCGAGTCCATTGAACGCGTCGCGCGCCGGACCTACTTCGGCACGAAGATCGAGTATGAGCTGGAGCAGGCCGGGGTGGCCCTGTGTGCCGCCGATGAGCCGATCGTCACCGGTCCGCGAGCCAAACGCGCCACGCCCACGCTCACGCGGCGCGTCAAGCAGGCGGTCTCCGAGTGGTACGTGTTGCAGATGCTGGAGCTGTCGTGGGACGGCTTCATCGAGCATGTCTCTCAGGGCTGGAATGTGGGCAAGCCGCCCTACGGCTATCGCGCGGAAAAGGTCCCGCATCCCGTCCCGGCCCGCCGGGCCGAGGGCCGCACCAAGCACCGGCTCGTCCCGGACGCGTCCCGGGCCCCGGCCGTCACCTACATCTTCCAGCTCCGCGGACTGGACAAGCTCGGATACGACGCCATCGCCGACCGCCTGAACCTGGATCCTGTGGCGTACCCGCCCCCGGAGCCCACTCGCCCCGACATGGCCCTCCATCGCTGGAGCGGGTCGGCCGTGCGGGAGATCCTGCGCAATCCGAAGTACACCGGCCATCAGGTCTGGAACCGCCGCGCGACGACGAAAGGCGGCTGCTACAACGATCCCAAGGACTGGGTGTGGTCGCCGCAGCCCACTCACGAGCCTCTCGTCTCCAAAGAGCTGTTCGATGTGGCTTCCACCGTGGCGCGGAAGCGCCGGGGGTCACGGACGACGCCCGGTCGCAACTCCCACCCGGCGACCCGGCGTTCCTATGTCCTGCGGTCATACGTCGTCTGCGAGATCTGCGACCGCCGCATGTTCGGCAAGAACCGCCACCGGATCTCGTACTACGCCTGCCAGGTCGACCCGAACGAGCATCGGGACAGGTCCTGGTTCCGTGACCATCCCAAGAGCCTGTGGGTTCGGGAAGAGTTCTTGATGACACCCGTCACCCGCTTCTTCGCCACACACGTCTTCGGCCCCGACCGGCGCACCCATCTCGGAGCCGCGCTCGAAGCCGCCCGGCTTGCGGACGAGCCCGGCGACCGCACCGCGAAGGAACGCACCGCGCTGGAGCAGGCCATCAAGGCCATCGGTGAGCGCCAGGCCCGTCTTATCCGCACTCTCGCCGACGGTGGGCCCGACCCCGATCAAGAGAAGGACTTCCGCGACGCGATCCGACAGGAGCACGCCACCCTGGGCAGGCAGCGCACCGAGCTCGCCAAGCAGCTGGCCCGTCTGGAAGCCCCGAAGCAGACGGCGCACCCCGCCGACAGTGCGGCCCTGCTGGACGCGCTTCCGCACCTCGATATCGATCTTGCCCTGGTTCCGGAGGAGCTCCAGCGGCGGCTCTACGACGCTTTCGGGCTAGAGGTCCGCTACAGCCGGCCCCGCGAAGAAGTGACGCTACGGGTGACGGTTCCGGGGCATCTGCTTGACGGACTGGTGGCCGTCACCCGTGAGCTGGACCCGTGGAACAAAAAATCGGGCGCCCGCAGCGAAGTGCTGGCACCCGATCATGACACCCGGGGTGGGCAAACGCGGCATAACCCTCGCGTTCATTCCCATCCCCTGAGTGCCCCCGGCAGGATTCGAACCTGCGCACACGGCTCCGGAGGCCGTTGCTCTATCCCCTGAGCTACGGGGGCTTGCGCCTGTCGCTGCTGTCTCGCGGCGACAGGTAGAACACTATCAGCTCGCAGAGGGTGGTCATGAACGTTTATCGGGAGGCGGCGGTCGGGGGTGGATGTGGGAGTGGAGGGGCGTATACCGCATGTGGAGGGTGGGGCGCTGGGGTCTTGGGGAAAGGTCCCTCGCACGGGGCGGAAGTGGGGAAAACCCGGACGCGGCCGTGGCCGCGCGCCTACTCTTCAGGATGTGCCTGGCTTGTCCGGCCGGGTCCTTGTCGTCGACGACAACAAGGTCATCCGGCAGCTGATCAGGGTCAACCTCGAGCTGGAGGGCTTCGAGGTCGTGACCGCGGCCGATGGTGCCGAGTGCCTGGAGATCGTTCACCAGGTGCGGCCCGATGTGATCACTCTCGATGTCGTGATGCCCAGACTCGATGGGCTGCATACGGCATCGAGGCTGCGTGCTGATGCTCGTACGTGTCATGTGCCCGTCGCGATCATCAGTGCGTGTACGCAGTACGAGATGGACAGTGGGAAGGCGCTGGGCGTCGATGCCTTCCTCGCGAAACCCTTCGAGCCCGTCGATCTTGTCGAGCTCGTGCGGCGGCTGATGCGACAGGGGGCGGCCGGTGCGGCCGCGCCCGGTGATGCCGAGCCGGTTGTGGGGCCCACCGGGTAGTGGTGGGCCCCAGGCCCGGGCCTCTCGCCTCTTCCTTCCGGTTCGGCCCGGGAGGGGGTTGGGCTTCGGTTCCGTTCGGGGGCTTGGGTTTTTTGTGGGTTCGTTCGGGGCCCGGGTCTCTACGGCCCGGGCCTCCTCCTTCCCGTCGTGTGCTCGTCCGAAGGGCGAAACCGGTTCGCTTTCGTACCCCCCTCCTCCCATACGCTGGTCCCGTGACTCCCGCCCAGCTCTCCCGCACTGTGCTGCACACCGTGCGTCGTGCCGTTGAGGACGACGAGCTGTGCGTTGCCGTGCCGGAGCGGGTGAAGGTGCGGACGCCGCCTCGGTCCGGGTGTGGGGATTACGCCACCAACGTCGCTCTGCTGCTGGCCAGAGGTGGTGGGGATGCGCTGGGTATCGCCGAGGTTTTGCGGCGGCGGCTTCTCCGTACGCCCGGGATCGCCCGGGTTGAGGTTGCCGCTCCTGGGTTTCTCAACATCACCCTTGATGCCGGCTCCCATGCCGAGCTTGTCCAGGCCGTGCGCTCCGCGGGGTCTCGCTACGGGCACGGGTCGGCGCTTGCCGGGGTTTCGGTTCCGCTTGGGGCTGCGGACGAGGTGCGGGCCGCCCTCGTCGCTCATGTCGTGCGGGGGCTCGTCCATGCCGTCGGGGGAGTCGTTGTTCCTGGTCAGGGGCCTGTTGTTCGGCCGGTTCCGGTCTCCGGGGCCGAGCTGCTCCGCTCCCTCGGGGCCGACGCCGCCCGCTGGGCGCTGCTTCGGCCCGCCGGGCATGATCTGCCCGATCTCGATCCCTCCCGGCTTCTCTCACAGCGCGAGGACAACCCCCTCTTCCGGGTTCGGTACGCCCATGCCCGTACTCGCGCCCTGGTGCGTAACGCCGACCAGCTCGGCATCGCGCCCGAGCCCGGGGCGTATGACCACCCCGCCGAGGCCGCCCTTCTCGGCCTCCTCGCCGATCACCCCCGCACCATCGAGGCCGCCGCCCGGCATCGTGCGCCCGACCAGCTCGCTCGGCATCTTGTCGGCGTCGCCGATGCCTTCTTCCGGTTCCATAACGACTGTCCGGCGCTGCCCTCCGGCCCGCTCAAACCCTCGGCCGTCCACCGTTCCCGGCTGGCCCTTGCCGATGCCACCGGAGCGGTGCTCGCCGGCGGCCTGCATCTGCTCGGCATCAGCGCACCCGAACATCTGTAGACCTTGCGTAAGACCTTGAGAGAGACAGCAGAGACAGCATGAGCCGTTCCGCCCATCCCGCCGGGCCCCGCCACGCCGATGTCCTCCCCGAGGGGCACTACGCCGCGCCGCCCGCCGATCTCAATCAGCTCGATCCGCGTGTGTGGTCCCGTACCGTCGGCCGGAACGCCGATGGCGTCGTGACCGTCGGCGGGATCGACGTCAAGACGCTCGCGGAGGAGTTCGGGACGCCCGCGTACTTCCTCGACGAGGCCGACTTCCGGGCCCGCTGCCGGGCCTGGCACGAGGCGTTCCGGGAGCAGGGGGAGGACGCGGACGTGTTCTACGCCGGGAAGGCGTTCCTCTCCCGCGCCGTCGTGCGCTGGCTGAACGAGGAGGGGCTCAACCTGGACGTGTGTTCCGCCGGGGAGCTGGCCACCGCGCTCGCCGCCGGGATGCCCGCCGAGCGGATCGCGCTGCACGGGAACAACAAGTCCACCGCCGAGATCGAGCGGGCCGTCGAGGAGGGCGTCGGGCGGATCGTGCTCGACTCGTTCCAGGAGATCGTGCGGGTCGCGCACATCGCCCAGCGGCTCGGCAGGCGCCAGCGGGTGCAGATCCGGATCACCGTGGGTGTGGAGGCGCATACCCACGAGTTCATCGCGACCGCCCACGAGGACCAGAAGTTCGGCATTCCGCTCGCGGACGGGCAGGCCGCCGAGGCCGTGCGGCGGGCGCTCAAGCTCGACGGGCTCGAGCTCATCGGCATTCACTCGCACATCGGGTCGCAGATCTTCGACACCTCCGGGTTCGAGGTCGCGGCGCACCGGGTCGTGGGGCTGCTGAAGGAGATCCGGGACGAGCACGGCGTCGAGCTCCCCGAGATCGACCTCGGTGGTGGCCTCGGCATCGCGTACACCTCGGAGGACGACCCGCGCGAGCCGCAGGAGATCGCCAAGGCGCTGCGCGACATCGTGCACCGGGAGTGCGACTCGGCCGGGCTCGCGGTGCCGCGGCTGTCGGTCGAGCCGGGGCGGGCGATCGTCGGGCCGACCGCGTTCACGCTCTACGAGGTGGGCACGGTCAAGGAGCTGCCGGGGCTGCGGACGTACGTCAGCGTCGATGGCGGGATGTCCGACAACATCCGTACCGCGCTCTACGACGCCGAGTACTCGGTGGCGCTGGTCTCCCGCGCCTCCACCGCCGAGCCGATGCTCTCCCGCGTCGTCGGCAAGCACTGTGAATCCGGCGACATCGTCGTACGGGACGCCTTCCTGCCCGCCGATCTGGCGCCCGGCGATCTGATCGCCGTGCCCGCCACCGGCGCGTACTGCCGCTCGATGGCGAGCAACTACAACCACGCGCTCCGGCCGCCCGTCGTCGCCGTACGGGATGGGCAGGCGCGCGAGATCGTCCGGCGTGAGACGGAGGAGGATCTGCTGCGGCTCGATGTCGGCTAGCGAGGATCCGCCGGCGAGGATCCGTTGGCGGGGACCCGTTGGCGGGGATCCGTTGGCGGGGCCCGCTCGCCACGTCCCGCCGGTGGGGATCGGCTAGCGAGAAATGGATCTCGGATACTGGACCCGGGACAGAAAATCCCGTCCAGTGCATGAGACTGGTGCACTAACGCGCTGATGCATTAACGCGATGGATGAGAGACGAGGTCGGATGATGCGTACGCGTCCGCTGAAAGTGGCGCTGCTGGGCTGTGGAGTGGTCGGCTCAGAGGTGGCGCGCATCATGACGACGCAGGCGGACGACCTCGCGGCGCGCATCGGGGCCCCGGTCGAGCTGGCCGGGATCGCCGTGCGCCGCCCCGGGCGGGTCCGGGAGGGGGTGCCGGAGGAGCTGGTGACCACCGACGCCACGGCCCTGGTCAAACGCGGGGACATCGATGTGGTGGTCGAGGTCATCGGCGGGATCGAGCCCGCCCGCACCCTGATCACCACCGCCTTCGACCACGGCGCGAGCGTGGTGTCCGCGAACAAGGCGCTGGTCGCCCAGGACGGCGCGGCCCTCCACGCCGCGGCCGAGCAGCGAGCTGCGGACCTCTACTACGAGGCCGCGGTCGCGGGGGCGATCCCGCTGGTGCGGCCGCTGCGCGAGTCGCTCGCGGGCGACAAGGTCAACCGCGTCCTCGGCATCGTCAACGGCACCACCAACTTCATCCTCGACCGGATGGACGGCAGCGGCGCCGGCTACAGCGAGGCGCTGGACGAGGCCACGGCCCTGGGCTACGCCGAGGCCGACCCGACCGCCGATGTCGAGGGCTTCGACGCCGCCGCGAAGGCCGCGATCCTCGCCGGGATCGCCTTCCACACCCGGGTCACCCTCGACGATGTGCACCGCGAGGGCATCACCGAGGTGACCGCCGCCGACATCGCCTCCGCCAAGCGCATGGGCTGCACCGTCAAGCTGCTCGCGATCTGCGAGCGGGCCGCCGACGGCCGGTCGGTCACCGCGCGGGTGCACCCGGCGATGATTCCGCTGAGCCACCCCCTCGCCTCCGTCCGCGAGGCGTACAACGCGGTCTTCGTGGAGGCCGACGCCGCGGGGAAGCTGATGTTCTACGGCCCGGGCGCGGGCGGTTCGCCGACCGCCTCGGCCGTCCTCGGCGACCTCGTCGCCGCCTGCCGCAACAAGCTGGCGGGCGCCACCGGACCCGGGGAGTCCGCCTACAGCCGACTCCCGGTGAGCCCGATGGGCGATGTGGTCACTCGCTACCACATCAGCCTGGACGTCGCCGACAAACCGGGAGTTCTGGCACAGGTCGCCACAGTCTTCGCCGAGCACGGCGTGTCCATCGATACGGTCCGCCAGCAGGGGAAGGACGGCGAGGCGTCCCTCGTCGCCGTGACCCACCGCGCGAGCGACGCCGCGCTGTCGGCGACCGTGGAGGCGCTCCGCCGGCTCGACACCGTCCGCGATGTCGCGAGCATCATGCGGGTCGAGGGCGAGTAGAGGGTGAGGAGAGGGCGGGTGGAGGACGAGCCGTGGGCGAACAGTGGGCGAGCGGAGGCCGGGCAGCACCCGCGCTGAGGCCGAACAGAGGGTGAGCGGAGAGTAAGGGAAATCATGAACGCAATCGCCGACGCCGGGCCTCGAATGTCCGGCACCCGCCAGTGGCACGGCTGGCGGGGCATCATCGAGGAGTACCGCGACCGCCTCCCGGTCAGCGGGACCACCCCCGTCGTCACCCTGCGCGAGGGCGGCACGCCGCTGGTCCCGGCGCAGGTGCTCTCCGAGCGCACCGGCTGCGATGTGCACCTCAAGGTCGAGGGCGCCAACCCCACCGGGTCGTTCAAGGACCGCGGGATGACGATGGCCATCAGCGTGGCCAAGGAGGCCGGCGCCAAGGCCGTCATCTGCGCCTCCACCGGCAACACCTCGGCCTCGGCGGCGGCGTACGCCGTGCGGGCCGGGATGGTCTGCGCGGTGCTGGTCCCGCAGGGGAAGATCGCGCTGGGCAAGATGGGCCAGGCGCTCGTCCACGGCGCGAAGATCCTCCAGGTCGACGGCAACTTCGACGACTGCCTGACGCTGGCGCGCGGGCTGTCGGAGAAGTACCCGGTGGCGCTGGTCAATTCGGTCAACCCGGCCCGGATCGAGGGCCAGAAGACCGCCGCCTTCGAGATCGTGGACATGCTCGGGGACGCGCCCGACATCCATGTGCTGCCGGTCGGCAACGCGGGCAACATCACGGCCTACTGGAAGGGCTACACGGAGTACGCGGCGCCGTTCGCCGACAGCGCGCCGCACGCCTCCCGTACGCCCCGGATGTGGGGCTTCCAGGCGTCCGGCGCGGCGCCGATCGTGCGAGGTGAGCCGGTCAAGGAGCCGAGCACCATCGCCACCGCCATCCGCATCGGCAACCCGGCCTCGTGGACCTTCGCCGAGCAGGCGCGCGACGAGTCCGGCGGCCTCATCGACGAGGTGACCGACCGTCAGATCCTCGCCGCCTACCGGCTGCTCGCCGCCCAGGAGGGCGTTTTCGTCGAGCCCGCCTCCGCGGCGAGCGTGGCTGGTCTGCTGAAGGCCGCCGAGCAGGGGCTGGTCGACCCGGGCCAGCGCATCGTCTGCACGGTGACCGGGAACGGGCTCAAGGACCCGGACTGGGCGGTGGCGGGTGCGCCGCAGCCGGTCGTGGTCCCGGTGGACGCGGACGCCGCGGCCGTACGGCTCGGGTTGGCCTGAGACGGGGCTACGGGGACCCGGGCCCTGTTGGTCCGGTACGGTGCGGCCCGCCCCGGGCCTTGCTGGCCGGTACGGTGCCTGCCTCGGGCCCTGCTGGTCCGGTACGGTGCGGCCCGCCCTGGGCCTTGCTGGTCCGGTACGCCGTGGCCGTACGGCTCGGGTTGGCCTGAGACGGTGCGGCCCGCCCTGGGCCTTGCTGGCCCAGGTCCGGTGCGGCCCGCCCCGGGCCCTGCCGGTCCGACCCGGGGCGACGCCTCGGACCGTGCCGGTCCGCCGTGGCCGTACGGCTCGGGTTGCCCTGAGACGGTGCGGGCCGCCCCTGGCCAGGGCCGGGACCTGGTGCGATGGGGTTTTCGGCGGGCCACCCGGCCTGGCCCGCCGGGCCCTTCCGTGACGCGTTGGCCCTGGCCCGCCGGGCCCTTCCGTGACGCGTTGGCCCTGGCCCGCCGGGCCCTTCCGTGACGCGTTGGCCCTGGCCCGCCGGGCCCTTCCGCGACGGGTTGGCCCTGGCCCGCCGGGCCCCTTCGCGCAACGCCACCCAGCCCGTTCCGTAGGCTTCTCTAAAGATCCACTCAAGTGGTGGCAGAGAAGCGCGAGGGCGCGCGGAGGGCTCCAGTAGAGTGGTCGCGGACGATGGCAGGGAGCGCGACACGCATCGTGCGCCTCCCGTGCGCCCTATGTCGCCACAGAACCTTCCTTCGATAGGCTGTACTGAATCCGCCCCGACGCAGAGCGCTCGCCTCTGCGCGGCGTCGCCGTACTTGTCACGGCCCTCGCGGTGTTCCGTACCTCTTCGAGCAATCGCACGTAACCACAAGGAGAGTCATCGAGCGATGGCCGGTCCAGCGTTCCGCGCCGCCGCCGTCCGAGTGCGCGTCCCCGCCACGAGCGCCAATCTCGGTCCTGGCTTCGACGCCCTCGGCCTGGCCCTGGGCCTCTACGACGACGTGGTGGTCCGGGTGGCCGACTCCGGTCTTCACGTCGACATCGCCGGTGAAGGCGCGGAGTCGCTCCCGCGCGACGAGAACCATCTGCTCGTACGCTCCCTGCGCACCGCCTTCGACCTGCTGGGCGGGCAGCCCCGCGGCCTCGAGCTGGTCTGCGCCAACCGCATTCCGCACGGCCGGGGCCTGGGCTCCTCCTCCGCCGCCATCTGCGCCGGGATCGTCGCCGCGCGCGCGGTGACGATAGGCGGCGCCGAGCGGCTCGACGACGCGGCGATGCTGGAGCTGGCCACCGAGATCGAGGGTCACCCCGACAATGTCGCCGCCTGTCTGCTCGGCGGCTTCACCCTGGCCTGGACGGATGCGGGGTCCGCCCGGGCGATCAGGATGGACCCCGCGGATTCCATCGTTCCGGTGGTCTTCGTCCCTGGCCGGCCGGTGCTCACCGAGACCGCCCGCGGCCTGTTGCCGCGCACCGTCCCGCATGTGGACGCCGCGGTCAACGCGGGCCGGGCCGCGCTGCTCGTCGAGGCCCTGACCAGGCGTCCCGAGCTGCTGCTTGCCGCGACGGAGGACCGACTGCACCAGGAATACCGTGCTCCGGCGATGCCCGAGAGCGTGAGCCTGGTGAACCGACTGCGGGCGGACGGCGTCCCCGCGGTCATCTCCGGCGCGGGCCCCACGGTGCTCGCGCTGGTCGAGGACGGTGCGGCCGACAAGGTCGCACGACTGGCGGGCGAGGGGTGGGCGGCCAACCGGCTGGCTCTCGACGCCGGGGGGGCGAGCGTCCTGCCGCTCACCTGACACCGCGATCCGGGGTGTCCCGGAGCCGGGAAAACTCGATAGCCGGTCTTGGAGAGGGGGAATGTTTGTTGGATCCGGTAGTGTTAACCTCAAGTCTGCACTGGATGCCTCTTGGATGTACTCGGAGGCGAGGTGCTCAGTGTCCCCATCCGGGACCACCCTTCTTCCGGGAGCCTCCCACACTGCCTGAGCAGCCTGCCTGAGCAGTATCGAGCACGCTCCGGAATCGGCGTGGCGGATTCTCGTGAATCCTCCGCCGCGTCGGAACCATGAACTGATCTCTCCGCCGTACCCGGCGGACCACCGCCCCGGCCCGGTCCGTAACGGAAGGACCACAGCCGGACAGCACAACCGGTCGCCGAGCCAGACAGGCCGACGCCCGCTCCAGGGAAGGACCCTTCGTGAGCGACACCACCGATCTGATGGGCGTGAACGCCTCCGGCACCTCCGACAGCGGTGTCGGCAACAACGCGCCCGCCACGGACGCTTCCGCGCCCGCCAACGGTGCTGCCACTGGCGCTGCCCCGCGGCGACGCCGCTCGGGCACCGGCCTCGACGCCATGGTCCTGGCCGAGCTTCAGCAGCTCGCCTCGAGCCTTGGCATCAAGGGCACCGCGCGGATGCGCAAAGGCCAGCTGATCGAGGTCATCAAGGAGAAGCAGGCCGCGGGCTCCGGCTCCGCCCAGGGCTCCGAGAGCACTCCGTCCGACGCGGAGGGGGTGACCAAGCCGAAGCGCCGTGCCACCTCCCGGGCCCGCACGGGCGACGACGCCGAGGAGAAGACCGGCGCCAAGTCCTCGAAGTCCGCCGGGAAGGCGGAGAAGGCCGACAAGGCCGACGCCGAGGAGAAGGCCGCGGCCCAGCAGCAGATCGAGATCCCCGGCCAGCCCGGTGAGCCCGCCGGCGATGAGCAGCCGGCCGGTGAGCGCCGCCGCCGCCGGGCCACCGCGCCCGCCACCACCCCCGACTCCGGGGGCACGGCCACCGCTGTCGAGACCAAGACGGAGGCGCGCAGCGACGTCTCCGCGAAGACCGAGGCCAGGACCGAGCCCAAGGGCGACGGGAAGGCCGAGGCAGCCGCCGACACCGCCGAGGGCAAGGGCGCCAGGGGCGGTGACCGCCAGGAGCGCGGCCAGAAGGGCGACCGCCGGGACCGGCAGCGCGGTGACCGCGGTGACCGCGGCGACCGCCGCGGCAAGGGCGAGGACGGCCAGCAGGGCGGCGGCCGTCAGCAGCGTGACGGGCGCGGCCAGAGCCAGCAGCGCGCCGACGAGGGCGACGACGACTTCGAGGGCGGGCGCCGCGGGCGCCGCGGCCGCTACCGCGACCGGCGTGGCCGCCGCGGCCGTGACGACTTCGGCAATGAGCCGCAGGTGTCCGAGGACGATGTGCTGATCCCCGTCGCGGGCATCCTGGACATCCTCGACAACTACGCGTTCATCCGGACCTCCGGCTACCTCCCGGGCCCGAACGACGTGTACGTCTCGCTCGCCCAGGTGCGCAAGAACGGTCTGCGCAAGGGCGACCACGTCACCGGTGCGGTCCGTCAGCCGCGCGAGGGCGAGCGCCGCGAGAAGTTCAACGCGCTGGTGCGGCTGGACTCGGTGAACGGCATGGCGCCCGAAACCGGGCGCGGGCGGCCGGAGTTCGGGAAGCTGACGCCGCTTTACCCGCAGGACCGGCTGCGTCTGGAGACCGAGGCCGGCGGGCTGACGACCCGGATCATCGACCTGGTCGCGCCGATCGGCAAGGGCCAGCGCGGTCTGATCGTGGCCCCGCCGAAGACCGGTAAGACCATGATCATGCAGGCGATCGCCAACGCGATCACCCGCAACAGCCCCGAGTGCCATCTGATGGTCGTCCTCGTCGACGAGCGGCCGGAAGAGGTCACCGACATGCAGCGGTCGGTCAAGGGCGAGGTCATCTCCTCGACCTTCGACCGCCCGGCCGAGGACCACACCACCGTCGCGGAGCTGGCGATCGAGCGGGCCAAGCGCCTGGTCGAGCTGGGCCATGACGTGGTCGTCCTGCTGGACTCGATCACCCGCCTGGGCCGTGCGTACAACCTGGCGGCGCCCGCCTCCGGCCGCATCCTGTCGGGTGGTGTCGACTCGACCGCGCTCTACCCGCCGAAGAAGTTCTTCGGCGCCGCGCGCAACATCGAGGACGGCGGCTCGCTGACCATCCTGGCCACCGCGCTGGTCGAGACCGGCTCGCGCATGGACGAGGTGATCTTCGAGGAGTTCAAGGGCACCGGCAACATGGAGCTCAAGCTCGACCGGAAGCTCGCCGACAAGCGCATCTTCCCGGCGGTGGACGTCGATCCGTCCAGCACCCGCAAGGAGGAGATCCTGCTGGCGCCGGAGGAGCTGAACATCGTCTGGAAGCTGCGCCGGGTGCTGCACGCGCTCGACTCCCAGCAGGCGATCGAGCTGCTGCTGGACAAGATGAAGCAGACGAAGTCGAACGCCGAGTTCCTGATGCAGATCGCCAAGACCACGCCCACCCCGGGCAACAACGGCGACTGACCGGACACCCGCCGGAACACTCCGTAGCCGAGGCCCCCCGCACCGCGGGGGGCCTCGTTGCGTTCCATGAGAGGTCAGCCACATCTTCCGGCCAGGCCACGGACCGGTTCTGATCACGCTATCGCCCGCGAAAGTGCAGGTCAGAGCGGTAAGGCGGACGAAGGGGGCGAACGGTGCGCCCGGCGGCCCACGCGAAAACCGGCCATCGCGGATATGCAACCCTGGCGGACGGCCTTCCATCTGTCAGGTCGGAATACGGGGCCGGAACACAGGCTGACTCCACCGCGAAACGCGACACCACGCCTGACCGTGACGGCAGGGGGTACTCGGGGCATCGAAGAGGACTGAGGAGCACATGGCCGAGGACAGCAGCAACGCACCGGGGAGCCCGGGCCGCCACCGCGCACGCGGCGCGACGGCGGGCCGCCGTCGCAAGCGGGCCAGCACGCGCCGCAGGGCCGTGCTCTACACGGTGTGGACGCTGGCCGCCGTGCTGGTGCTCGGCGGTGCCGGACTCGGCTACCTCTACTACAAGCTGAACGGGAACCTCACCGGCGTCGACGTCAACGCCGCCCTCGGCGCCGACCGCCCCGAGAACGTGGACAACGGCTCGATGGACATCCTCGTCCTCGGCTCCGACTCCCGGGCCGGTAAGAACGCCAAGTACGGGACGGACGAGGGCACCTCGCGCTCCGACACGGCGATGATCGTCCACGTCTACAAGGGCCACAAGAAGGCCAGCGTCATCAGCATCCCGCGCGACACCCTCATACAGCGGCCGTCCTGCACCACCAAGGGCGGGCAGCAGACCCCCGCCGTGCGGGCGGCCATGTTCAACAGCGCCTATGAGGCCGGCGGTCCGGCCTGCACCATCAAGACCGTCGAGTCCATGACCGGCATCCGCATGGACCACTTCCTCGAGGTGGACTTCTCCGGCTTCAAGCAGCTGATAGACGACCTCGGCGGCGTCAACATCACCACCACCGCGCCGATCCACGACCCCAAGAGCCACCTCGACCTGGAGTCCGGCCCGCACACCCTGAACGGGGAGCAGTCGCTGGGCCTGGTGCGCACCCGGCACGGCGTGGGCGACGGCAGCGACCTGGGCCGGATCAAGCTCCAGCAGGCGTTCGTCAAGGCGCTGCTGGACCAGGTCAAGCACGTGGACGTGTTCGGCAACCCGAAGAAGCTCTACGACCTCGCGGACACCTCGACCAAGGCCCTCACCACCGACTCCGAGCTGGCCTCGGTGAGCAAGCTGAAGGGCTTCGCCGAATCCCTGAAGGGCATCGGCTCGGGCAACATGAAGATGACCACGCTGCCCGTCGAGTACGACCCGCAGAACCCGGCCCGGGTGCTGCCCATGGAGCGCAAGGCCAAGGTGATATGGACCGCGCTCCGCCACGACCGGCCGGTCCCCGCCTCCGCCACCAAGGGCTCCGCGGGCGACGCCACCAGCGCGGGCAAGGTCGTCAAATAAGGTCGTCGAACAGGGCCGTCCGAGGTCGTCCGAGGGCGTCCGGCGGCCTCCTGGGCGGGGCCGGGAATATCCGGACCCGCCCCCCGGTTTTGGGGGATGCGGCCAGTACTGGCAAACTGGATCGTCGGTCCCGGTTCACGACAGGCAACCCGCCAGTCGACCCGGTGCCCTCCCGAACCTAGGAGATTCCCTTGAAGCGCGACATCCACCCGGAGTACGTCGAGACCCAGGTCAGCTGCACCTGTGGCGCCTCCTTCACCACCCGTAGCACCGTGGGCGGCGGCACCATCCGTGCCGACATCTGCTCCGAGTGCCACCCGTTCTACACGGGCAAGCAGAAGATCCTCGACACCGGTGGCCGCGTGGCGCGGTTCGAGGCCCGCTTCGGCAAGAACGCCGGGTCCGCCAAGAAGTAGCGACCCGCACGGCGCCGGTCTTCGGTCGCCCCTTCCCTGGGGCGACCGGACCGGCGTTTTGTCGTCACCGGCCCTCCGGAACCTTTCGCAACGCCACCACGCAGACCACTCAGGGAGCCCTCCGATGTTCGAGGCGGTCGAGGAACTCATCGGCGAACACGCCGACCTCGAGAAGCGGCTCGCCGACCCCGCGGTCCACGCCGACCAGCGGGAGGCACGGCGGCTCAACAAGCGCTACGCCGAGCTGACCCCGGTGATCACCGCCTATCGGGCCTGGAAGCAGGCCGGGGACGACATCGAGACCGCCCGCGAGCTGGCCCAGGACGACCCCGACTTCGTGGACGAGGTCAAGGAGCTCGAGCAGAGCCGCGAGCAGCTCACCGACCGGCTGCGGCTGTTGCTCGTCCCGCGCGACCCGAGCGACGACAAGGACGTCATTCTGGAGGTCAAGGCCGGGGAGGGTGGCGAGGAGTCCGCGCTGTTCGCCGGCGACCTGCTGCGGATGTATCTGCGGTACGCCGAGCGGATCGGCTGGAAGACCGAGATCATCGACTCCAACGAGTCCGACCTCGGCGGCTACAAGGACGTCCAGGTCGCGGTCAAGGCCAGGGGCGCCATCGAGCCCGGCCAGGGCGTCTGGGCCCGGCTGAAGTACGAGGGCGGGGTGCACCGGGTGCAGCGGGTGCCCGCCACCGAGTCCCAGGGCCGTATCCACACCTCCGCGGCCGGTGTGCTGGTCACGCCCGAGGCCGAGGAGGTCGAGGTCGAGATCGGCCCCAACGATCTGCGGATCGACGTCTACCGCTCCTCCGGCCCCGGCGGCCAGTCGGTCAACACCACCGACTCCGCGGTGCGCATCACCCACCTGCCCACCGGCATCGTCGTCTCCTGCCAGAACGAGAAGAGCCAGCTCCAGAACAAGGAGCAGGCGCTGCGCATCCTGCGCTCGCGGCTGCTGGCCGCGGCCCAGGAGGAGGCCGAGCGGGAGGCGTCGGACGCGCGGCGCAGCCAGGTCCGCACCGTCGACCGGTCCGAGCGCATCCGTACGTACAACTTCCCGGAAAACCGGATCTCGGACCATCGTGTCGGTTTCAAGGCGTACAACTTGGACCAGGTGCTCGACGGTGAACTCGACCCGGTCATCCAGGCGTGCGTCGACGCCGACGCGGCCGCCAAGCTGGCGGCCGCGGGCTAGCGCCACCCACTGATCAACGCTTCGTGCCCTTGTCCGGACCGGCTGGAGGAATTCAGTGAACGTGCTGCTCGCCGAGGTGGCGCAGGCCACTCAGCGGCTGGCCGACGCGGGCGTGCCCTCACCGCGTTTCGACGCGGAGGAGCTCGCCGCCTTCGTGCACAGCGTCAAGCGGGGAGAGCTGCACGGCGTGCCCGACGCCGACTTCGACGCCCGCTACTGGGAGGCGGTGGCCCGCCGCGAGGCCCGCGAGCCCCTTCAGCACATCACCGGCCGCGCGTTCTTCCGCTATCTGGAGCTCCAGGTGGGCCCCGGGGTCTTCGTGCCCCGGCCGGAGACCGAGTCGGTGGTCGGCTGGGCGATAGACGCGGTGCGCGCCATGGACGTCGTCGAACCGCTCATCGTCGACCTGTGCTCCGGTTCCGGGGCCATCGCGCTCGCGCTCGCCCAGGAGGTGCCGCGCTCCCGGGTGCACGCCGTGGAGCTGGACGAGGGCGCCCTGCGCTGGGCGCGCAAGAACGTCGAGGGGTCCCGCGTCGTTCTCCATCACGCGGACGCGTTGACGGCCCTGCCCGAGCTCGACGGGCAGGTGGACCTCGTCATCAGCAACCCGCCGTACATCCCGCTGACCGAGTGGGAGTACGTGGCGCCGGAGGCCCGCGATCACGACCCCCAGCTCGCGCTCTTCTCCGGTGAGGACGGCCTCGATGTCATCCGTGGCCTGGAGCGCACCGCCCACCGGCTGCTGCGCCCCGGCGGCGTGGTGGTCATCGAACACGCAGACACCCAGGGCGGCCAGGTGCCGTGGATCTTCACCGAGGAGCGTGGCTGGGCGGACGCCGCCGACCACCCCGACCTGAACAACCGGCCCCGGTTCGCCACCGCGCGGAAGGCCATGCCGTGACGGCGGCACCGCACCACACATTGGCCACGTACGAGGAGGTCCGTTAGAGATGGCACGGCGATACGACTGCGGGGACGCGACCGACCGCAAGACCGGCCTGCGCGAGGCCGCCTCCGCCGTCCGCCGCGGCGAACTGGTCGTGCTGCCCACCGACACCGTCTACGGGATCGGTGCGGACGCCTTCAACGCGGAGGCGGTCGGCGATCTGCTCGAGGCCAAGGGGCGCGGGCGCAACATGCCCACTCCGGTGCTGGTCGGCTCGCCGAACACGCTGCACGGACTGGTCACCGACTTCTCCGAGATGGCCTGGGAGCTGGTGGACGCCTTCTGGCCCGGTGCGCTCACCCTCGTCGCCCGGCACCAGCCGTCGCTCACCTGGGACCTGGGGGAGACCCGGGGCACCGTGGCGGTCCGGATGCCGCTGCACCCGGTGGCGATCGAGCTGCTGACGGACTTCGGCCCGATGGCGGTCTCCAGCGCCAACCTGACCGGACACCCCTCTCCGCAGGACTGCGACGCCGCCCAGGACATGCTGGGGGACTCCGTCTCGGTGTACCTGGACGGCGGGCCGACCCCGGCCGCCGTGCCCTCCTCGATCGTCGATGTGACCGGCAAGGTGCCGGTGCTGCTCCGGGCGGGCGCGCTCACCGCCGAGCAGCTCCGGGAGGTCGTACCCGACCTCGAGGTGGCCAATTGACAGCCCCTGAGGGGCGTGGCATAGCGGAACACCGTGAGAAGAACGCCGAGGCCACCTTCCGCATCCTCCACGTCAGCACCGGCAATGTGTGCCGCTCGCCGATCACCGAGCGGCTGACCCGGCATGCCCTCACCCACCGCCTCGGAACCGTCCGCACCCGCGGTCTGATCGTGGAGTCCGCCGGCACCTGGGGCCATGAGGGCGCGCCCATGGAGGCGCACGCCGCGACGGTCCTGACCGACTTCGGCGCCGACCCGGCGGGCTTCCTCGGCCGTGAGCTGCTGGACGAGCACGTCATCCGCGCCGACCTGGTGCTGACCGCCACCCGCGACCACCGGGCGCAGGTGATCTCGATGGGGCACTCGGCGGGGCTGCGCACCTTCACGCTCAAGGAGTTCACCCGGCTGGTGCGGGCCATAGACCCCGCGACGCTGCCCGACCCGGAGGAGGCGGGCGGTGTGGTCGAGCGCGCCCGCGCCCTGGTGCAGGCGGCGGCCGCGCTGCGCGGCTGGCTGCTGGCACCCAACGAGGAGGCGGACGAGGTGCACGATCCGTACGGGGCGCCGATCACCTTCTTCCGCTCCATCGGGGACGAGATCAACCAGGCCCTGGACCCGGTCGTCACGGCGCTGACGGGCGTTCCCGCCCCCGCGTAGCCGCTCGGAGGCCCGGGGCGCGCCGTAAGGGGCCCGCACGGGCCGCACGGCGCGCCGTACGGCGTCGCGGGGCCTACATTGGGGGTGACCACCTAAGTGGCGACCCGCCGTCCCCTCCGAAGGCTGTGAGCACGCCATGGCCGTCACCCCCTGGGGCCCCGATTTCGCAAGCCTCGCCCGCCAGGACCCGGAGCTGGCGGGAATCATCCTGAGCGAGATCGACCGCGTCTCCGGCGGACTCCAGCTGATCGCGGCCGAGAACTACGCCTCGCCGGCCGTGCTGGCGGCGCTCGCCTCACCGCTGGCCAACAAGTACGCCGAGGGGTATCCCGGCGCCCGCCACCACGGCGGCTGCGAGATCGTGGACATCGCCGAGCGGGTGGCCCAGGACCGGGCGAAGGCGCTGTTCGGCGCCGAGCACGCCAATGTGCAGCCGCATTCGGGGTCCTCTGCGGTGCTGGCCGCCTACGCCGCGCTGCTGCGGCCCGGGGACACGGTGCTGGCGATGGCGCTGCCGCACGGCGGCCATCTCACCCATGGCTCGCCCGCCAACTTCTCCGGCCGCTGGTTCGACTTCATCGGCTACGGCGTCGATCCGGCGACCGGGCTGATCGACTACGAGCAGCTGCGCGGGCTGGCCCACGCCCACCGCCCGAAGGCGATCGTCTGCGGTTCCATCTCCTATCCCCGCCATCTGGACTACGCCGCCTTCCGTGCCGTCGCGGACGAGGTGGGCGCGTACCTCATCGCCGACGCCGCCCATCCGATCGGCCTGGTGGCGGGGAAGGCGGCGCCGTCCCCGGTGCCGTACGCGGACGTGGTGTGCGCAACGACACACAAGGTGCTGCGCGGGCCGCGCGGCGGGATGCTGCTGTGCGGTGCGGAGCTCGCCGAGCGGGTGGACCGGGCGGTGTTCCCGTTCACCCAGGGCGGGGCCCAGATGCACACCGTGGCGGCCAAGGCGGTGGCGTTCGGCGAGGCCGCGGCGCCCGCCTTCACCGCCTATGCGCGACGGGTGGTGGCCAATGCCCGGGTGCTGGCGGACGCCCTGGTCGGGGAGGGTCTGGCGGTCACCACGGGCGGCACCGACACCCATATGATCACCGCCGACCCGGCCCCGCTGGGCCTGGACGGACGCACCGCGAAGGGCCGCTGCGCGGCCGCCGGGATCGTCCTGGACACCTGCGCGCTGGCGTCCGCCACCGAGCCCCGGGGCTGCGTCAAGGGGCTGCGTCTCGGCACCGCCGCGGTGACCACCCAGGGAATGGGCGCGCCGGAAATGGAGCGCATAGCCCATCTCATGGGAACCGTCCTGCGGGACGAGGGCGTGGTACGGGAAAAGGTGGCGGATCTGGCCGGGAGATTTCCGCCCTATCCGGACGAGGGCCGAATCATGCAACCATCCGAAGGTGTAGGACGTCTGTAAGTACGTTCACCGCGAGGCGTCGGACACGCATAGGGTGTGGGGCTGTGATGGCCAGCGATACCTCTGGGGCAGCCTGTGCGTGAATACCTGCTGACTCTGTGCATCACGGCCGCGGTCACCTATCTGCTGACCGGGCCGGTGCGGAAATTCGCCATCGCGGCCGGTGCGATGCCCGAGATCCGCGCCCGTGATGTGCACCGTGAGCCCACGCCACGGCTCGGCGGCATCGCCATGTTCGGCGGGCTGTGCGCGGGGCTGCTGGTCGCCGCCCACCTGACCAACCTCAAGGACGTCTTCGAGGTCTCCAACGAGCCACGGGCGCTGCTGTCCGGCGCCGGGCTGATCTGGCTGCTCGGGGTGCTGGACGACAAGTGGGGCGTGGACGCGCTGATCAAGCTGGGCGGTCAGATGATCGCCGCCGGTGTGATGGTGCTCCAGGGCCTGACCATCCTGTGGCTTCCGGTGCCCGGTGTGGGACCGGTCTCGCTGACGCCCTGGCAGGGCACGCTGCTCACCGTGGCGCTGGTCGTCATCACCATCAACGCGGTCAACTTCGTTGACGGGCTCGATGGTTTGGCGTCCGGGATGGTGTGCATCGCCGCCGCCGCGTTCTTCATGTACGCGTACCGCATCTGGTACGGCTACGGCCTGGAGGCGGCCGCGCCCGCCACCCTGTTCGCCGCCGTCCTGATGGGCATGTGCCTGGGCTTCCTGCCGCACAACGCCCACCCCGCGCGGATCTTCATGGGCGACTCGGGCTCGATGCTGATCGGCCTGGTGCTGGCGGCGGGCGCCATCTCCATCACCGGCCAGGTGGACCCGGACGCGATGAAGCTGTTCGAGGGTTCCGAGCAGGCCGCGGTGCACGCCACCGTCCCGGTCTACATCCCGCTGCTGCTGCCGCTGACCGTCATCGCGGTGCCCTTCGCCGACCTGGTGCTGGCGATCGTCCGGCGCACCTGGCGCGGTCAGTCGCCGTTCGCCGCCGACCGCGGCCATCTGCACCACCGGCTGCTGGAGATCGGCCACTCGCACAGCCGGGCCGTCCTGATCATGTACTTCTGGTCCGCGCTGATCGCCTTCGGCGCCGTGGCGTACTCGGTGAACTCGGCCGGTGTGTGGTTCGTGCTGGCGATCGTGGCGCTGAGCGGGGTCGGTCTTGTGCTGTTGCTGCTGCCGCGGTTCACCCCGCGCGTTCCGCGCTGGGCGGAGGCGTTCGTTCCGCCGCGCTACCGCCGCGCCAACCGGATCGCCAGGGCCGAGCGGGTCGCCGAGGCGGCCGCCGAGCCCGTGGCGGCCGCGGCCGGTGCCGGGTCCGCCGCCTCGGAGTCGGAGTTGGCAAAGCCCGAGCCGGTGGGCTCCGGGGTGAACGGCGGCGCGAGCAATGGGGCGAGCGGTGGGGCGAACGGTGTGAACGGCGCCACCGCGATCGGCGACCGGTCCCGCTTCACCCACCGCCGGCGCATCGGAACACCCCAGTAATCTCCCCAGTCATCGCCGTGATGCCCCCAGTCATCGCCCCCGGCGAAGGGGGCGGTGAGAGCGCCGAAGATCACAGGGTGGCGTCAGCACGGTACCTACCTCATAACTCTCCCGTGTGACGTGCAGCACATCCGGTGGGTAAAGACCTCATCAAATAGTTTGTGATACCGTTCACTAAACCCGGTGCTGAGAACCGAGGGGCCGTAGGGCGACGGCTCTTCCTCGTGAGGTCTCCTCCGTCCCCGGGGATACGCTCGTCCACGACGAATCGTTGCTTCCGACACTTGCCGGAGAAACCCCTCATGCAGTCCAACGACGCCAGAACGCTCCTGAGTTGCGCCGTGCCCACAGCCATCGCCGGTGTGGTCGCCGTCGCCGTCGGTTCTGTGCTCGCAGGCGGCAAGGGAGCGATCGGCGCGGGCTTTGGCACATTCGTCGCCGTGGTGGTGATGGCTTCCGGGCTGATCGTGCTGGAGCGCACGGCGAAGCACCTGCCCCATCTGTTCCAGGCCATGGGCATGGTGCTCTTCATGGCCGAGTTCCTGCTGGTGGCGGTCGTGCTCGCGGTGTTCCAGGACACCACGTTGTTCAACGTCAAGGCTTTCGCCCTCGCACTGCTCGCCGCGACCCTGGTGTGGGTCGGCGCACAGACCCGTGCACACATGAAGGCCAAGATCCTCTATGTGGAGCCGGAAGCCGAGGACGAACGCAAGCCCGGGGGGGCGAAGAAGTCCGCTCCCGCCGGGTCCGCGCCGTGAGAAGTAGGCCCGGGATAAGAGCATGTGCGCTCACCTGCTATCGTCCGGTGCCATCTGAGGCACAGCGGGCGCAGGTAGCTGAACCCCCGGAATTCACGGGATGGAATCGGCGGCCCATGCAGCTGATGCCCGACATACCACTCGGCCACGTGCCGATCAGCCGCCCCCACATTCGTAAGACCAGTCCAGTGCCGTTCCGTGGCCGCGTGCCGCGCCGACACAACGAGGTTGCCGTACCCATGCGCCACGCTGAAGGAGCTCGCGGTGAGTTCTGACCAGACGCTCGCCTTCGAGACGAACTGCCACATCTTCGACGGGTGCGGCTTCCCGGCACCCGGACTCCATTCGTTCAAGTTCGAGCCGCTCTTCTCGGTGGGCGGATTCGACTTCAACAAGCCGATGCTGCTCGCGCTGCTGGGCACCGTCGCCATTGTCTGGTTCTTCTGGGCCGCGTTCGGCCGGGCCAAGGTGGTCCCCGGCAAGCTGCAAATGGTGGGCGAGGCCGGTTACGACTTCGTGCGCCGCGGGCTGGTCTACGAGGCCCTCGGGAAGAAGGAGGGCGAGAAGTACGTCCCCCTCATGGTCTCGCTGTTCTTCTTCGTGTGGATCATGAACCTGTGGTCGGTCATCCCGATCGCCCAGTTCCCGGTGACGTCGATCATCGCCTTCCCGGCCGGTCTCGCCGCCATCGTCTACGTCCTCTGGATGTACCTGACCTTCAAGAAGCACGGCTTCGTCGGCGGCTGGAAGAACATCACCGGCTACGACAAGGAGCTCGGCGCGATCCTGCCGATGATCGTCGTGATCGAGTTCTTCTCGAACGTGATCATCCGGCCCTTCACCCACGCGGTCCGGCTCTTCGCCAACATGTTCGCCGGCCACCTGCTGCTGCTGATGTTCACCATCGGCTCCTGGTACCTGCTGAACGGCATCGGGATCGCCTACGCGGGCGCGTCCTTCGTGATGACGATTCTGCTGACCGCCTTCGAGCTCTTCATCCAGGCTGTCCAGGCGTACGTCTTCGTGCTCTTGGCCTGCAACTACGTTCAGGGCGCGCTCGCCGAGCACCACTGAGCACACCTGCCTCCCAGACCATCAGACGTCCGGTGGCCAACCCCCACCGGCCCATGAAACGCAAAGGAAGAACCGGCATGTCCGCTCTCCAGACCCTCGCCGCCGACGGCATCACCGGCAACCTCGGTTCGATCGGCTACGGTCTCGCCGCCATCGGCCCCGGCGTCGGCGTCGGCATCATCTTCGGTAACGGCACCCAGGCCCTGGCCCGTCAGCCCGAGGCGGCCGGCCTGATCCGCGCCAACCAGATCATGGGCTTCGCCTTCTGTGAGGCGCTCGCGCTGATCGGTATCGTCATGGGCTTCCTTTTCAAGTCCTGAACGGACCGCTTTAACCACGACAGACGGAAGGCACTGATGTGAACGCCCTGGTACAGGTGGCGGCTGAGGAGAGTGAGAACCCCCTCATCCCGCCGATCCCGGAGCTGGTCATCGGCCTGATCGCCTTTGCCATCGTCTTCATCTTCCTCGCCAAGAAGCTCCTCCCGAACATCAACCGGGTTCTGGAGGAGCGCCGCGAGGCGATCGAGGGCGGCATGGAGAAGGCCGAGGCCACTCAGGCCGAAGCCCAGCAGGTCCTCGAGGACTACCGAGCCCAGCTCGCCGACGCCCGTCACGAGGCCGCGCGACTGCGCCAGGAGGCGCAGGAGCAGGGCGCCGCGCTCATCGCCGAGATGCGCGCGGAGGGCCAGCGGCAGCGTGAGGAGATCATCGCTGCCGGTCACTCGCAGATCGAGGCCGATCGGAAGCAGGCCGCTCAGACCCTGCGCCAGGACGTGGGCAGGCTCGCCACCGACCTGGCCGGCCGGATCGTCGGTGAGTCGCTCGAGGACGTGGCCCGGCAGAGCCGCACCATCGACCGGTTCCTCGACGAGCTCGAGGCGAAGGCCACCGATGGCTCGAAGGCCGAGGCCGGCCGATGAACGGAGCGAGCCGGGAGGCACTGGCAGCCGCGCGCGAGCGCTTCGACGCCCTGACGGACAACACCGCCGTCGACGCGACGAAGCTTGCCGATGAGCTGGCCGCCGTCACCGCGCTGCTCGACCGCGAGGTCTCGCTGCGCCGGGTCCTCACCGACCCGGCGCAGCCCGGCGAGGCCAAGGCCACGCTTGCCGCGCGGGTGCTGGGCGGACAGGTCGGCGGCGAGACCATCGACCTGATCTCCGGCCTGGTCCGTTCCCGCTGGTCGCGCTCGCGCGACCTGGTGGACTCGCTCGAGGAGCTGGCCAACGCCGCCGACCTGGTCGCGGCCGAGCGGGCCGGCACCCTCGACGACGTGGAGGACGAGCTGTTCCGGTTCGGCCGGATCGTCTCCTCCTCGTCCGAGCTGCGCGGCGCGCTCACCGACCGGCGCGCGAGCGTCTCCGCCAAGTCCGGGCTGGTCACCGAGTTGCTCGGCGGCCGCGCCGACCAGCGGACCGCACGGCTGGTGATCCGTCTGGTGACCCATCCGCGGGGTCGTAGCCTGGAGGCGGGTCTCGACGAGCTGTCCAAGCTGGCGGCGGCGCGCCGGGACCGTACGGTCGCGGTCGTCACCTCCGCGGTGCCGCTCAGCGACCGGCAGAAGCAGCGGCTCGGTGACGCACTGGGGAAGCTGTACGGACGGAAGATGCACCTGAACCTCGACGTGGACCCCGAGGTCCTCGGCGGGATCTCGGTGCGCATCGGCGACGAGGTCATCAACGGGACCATCGCGGACCGTCTCGAAGAGGCGACCCGGCGGATGGCCGGCTGACACAGCCACCAACTCAACAAGCATGTAAGCGGCCCGAGTTGGGCCGTAGTCAAACACTTCGGGCCCAACAAGGAGAGCAGGGAACCCAGATGGCGGAGCTCACGATCCGGCCGGAGGAGATCCGGGACGCGCTGGAGAACTTTGTCCAGGCGTACAAGCCGGACGCGGCCTCGCGCGAGGAGGTCGGGACGGTCAGCGTTGCCGGCGACGGCATCGCGAAGGTCGAGGGTCTCCCCTCGACCATGGCGAACGAACTGCTGAAGTTCGAGGACGGCACCCTCGGCCTCGCCCTCAACCTCGAGGAGCGCGAGATCGGTGCGGTCGTCCTCGGTGAGTTCAGCGGCATCGAGGAGGGTCAGCAGGTGCACCGCACCGGCGAGGTCCTCTCGGTCGCCGTCGGCGAGGGCTACCTCGGCCGCGTGGTCGACCCGCTGGGTGCCCCGATCGACGGCCTCGGCGAGATCGAGACCGAGGGCCGCCGCGCCCTCGAACTTCAGGCCCCCACGGTCATGCAGCGCAAGTCGGTGCACGAGCCGATGGAGACCGGCTACAAGGCCGTCGACGCGATGACCCCGATCGGCCGTGGCCAGCGTCAGCTGATCATCGGCGACCGGCAGACCGGCAAGACCGCGCTGTGCGTCGACACGATCATCAACCAGCGCGACAACTGGCGCTCCGGCGACCCGAAGAAGCAGGTCCGCTGCATCTACGTCGCCGTCGGCCAGAAGGGCTCCACCATCGCGTCCGTGCGCGGCGCGCTGGAGGAGGCCGGCGCCCTGGAGTACACGACGATCGTCGCCGCCCCGGCGTCCGACCCGGCGGGCTTCAAGTACCTGGCCCCCTACACCGGCTCGGCCATCGGCCAGCACTGGATGTACGAGGGCAAGCACGTCCTGATCGTCTTCGACGACCTGTCCAAGCAGGCCGACGCCTACCGCGCGGTGTCCCTGCTGCTGCGCCGCCCGCCGGGCCGTGAGGCCTACCCGGGTGACGTCTTCTACCTGCACTCCCGGCTGCT
This sequence comes from Streptomyces javensis, assembly GCF_039525925.1. NCBI lineage: Bacteria > Bacillati > Actinomycetota > Actinomycetes > Kitasatosporales > Streptomycetaceae > Streptomyces > Streptomyces javensis. The sequence continues at coordinate 245,569 of NZ_BAAAIF010000004.1, read as the reverse complement.
GGAGCGCTGCGCCAAGCTCTCCGAGGAGATGGGCTCCGGTTCGATGACCGGTCTGCCGATCGTCGAGACCAAGGCGAACGACGTGTCGGCGTTCATCCCGACCAACGTCATCTCCATCACCGACGGCCAGTGCTTCCTGGAGTCCGACCTGTTCAACGCCGGACAGCGCCCGGCCCTGAACGTCGGTATCTCGGTCTCCCGGGTCGGTGGCTCCGCCCAGCACCGGGCCATGCGCCAGGTCTCCGGCCGCCTCCGGGTGGACCTCGCCCAGTACCGCGAGCTCGAGGCGTTCGCCGCCTTCGGCTCGGACCTGGACGCGGCCTCCAAGGCGTCGCTGGAGCGCGGTGCGCGCATGGTCGAGCTGCTGAAGCAGGGGCAGTACGCCCCGTTCTCCACCGAGGACGAGATCGTCTCCATCTGGGCCGGCACCACCGGCAAGATGGACGACGTGCCCGTGGAGGACATCCGCCGCTTCGAGCGGGAGCTGCTGGACTACCTCCACCGTGAGCACAAGTCGCTGCTGACCAGCATCGTCGAGGGCGGCAAGATGTCCGACGACACGATTCAGGCGCTGGGCGAGGCCGTGGACTCCTTCAAGCGGCAGTTCGAGACCTCGGGCGGCAAGCTGCTGGGCGAGGACTGAGCGCATGGGTGCCCAGCTGAGGGTCTACAAGAGGCGGATCAAGTCCGTCTCCGCGACCAAGAAGATCACCAGGGCGATGGAGATGATCGCCGCCTCGCGCGTCGTCAAGGCGCAGCGCCAGGTGGCCGCGTCGACTCCGTACGCCACCGAGCTCACCCGGGCGGTGGGCGCGGTCGCCAAGGGCTCCACCACCCAGCACGCGCTGACCACGGAGAGCGACAACCCGACCCGGGCCGCGGTCCTGCTCATCACGAGCGACCGGGGTCTCGCGGGCGGCTACTCCTCCAACGTGATCAAGGCGGCCGAGGAGCTCACCGAGCGGCTCACCCGCGAGGGCAAGGAGGTCGACTCCTACATCGTCGGCCGCAAGGGTGTGGCGTACTACTCCTTCCGTGAGCGCAAGGTCACGGAGTCGTGGGGTGGCTTCACCGACAACCCGACCTACGCGGACGCCAAGAAGATCGCGGGCCCGCTGATCGAGGCCGTCCTCAAGGACACGGCCGAGGGCGGCGTGGACGAGCTGCACATCGTCTTCACCGAGTTCGTCTCGATGCTGACGCAGACCCCGGTCAAGGACCGGCTGCTGCCGCTCAGCCTCGCGGAGAAGGCGGAGGAGCAGGAGAAGAAGGGCGAGATCCTCCCGCTCTTCGACTTCGAGCCCTCGTCCGAGGACGTCCTGGACGCCCTGCTGCCCCGGTATGTCGAGGCCCGTATCTACAACGCCCTGCTCCAGGCCGCCGCCTCCAAGCACGCGGCCACCCGGCGGGCGATGAAGTCGGCGACCGACAACGCCGAAGAGCTCATCAAGTCGCTCACGCGGCTTGCCAACGCGGCCCGCCAGGCCGACATCACCCAGGAAATCAGCGAGATCGTCGGTGGCGCGAGCGCTCTGGCCGACGCCTCCGCGGGGAGTGACTGACACTATGACCACCACTGTTGAGCCAACCGCTGTGGCCGCCGGCCGCGTCGCGCGGGTCATCGGCCCGGTCGTCGACGTGGAGTTCCCCGTCGACGCGATGCCGGACATCTACAACGCGCTGACCGTCGAGGTCGCCGACCCGGCGCAGGAGGGTGCGAAGAAGATCCTGACCCTCGAGGTCGCCCAGCACCTGGGCGAGGGTCTGGTCCGCGCCATCTCCATGGAGCCCACCGACGGTCTGGTCCGCCAGGCCTCGGTGACCGACACCGGCGACGGCATCACGGTGCCCGTCGGCGATGTCACCAAGGGCCGGGTGTTCAACACCCTGGGCAAGATCCTCAACGAGCCCGAGGCCGAGTCCGAGGTCACCGAGCGCTGGTCCATCCACCGCAAGGCCCCGGCCTTCGACCAGCTCGAGTCCAAGACCGAGATGTTCGAGACCGGTCTGAAGGTCGTCGACCTGCTGACCCCGTACGTCAAGGGCGGCAAGATCGGTCTGTTCGGCGGCGCGGGCGTCGGCAAGACCGTGCTCATCCAGGAAATGATCATGCGTGTGGCCAAGCTGCACGAGGGCGTTTCCGTGTTCGCCGGTGTCGGCGAGCGCACCCGTGAGGGCAACGACCTGATCGAGGAGATGGCCGAGTCCGGCGTGCTCCCGCAGACCGCGCTGGTCTTCGGCCAGATGGACGAGCCCCCGGGCACCCGTCTGCGGGTCGCCCTGGCCGGTCTGACCATGGCGGAGTACTTCCGCGATGTGCAGAAGCAGGACGTGCTGTTCTTCATCGACAACATCTTCCGCTTCACCCAGGCCGGTTCCGAGGTCTCGACCCTGCTCGGCCGGATGCCCTCCGCGGTGGGCTACCAGCCGAACCTGGCCGACGAGATGGGCATCCTCCAGGAGCGCATCACCTCGACCCGTGGTCACTCGATCACCTCGATGCAGGCGATCTACGTCCCCGCGGACGACCTGACCGACCCGGCCCCGGCGACCACCTTCGCGCACCTCGACGCGACCACGGTGCTCTCCCGGCCGATCTCGGAGAAGGGCATCTACCCGGCGGTGGACCCGCTGGACTCGACGTCCCGGATCCTGGACCCGCGCTACATCTCGCAGGACCACTACGACTGCGCCTCGCGCGTGAAGTCGATCCTCCAGAAGTACAAGGACCTCCAGGACATCATCAACATCCTGGGCATCGACGAGCTCGGCGAGGAGGACAAGCTCACCGTCTTCCGCGCCCGTCGTATCGAGCGCTTCCTGTCGCAGAACACCCACGCGGCGAAGCAGTTCACCGGTCTCGACGGATCGGACGTGCCGCTGGACGAGTCCATCGCCGCGTTCAACGCGATCGCCGACGGTGAGTTCGACCACTTCCCCGAGCAGGCGTTCTTCATGTGCGGTGGCCTGGACGACCTCAAGGCCAAGGCCAAGGAGCTGGGCGTCTCCTGAGCCCGGTAGCTCCGCGAGAGGGGCGGGCCCGGTCCCGCCCCTCTCCGTACGCCCGTTATTCTTTGACGAAAGCCCCGCCCTACCCGGCGGGGAGAGACCCGAGGAGCCACGTTGGCTGCTGAGCTGCACGTCGAGATGGTCGCGGCGGACCGTAGTGTCTGGTCCGGTGCGGCCACCTTGGTCATCGCGCGCACCACATCGGGTGACATCGGCGTCATGCCCGGCCACCAGCCGCTGCTCGGTGTGCTGGAGTCCGGCCCGGTGACCATCCGTTCGGTCGACGGCGGAACGGTCGTGGCCGCGGTGCACGGTGGGTTCATCTCGTTTTCGGACGACAAGCTCTCACTGCTGGCCGAAGTCGCGGAGCTGTCCGACGAGATCGATGTGAAGCGCGCGGAGCGGGCGCTGGAGCGTGCCAAGTCGGAGGCGGACGCCGCCGCCGAGCGGCGCGCCGACGTCCGGTTGCGCGCGGTGGCGGGAGCGCACTGAGCCTGTCACGTACGGTCGGAAAACCTCAGCCGCGGACCTCGCTGGAGCTCCCCTTCAGCGGTCCGCGGCTGAGGCGATGCAGGTGCGGTTTTTCCCGATGACGCGAGGAGGTCGGTGAAGATGGTCCTCGCTCTGCTTGTGGGCGGCGTGGTCGTCGCGCTGGTGGTGGTGGGACTCTTCGTCTTCGGTCTCCGGCGGCGGCTGATCCAGCGGTCCGGCGGAACCTTCGACTGTTCACTGCGCTGGGATCCACCGCCAAGCGAATCCGAGCCCAGCGGCAAGGGCTGGGTGTACGGCGTCGCCCGCTACAACGGTGACCGCGTCGAGTGGTTCCGGGTCTTCTCCTACGCGCCCAGGCCCCGGCGAATCCTGGAGCGCGCCTCGATCGAGGTGCTGGAGCGGCGCACCCCCAAGGGCGAGGAGGAGCTGGCGCTGCTCTCCGACGCGGTGGTGCTCGCCTGCCGGCACGGCGGCACCCGGCTGGAACTGGCCATGAGCGATGACGCCCTGACCGGCTTTCTGGCCTGGCTGGAGGCCGCGCCTCCCGGGCAGCGCGTCAACGTGGCCTGAGGGGTCCGCTGGAGGTGTCGTCGTCGGCCGACTGCGGCGCCGTCGTGGCTGGTCGCGCAGTTCCCCGCGCCCCTTCGGGGCGCTGCCCGAACCGTAGCGGACTTTCCTCTGACCTGCTCAGCGTACGCCCAGTTCCTGGGCCAGCACCGCGGCCTGCACCCGGCTGCGCAGCTCCAGCTTGTTCAGCAGTCGGCTGACATGCGTCTTCACCGTCGCCTCCGCCATGGTGAGCCGCTCCGCGATCTGCGCGTTCGACAGCCCCTGCCCCAGACAGGCCAGCACCTCCCGCTCCCGCGGGGTGAGCGTGGCCAGCACCTCGGGGCTGGGCGCGGTGGGGGAGGGGGCGGCCTGGGGCCGGGCGAACTCCGCGATCAGTCGGCGGGTGACCGCGGTGGCGATCATGCCCTCGCCGCGCCCCACCGTACGGACCGCCTCGATCAGATCGGCCGCCTCGCTGTCCTTGAGCAGGAACCCGGCGGCGCCCGCGCGCAGCGCCCCGAAGACGTACTCGTCCAGGTCGAAGGTGGTCAGCACCAGCACATCGGCCAGCTGTTCGGCGACCACCTGGCGGGTGGCCGACACCCCGTCGAGCCGGGGCATCTGGACGTCCATGAGCACCACATCGGGGCGCAGCGCCCTGGCCATCTCCACCGCCTGGAGGCCGTCCACCGCCTCGCCGACCACCTCCACATCGGGGGCGGACCGCAGGATCAGCACCAGTCCGGAGCGGACCGCGCCCTGGTCCTCGGCGACCAGCACCCGGATCGGCTTGGACGCGGAACGGGCGGGCGGGGCGGGCGGGGTCACGGCGGCTCCCGGTCGTCGAAGGGTCATGGCACAGTCTGAGCGCTCTTGCTCTGAGCGCTCTCGTCGTCCAGCGGCAGCGCGGCCCGCACCCGCCACACCATGCCCTCGGGCCCGGAGACCGGACCGGCGTCCAGCGTGCCGCCGAGCAGGGACACCCGCTCGCGCATCCCGATCAGCCCGGTGCCGGAGCCGGGCGCCCGGGGGCCCTCGCGGTCGCCGTACGGGCTGACGACGCTGACCTCGAGCGGGCCGTCCGCGCGGTGCGCCAGCGTCACGTCCACCCGGCCGGGCGCGGCGTGCTTGAGGGCGTTGGTGAGCGACTCCTGGACGATGCGGTACGCGGCGAGCTCGACCGGGGCGGGCAGGGGGGCGGCGCCGGGCGGCCGCTCGTCGCTCAGGACGATGTCCTGGCCGCCGGCGCGGGCGTTGGTGCGGGCCTGCTCCAGCAGGGTGTCGAGCGCGTCGAGAGTGGAGGTGGCGGCCGGTTCCGAGCTCTCCCCGGGGTCCCGCAGCAGCCCGATCAGCCGGCGCATCTCGGCCAGGCCGCGCACGCTGTTCTCCCGGATGACGCCGAGCGCCTCGTCGGTCGCGGCGGGGTCCTTCAGGGAGAGCGCGGCGCTGGAGTGGATGGCGATGGCCGAGAGGTGGTTGGCCACCATGTCGTGGAGTTCGCGCGCCATCCGGGAGCGCTCCGAGGCCACCGCCTCCCGCCGGTCCAACTCGGCCAGCAGCGCGACCCGTTCGGCCTCCACCCGGGCGGCCGCGGCCTCCTCGCGGTGGTTGCGGATCACCGACCCGGTCCACGCCGGGGTGAGGGTGAGCAGCGCGACGAACGAGCCGACCAGCAGCGCCAGGGGGTCGTTGTAGATGGCCAGCGGCACCACGGTGGCCAGGCCCGTGAGGAGCCAGCAGATCCGGGGGATCCGCCGGGCGGCGGTGGGGCCGGAGTACAGGACGGCCGAGTACACCAGGTCGGTGTACATCAGGAACGTCACGGCCAGTCCGCCGCTGAGGATGTCCAGGGAGAGCGCCGCGGTCCCCACGCCCAGGCCGACGAGGGGCCTTGAGCGCCGCAGCAGCTCGCACGCGGAGATCACGACCAGCGCGATCACCCCCAGCCAGCGGGGCGCGTGGAGGAACGACTGGTTGTTGTGCACCCCGACCGCCCACATCAGGGCCCCGCCGAGCAGTCCGCTCAGGGCGATGAGGACGTCATGCCGGTGTGGGCGTGGGAGGTGGGGAGGGGACGGCATGGCACCCATCACACCATGTGGCGCGCCGGACGGACCTCCCCCTTGGGGGCGGGCCCGCCGCCCGGTGGCGTACATCGAAGGATGCAGTCGGGATTCATCGCAGCCGACGACGCGCCCGGCCCGGTCGACGGGGGAGGGTTGGGACCAAGGGCAGAGCGAGAGAGGAAACATCGTGGTTGTCGCGCTGATCATCGCCTGTGAGGTCGGCTTCTGGGTGCTGTTGGGCATCGGCATTCTGCTGCGCTACGTGGCGAAGATGCCGAAGGCGAGCACCGTGGTGCTGCTGTGCGAACCGGTGCTGGAGGTGGTGCTGTTCGTGACGACCGTGATCGACCTGAGGAACGGCGCCGAACCGGACTGGAAGCACGGTCTCGCCGCCGTCTACATCGGCTACTCGGCCGCGCTCGGCCACTCGACGATCAAATGGGTCGACGCCCGGGTGGCGCACCGCTTCTTCGGCGGGCCGCCGCCGGTCAAGCCCGCGAAGTACGGTGCGGCGCGCACGCTGCACGAGTGGAAGACCGCCGGGCGCTGGGTGCTGGCCGCGGTCATCGCCATGGCACTGCTCCAGGGCGGGATCTGGTACGTCGGCGACGACGGCGAGATCGGCTCGCTGCGCGACTGGCAGCGGAACATGCTCTTCCTGATCGGCATCAACGTGGCCATCGCCCTCAGCTACACGCTCTTTCCCAAGCGGGAGCGCTCCGCGTCGTCTGCCCGCTAACCCCCGTACCGGGCAGACGACGACGAGCCCCGCCCCGCCCCGTCGGCCCCGGCAACGCGCTGCCACGCGCCGCCGGGCCGGCGGGGCCCGTGGTTTTTCAGCGGTTCTCGCCCGGGACCCACAGGACGTCGCCGACCTCCTTGTTGGCCGAGCGGGCCAGGATGAACAGCAGATCCGAGAGCCGGTTGAGATAGGTCGCGGTGAGCGCGTTCATCGAGTCCCCGTGCTCGGTGAGCGCCGCCCAGGTGGAGCGCTCGGCGCGGCGTACCACCGTGCACGCCTGGTGCAGCAGCGCCGCGCCCGGGGTGCCGCCCGGGAGGATGAAGCTGCGCAGCTTCTCCAGCCCCTCCAGGAAGCGGTCGCAGTCCGCCTCCAGCTTGTCGATGTAGCTCTGTTCCACGCGCAGCGGCGGATGGGCGGGGTCCGCCACCACCGGTGTGCACAGGTCCGCGCCCACGTCGAACAGGTCGTTCTGGACGCGGACCAGCACCTTGACGATCTCGGCGGGCAGTTGGCCCAGCGCGATGGCCACCCCGATCGCGGCGTTCGCCTCGTTGGCGTCGGCGTACGCGCCGATCCGCGAATCGGTCTTGGCGGTGCGGCTCATGTCGCCGAGGGCGGTGGAGCCCGTGTCGCCGGTACGCGTATAGATACGGGTGAGATTGACCATGGCTCCGAGCCTACGCGGCGGCCCTACGCGCCGGCCCGCTGGAAGAGCCGCGCCCCGAGGGTGACGGCCACCGCCGCGAGCGCGGTGGCGACCAGCGCGGCCAGCGCGATCTTCCCGTCCCCGTACTCCCCGGCGAAGGCGGCCCGCACCCCGTCCACCAGATAGCGGAACGGCACGAAGTGCGAGGCGATGTCGAGCCAGCGGGGCCCGAGCGACATCGGCAGCAGGATCCCCGACAGCAGCATCGCGGGCATGGTGACGGAGTTGATGACCGGCGCGAACCCCTGCGGCGAGGACACCCGCATCGCCAACGCGTAGGAGAGCGAGGCGAGCGAGATGGTCAGCACGCCGACGAAGACGAAGCCGATCGCCACGCCCAGCACCGGGGCGCGCAGCCCGAGCGCCACGGCGACGCACACCAGCGCCAGGGACTGCCACAGCAACTGGACGACGTCCTTGAGCACCCGGCCCATCAGCAGCGCTAGCCGGCTGACCGGGGTCACCCGCATCCGCTCGATGACGCCCGTACGGCGTTCGAGGATCAGCCCGATCCCGGTGAACGAGGCGCTGAACAGGCCGAGTTGGACGAGGATGCCGGGGACGATGGTCTGCCAGGAGTCGGCCCGGCCGCCGAGCGGCAGATCGGTGAGCAGCGGGCCGAAGAAGACGAGGAAGAGCAGCGGCTGGACCATCCCGAAGATCAGGGCGGGTTTGGAGCGCACGGTCTGGCGGGCGTAGCGGCCGAATATCAGGGCCGTGTCGGAGAGGAGATGAGGCATCGGGCCTTCTTCCGGGGCTTGCGGTGGGTGTCCTGGTCAGGCGGGGCTTGCGAGGGGTGTCCTGGTCAGACGGCGAGCGGGGCGGGGTCCCGGGGGGTGGTGCCGCGCCCGGTGATGGCGATGAAGGCGTCCTGGAGGGTGGCGTCCGGAGCGCCGCCGTGCTCGGCCTTGAGCCGCTCCGCCGTCCCCTCGGCGGCCACCAGGCCCTGGTCGACGATGACCAGCCGGTCGGAGAGCGCCTCCGCCTCGTCCAGGTAATGGGTGGTCAGGAAGACCGTCATGCCGTGTTCGGCGCGCAGCCGGCGGATCAACTGCCAGAGGTCTGCGCGGCTGCCGGGGTCCAGCCCGGTGGTCGGCTCGTCCAGGAAGAGGATCTCGGGCCGGTGGACCAGGCCGAGGGCGATGTCCAGCCGCCGCCGCTGGCCGCCGGAGAGCGCGGCGCAGGGGCGGTCCAGCAGCTCGGCCAGGCCCAGGTCCCGGGCCAGCTCCCCGGCGCGGGCGGCCGCCTCGGCCTTGCCCATCCGGTAGAGCCGCCCCTGGGTGAGCAGTTCCTCCCGTACCGAGACGGTCGGATCGACCCCGCCGGACTGGGCCACGTAGCCGATCCGCCGGCGTACGCCCGCCGGATCACGGGCGAGGTCGTGCCCGGCGACGGTGGCGCTGCCGCCGGTGGGCGGGAGCAGCGTGGTGAGCATGCGCAGCGTGGTGGTCTTGCCCGCTCCGTTGGGTCCGAGGAAGCCGAGGATCTCACCGCGCTCGACGGTCAGGTCGATACCGCGCACGGCTGCCACCGGGCCGCGCTTGGTCCGGAAGGTGTGGGTGAGGCCGTTCGTCGTGATGACTGCCATGGCTCCAGAAAAACAGAGCAGCACCAATTTTGCAATCACTCCAAAAATCAATGAGCCCCAGCGAAGCTAGGATGAGGGCATGGCGGAAGGACTCAGGGAGCGGAAGAAACGGCAGACCAGGCAGCACATCTCGGACGTCGCGACCGGGCTGTTCATGGCGCGCGGCTTCGAGGCGGTCACGATCGCGGAGATCGCCGAGGCGGCCGAGGTCTCCGTCAACACGGTCTACAACTACTTCCCGACCAAGGAGGACCTCTTCGTCGACCGCGAGGACGAGGTCGTCGACCGCCCCTCCCGGCTCGTACGGGACCGCGCGCCCGGACAGTCCGCGGCGCGGGCGCTGATGGACCAGCTGCGCCAGGACATCCGCGAACGGCACCCCTATGTCGGGCTGAGCGAGGGCTACGACCGGTTCCGGCAGGTCATCGTGGAGTCCCCGACGCTGATGGCCAGGCTCTTCGCCATCCAGGGCAAGGCGGTCCACCAGCTCGGCGTCACCCTGCGCGAGGAGGCCGCCGCCGACCCCGGGGACCCCAGACCCGAGTTCATCGCCCACCAGCTCGTCGGGTTGCAGAACGCGGTGCTGCGCTCGATCATCCGCGGGCTCGCGGAGGGCGGCGGCGTGGACGCCGTCGCCGAGGACGCCCTCCGTAAGGTCGACGTCATGGAGTCGCTCCTGAGCGACACGGTCCTCAACTATGCGGCGAAGAACACACCGTGACGCGCGTTACGGGGGGCTGCCCGCAGGGGTGAACGGACGTTAAGGTCCGGCACATCGGACTGTGACCAAGTCGGTCGGAAACAGAGGGAGTGTGTCGTGGCCAAGAAGCTCGCGGTCATCGGAGCCGGACTCATGGGGGCCGGTATCGCGCAGGTCTCGGCCCAGGCCGGCTGGGACGTGGTGCTGCGCGATGTGACCGACGAGGCGCTGCGGCGCGGTACGGACACCATCCGGGCCTCGTACGACAAGTTCGTCTCCAAGGGCAAGCTGGCGGCGGAGGAGGCCGAGCGGGCGCTGGGCCGGATCACCACCACGACCGACCTCGACGCCGCCGCCGACGCGGATGTCGTGGTGGAGGCGGTCTTCGAGAAGATCGAGGTCAAGCGGGAGATCTTCCGCACCCTCGACGAACTGGTCAAGGACGACACGATCCTGGCCTCGAACACCTCGGCCATCCCGATCACCAAGATCGCCGCGGCCACCCGCCGCCCGGAGCGGGTCGTCGGCACCCACTTCTTCTCGCCGGTGCCGATGATGCGGCTGTGCGAGCTGGTGCGCGGACACAAGACGAGCGATGAAACCCTGGCCGCCGCACGGGAGTTCGCGGAGGGCGTCGGCAAGACCTGTATCGTCGTCAACCGCGATGTCGCGGGTTTCGTCACCACCCGGCTGATCTCCGCCCTCGTGGTGGAGGCGGCGAAGCTGTACGAGTCGGGGGTCGCCACGGCCGAGGACATCGACACCGCCTGCAAGCTGGGCTTCGGCCATGCGATGGGACCCCTCGCGACGGCCGACCTGACCGGCGTGGACATCCTGCTGCACGCCACCGACAACATCTACACCGAGTCGCAGGACGAGAAGTTCGCACCGCCGGAGATCATGCGCCGGATGGTCGATGCGGGGGACATCGGCCGGAAGAGCGGCGAGGGCTTCTACCGCTACTGAGGGCCTTGGTGCGGCGCCAGGCCCGGAACTCACCCTCCTGGGTGAATTCGGTATCGGTTCGCTTACAGACGGCAACTTCCTCGTGTGAGAGGCAGTCAGTTCTGTAGACAGAAATGGCGCATTGACGACACGACGCACCGTATTGGGGAGCGCATATGCACATCAGGGGCGACCACGCCGAGCTGGTCGTCGGGGGCCGACTGGACGTCCGGAGCGCGGCGGACGCCCGTACGGCCCTGCACACCGCCGTCGACGCGGGCGGCGGGGATCTCGTCCTCGACCTCACCGAACTGGACTCCTGGGACGCCACCGGGCTCGGGGTGATCATGGGCGCGCACCGCAGGGCCGGCCGGGTGGGCAGACGGCTGGTGCTGCGCGGGGTGCCGCCCCAGATGCAGCGGCTGCTGGTGGCCACCCGGCTGCACCGCATCCTCGCGATCGAGGGCGGACTGGAGGCGGAGTCCCTGCCGCGCGTCTGAGCGGCGGGGACCGCCCGCCCCGGGCCGGTGGGTTGTCCGGGGTGGCGTGGGCCACCTCCGGCGCGGTGGATACTGTGAGCAGGTCCAGGCCGTCTGATACGGCCCGGGGTTCGGTGAGCGCCGAACACATTCCCTACGGCGGCACCGGACCAGAAGCGAAGGCAGGCCGGGGAGCCTTACAGCACGCCACGCATCTGGGGGGCAAGGACATTGGACCCGAAGAACCGCGGATCGCAGGAGCACGGCCACGACGAGACCGTGCCGGGTGCCGCTTCCGGTGCGGCGGGTGCGGCGGGTGCGTCGGGTGCGGCGGACGGCCCGGGGGACGGCTCGTCGCGGCGCCCGACGGGGCCGACAGGGGCGACGGGGCCGATAGGGGCGACGGGGCCGACGGGGGACATACCGACGCCCCCGCTGGGCGCCCCGCTGTCCGGTGCGTCCGCCTCCCCGCCCTCGTCCGCCTCGTCAGCCTCTTCCGCCTCCTCCGCGCCCGCTTCCGCGTCCCCGGCCCGCACCGCGCGCATCGTCGCCGGTGACCATGTGCTCACGGTCAACCCCGTCGACGGCAGCGAGATAGAACCCTGCCCGCCCGGTGAGCGGCCCGCCCGGCCCGAGCGCCACGGCCCCGACGAGCGGGCCGAGCTGCGCCGCGCCGCCGCCGCGCCCCGCCCGTCCGGCACCGTCGTGCCCGAACTGCCGGTGCTGGAGCGCGACGAGGAGCGGGAGCGGCTCGCCCGGCTGCTCGCCCGCGGCCGCTCGGTGCGGGTCACCGGGCCCTCCGGCGCCGGGCGCAGCACCCTGCTGGAGGCCGTGGCCTCCGACTGCGAGCGGCTGGCGCCCGACGGTGTCGTACGCCTCTCCGGCTACCACCGCACCCCCACCGACCTCCTCCACGACCTCTACGCCGCCGTCCTCAGCGCCCCGCTCCACCGGCCGGACCGCGCGGAGCTGCTGGCGGCGGTCCAGGAGATCGGCGCGGTCGTCGTCCTGGACGACATCGAGTTCGGCGGCGCCGCGCTGGACGAGTTCCTCGACGCGACCCCCGAATGCGCGTTCCTGATCTCCGCCACCCCCGATGTCCCGGCGCCGTCCCCCGACTCCCACCTGGAGGAGGTCTTCCTCTCCGGGCTCAGCCGTACGGCCGGACTCCAGCTGCTCGAGCGGGCCGTACGACGGCCCCTGGACGAGGACGAGGCGAGCTGGGCGGCGGACCTGTGGTTCGAGTCCGAGGGGCTGCCGCTGCGCTTCGTCCAGGCGGGCGCGCTGCTGCGGCAGCGGGACGCCCAGCGCGACGACGCCTCCGGGGCGGAGGCCGAGGCCCCGCTGCCCTCGATAGCCGAGGCGGCGTCCCCCGCCGCGCTGCTCGCCGCCGGGCTGAGCGAGGCGGCCCGCGACGCGCTGCGGTTCGCGGTCGCGCTCGGCGGCGAATGCCCGGACCAGGTGCATCTGCGCGCGCTGTCCGCGGACACCCACGCGGACGCGGCCCTCGGTGAGCTACTCGGCTGCGGCCTCGTCACCTCGGCCGGATCGCACTACCGGCTGGCGGCGCGCGTCACCGCGCAGCTCGCGGAGGCGGGCTACGCCGACGAGGACGCCGGGCGCGCGCACACCGTCGCCCAGCACTACGCCTGGTGGGCCGGTCACCCCTCGGTGGCCCCCGAGCGCGTCGCCGCCGAGGCCGACGCGATCCTCGCGGCGATGACCGCGCTCATCGGCAGCCGCGAGGCGGGCCACGCCGACGCCGCCGTGCTCCTGGCCCGCGCCGCCGCGCCCGCGCTCGCCGCGGCGCTGCACTGGGGCGCCTGGGAGCGCGCGGTGCGGCACGGCCAGGAGGCCGCGCGGCTGGCGGGACAGGTCGCGGACGAGGCGTACTTCCACCACGAGCTGGGCGTCCTCGCGCTGTGCACGGGCCATCTGGACCGGGCCCGCGCCGAGCTCGAGGCGTCCATCGGGCTGCGCGGCGTCCTCGCGGACAAGCGGGGCACGGTCGCGGGCCGACGCGCGCTGGCGCTGGTCGCCGACCGCTCGCCCGGCTCGGCGATGGCCGGGGCGTTCGGGACGAGCGGTGGGAACCGTAAGGACGACGCGGACCGTAAGGACGACGCGGCGCCCCTGGCGGCGGGCGGAGCGCCGGACGACACCGAGACCACGATCGTCACCCCGAAGGTGGCGACGACGACGCCGATGGCCGCCATGGGCGGCACGGCGGCCACGACGGCGGTGACCGCGGCGGTCCCGTCCGCCTCCCGTACCTCTGTGGCGGCCCCCGCCACCCCCGTGGCCTCGGCCGCCGCCTCCACCTCCGCCGCCGCCGCCGGGCCGCCGGGCGGCAAGCCGGGCGGTCTGCGGCGGCTGGCGGCGCACGGTGGCCGACGCAACGTGGTGGCGGCGGCCGCGGGTGTGCTCCTGGTGGCCGTGCTCGGCACCGTGGTGACCCTGGGCACCCTGGGCGACGACTCCGACAGCCCGGCCGACAAGGTCAAGCCGGACCGTTCGGCCAGTCAGCGTGACGACGACAAGGGCCTGACCGCCGACGAGCCCACGAGCGGCACCAGCCAGGCCCCCCAGCCGGGCCTCAGCGGGGTGCCGAAGGCGTCCACGTCCCCGACCGCGCCGGGCGGCAGCGGCTCGCCCAGCGGCTCCACGGCGACCAATGGCCCGTCGTCCACCGGCGGCTCGCCCTCGGACACCGAGCGGCCGCCCTCCTCGCCGTCCTCGCACCCCACGACCTCCGACCCGCGACCGACGACCAAGCCGCCGACGGGCCGGCCGACGACGCCGACCGGCGAGCCCACGAAGCCGACGCCCACGACGTCGTCCCCGACCACGACCCCCACCGGCGACACCTCCACCACGGCGAGCGCCCCCACGACCCACACGGCGTCGAGCACGGCCACGCCGGTCGCGTAGCGGCCCGGGACGGCGGTGCGGGGGCGGCCGGATCGCGCCAGGGGGTGCCCCGCCCCGGTGGCGTGATGTGGTCGGCTCAGGGGTTGTCCGGACGCCTGCGGCGGGCTGTTCCCCTACCCGCCCCTCCCCGCAACTGGGGCTCCGCCCCAGACCCCGCTCCTCAATCGCCGGAGAGGCTGAATGGCGGGGCTCCGTCCCAGGGCTCGCTCGTCAAGTGCCGGAGGGGCTGGAAGGCGGGGCTCCGTCCCAGCCCCGGCTCGTCATGTGCCGGAGGGCTGGAAGGCGGGGTGCTTCGCCCCAGGGCTCGCTCGTCATGCGCCGGAGCAGC
>NZ_BAAAIF010000004.1:0-230935 GCF_039525925.1 Streptomyces javensis | reverse complement strand
CTGAAAGGCGGGGCTTCGTCCCAGCCCCGGCTCGTCATGTGCCGGAGGGCTGGAAGGTGGGGTGCTCCGTCCCAGGGCTCGCTCGTCATGCGCCGGAGCAGCTGAAAGGCGGGGCTTCGTCCCAGCCCCGGCTCGTCATGTGCCGGAGGGCTGGAAGGTGGGGTGCTCCGTCCCAGGGCTCGCTCGTCATGCGCCGGAGGGCTGGAAGGCGGAGTGCTTCGCCCCAGGGCCCCGCTCGTCATGCGGCGGAGGGCTGGAAGGTGGGGCGCTTCGCCCCAGGGCCCGCTCCTCAAACTCCCCCAGCTACCGCTGGGAGGTGGCCTCTGGAGGGGCTGGGAAGCGGGGCTCGGTGCCAGAGCCCGGGGTCCAGGGGCGGAGCCCCTGGTAGCGGGAAGGGGCGGGGAGGGGAAAGGAACGCCGTGCGGCCCGCCGCGTGGTGCGCCGGGCACCCCGTGGGGGGCCCGGCCCCGGGGCCCGGGTGCGAGCCCGTACACGTGGTGCGTCAGACACCCCGTGGGGGCCCGGCCCCCGGGGCCCGGGCGCGAGCCCGTACGGCGGAAGGAGGCCGGGGCCGTGCGGCCCCGGCGTGCCGCGTCAGGGCGGGTCCCGCGTCAGGGCGGGTCCCGCGTCAGGGCGGGTCCCGTCAGAAGAGACGGAGCTTGTCGTCCTCGATGCCCCGGAGCGCGTCGTAGTCCAGCACCGCGCAGCCGATGCCCCGGTCCGTGGCGAGTACGCGGGCCTGGGGCTTGATCTCCTGGGCGGCGAAGACGCCCTTCACCGGGGCGAGGTGGGGGTCGCGGTTGAGGAGTTCGAGATAGCGGGTGAGCTGCTCGACACCGTCGATCTCACCACGGCGTTTGATCTCCACGGCGACCGTCCCGCCATCCGCGTCGCGGCAGAGGATGTCCACGGGGCCGATGGCGGTGGGGTATTCACGCCGAATAAGCGTCCAGCCATCGCCGAGTGTCTCGATACGATCGGCGAGCAGCTCCTGTAGATGGGCCTCGACACCGTCCTTGATCAGGCCGGGGTCGACGCCGAGTTCGTGCGAGGAGTCATGGAGGACCTCCTCCATGGTGATGATGAGCTTCTCGCCCGCCTTGTTCACGACCGTCCACACATCGTCGTCGCCTTCCTTCAGCGTGCACGGCGGAGACATCCAGTTGAGGGGTTTGTAGGCCCTGTCGTCCGCGTGGATGGACACACTGCCGTCGGCCTTGACCAGGATCAGACGGGGTGCCGAGGGGAGGTGGGCGGTGAGGCGGCCGGCGTAGTCCACCGAGCACCGGGCGATGACGAGACGCATGGTCGGCAACGCTACTCGACCACCACCGCCGCACGCGATTCGTCCGCCGATGGACCCCTTCGACGATGGCTGGTTGTGTGCCCGTTCTCCTGGTGCGGGCGCAGTGGCCGAATTACCGTTGAAGCGGGCGGTCGTCGGACGGGTACGCTGCGTCGCCGTCCGCCCTTCCCATCCCTGAGACCCCGCTCGCGGGGTCGCGAGAGGAGAACCCATGTCGCTCGACGTCTCACCGGCCCTGCTCGAACAGGCCGAGCGAGGCGAGGTCGACGAAGCGGCCTTCGTCGACTGCGTCCGGAACTCCCTACCGTACGCATGGGAGATGATCAGCTCACTGGTGGCCCAGCTGAAGGTGGACGGCGGGGAGTTCGCCGACAACCAGACGCCGCCGCCCGATGAGCAGGCACGCGGTCAACTGCTCCGCGCACTCGCCAGCGACGCGATACGCGGCGCGCTCCAGCGCCACTTCGGGGTGCGGCTGGCCTTCCAGAACTGTCACCGGGTGGCGGTCTTCCCGATGGACGCATCGGCCGACGAGCGCCTCGCCCGCTTCACCTCGGTCCGGGGGCAGCTGCTCAACCAGTCACCCGAACTCCGCGACTGCTGACGGGACGTACGCTGCCGCTCCACCAGGGGGAGGTGTATCAGCGCAGGAGCGGCAGCACCTCACTACCGAGCCGTCGTACGTTCTCCTCCGTGGCCGCCAGGTCGCCCGACCCCTCGACCAGCAGCGCGAACCGGTGGATCCCGGTGCGCTCGGCGGTCGCCGCCAGCCGGTCGGCGCACAGCCGCGGCGAGCCCACCGGATGCAGCTCGCACAGCAGCTCCGCATAGGCGACCGGGTCGCGCATCCGGCGCTCCCGGCCGTCGACCGTCACATGCGCCTCCAGACCCTGCCGCAGCCAGCCGGGCATCGCCTTGGTCAGGACCTCGGCCGCCGCCGGGCGGGTGTCCGCGATCTGCACCACCCCGGCCGAGACATGGCGCGCCGCCACCGCCTCGACATGCTCCGGTGAACGGCCCGCCGCCAGCGCGGACTTCCGCCACAGCCCGACCACCTCGGCCTTCTCCTCGTCCCCGCAGTGCATGCCCAGCAGCATGGGCAGCCCGCGCTCGGCGGCCAGCCGCACACTGCCGGGCGAGGTGCAGGCGACGACCACCGGCGGGGCGCCCACCACCGGCCCGGCGAGGGCGTCGTCGGGGCGCGGCACCACCGCCACCTCGCGGAAGGCGAACCGCTCGCCGTCGGCCCCCACCCGGGGCTCGCGCAGCCAGCGCAGCAGCAGATCGAGTGATTCGGGGAAGCCCCGCTCGTACGCCCGCAGACCCGAGCCGAAGACCTCGAGGTCCACCCAGGGCCCGCCACGGCCGACCCCCAGGGTGAATCGGCCACCGGAGAGGAGATGGAGCAGTGCCGCCTGCTCACCCAGCGCGACGGGATGGGCGGTCGGCAGTACGCTCACCGCCGTACCGACGCCGATGCGGCGGGTACGTCCCAGCAGCAGGGCGGCGAGGGTGACCGCGGACGGGCAGACGCCATACGGAACGAAGTGGTGCTCGGCGACCCAGACCGCGTCCAGCCCGGTCTCCTCGGAGAGCTCGGCCGACCGGACCGCCCGGTGCAGCGCCTCCTCCTGTCCCTGGCCTGGGAATTGAGCGGCCAGGATGAAAGCCCCCACATCCATGGTGAAACTGCCTCCTTGTCGCGGCTGATGTGCCGGCGTAGGCATCCCCCCTCGTAGGCATTAACGCCTGACACGTGCCAAGGGCACGGCCGTGCATGAAGTTTTCATGATGATCAGAGCGTGGGTGTGGACGACGGCTTTCCCGGAGGGTGACCGTAGCGCGTACGCTGGTCACAGCCCGTTAGCTCCCAGCTCTGTCGAGGTGCCCCGTGTCTCCACGCCGAAACCGCCCGCGAGGCGGCGAAAAGCCCGTCGGCCACGAGAGTACGGGCCGTTATGGCCTCGACCGCATGGAGACCTGGCAGGGGGAGGAGTGGGTGGTCCGGCAGGTCGGCGGCGGGGCGGCCGCCAAGCACTACCGCTGCCCGGGCTGTGACCAGGAGATTCCGCCGGGGGTGGCGCATGTGGTCGCCTGGCAGCAGTACATGGGCGCGGACGACCGGCGCCACTGGCACAAGGCGTGCTGGAACGCACGGGACCGCCGGAGCGCGAAGCTCCAGCGGTCCCGTAACGCGCCGCGACACTGACTCCTACACGTCGCGCTTCTCCAGCAGCACATAGGCGGCGATCATCGCCCCCGCCGTGACTCCGGCCAGTGCCCACAGCTGGGGCCAGCCGCTGTTCAGGCTCTCGTCGAGCCGGAAGAGGGCGGCCAGCGACTGGGGCGAGGAGTACTCCTGCATCTTCTCCCCCAGATCACGGAGGCTGTCCGACATCATCAGGAACGCGGGGAGGATGGCCGGGAGCAGCACCACACCGAGCATCGTGGTGATCGCGCCCGCGGAGTGCCGCAGCATGCAGCCGACGGCCAGCGAGAGCAGCCCCAGCAGCGACACATAGAGCCCGGCGCCGACCGTCGCCCCGAGGAACTGGTCACTCGTCGGCTCCTGGACGCCCGCACCGCCGTGCATCCCGGTGCTGGCGAGGGCCACCAGCACGAGCGCGATGGTCGTGGTGGTGAACGAGAGGGTGAAGAACACCAGCGCCTTGGCGGTGAGCACCCGGGAGCGCTGCGGCGAGGCGGTGAGGGTGGTCCGGATCATCCCGGTGCCGTACTCGGAGGTGATCACGAGCACCCCGAGGGTGACGATGCACAGCTGGCCGAGCAGGGTGCCGAAGAACCCGGGGAGGGTGGTGGGGACGGTCTCGTAGTCGCTGTCGCTGGTGCCCGCCGCCACCAGGAGTCCGATCCCGGCCACCAGCGCGACCATCACGCCCAGCGTCCAGATCGTGGAGCGCACTGACTTGATCTTGGTCCACTCGGAGGCGAGGGCATTGCCGAGGTGGGTCTGGCGGATCGGGATCGGCGAGGTGTACGGACCGACACCGGCGTAGGGCTGCGACGGGGGCCCGGAGGGCGCCGGCTGATGCGGGGCCGCCTGCGGGGCCGCCTGCGGCGGCGTCTGCGGAGGACCACCGTGCGGAGGGCTTTGCGGAGGACCCTGCGGAGGGCCTTGCGGGGGGACGGGCGCCTGGTACTGCTGCTGGTACGGGGTCGTCATCGGGCGTCCTCGGTGTCGCTCTTGGTCAGATCGGCGGGGGCGGACGGCGCCGCGGGCGGCTGAGCCGGGGGAGTGGGGGGAGCCGCCGGAGCCGCCGGGGGAGCGGTGGGTGGCATCGCGGGAGCGGCGGACGGGGCCGCCGGTGCGGCGGGCATCGGGGCGCCCGGGGTGTGCGGGGCGCCCGGAGCGTGCTGCTGTGGCGGGGCCGGGGGCTCGGCGTAGCCCGGCAGTACGGTCCCCGGCGGGAAGCCCATCTGCTGTGCCGGGGCGCCCGGCGCATAGCCGTACGGACCGCCCGGCGGCACCGCGCCCGGCATCTGCTGCTGCAACGCGGCGCGCGCGTCGATGGTCGAGCGGTAGTCCACCGCGCCCTGCGTCATCCGCATGTACGCCTCTTCCAGCGACGCCTGGTGCGGGGAGAGCTCCCACAGCCGTACGTCCGCCCCATGCGCCAGATCGCTGATGCGCGGCAGCGGCAGCCCGGTCACCCGCAGTGCGCCGTCCTGCTCCGGCAGCACCTGGCCGCCCGCCTCGCTCAGCGCGGCGGTCAGCTTCTCGCGCTGCCCCGGGTCGCCCTCGGGGGTGCGGACGCGGGCGAAGTCCGCGGAGTTGTAGGAGATGAAGTCCTTGACGCTCATATCGGCGAGCAGCTGACCGCGCCCGATCACGATCAGATGGTCGGCGGTGAGCGCCATCTCGCTCATCAGATGGCTGGAGACGAAGACCGTGCGGCCCTCGGAGGCCAGCCGCTTCATGAAGTTGCGGACCCAGAGGATGCCCTCGGGGTCCAGGCCGTTGACCGGCTCGTCGAAGAGCAGCACCTGCGGGTCGCCGAGGAGGGCGGCCGCGATGCCCAGCCGCTGGCCCATGCCGAGCGAGAAGCCCTTGGAGCGCTTGCGTGCCACCTCCTGGAGGCCCACCACGCCCAGCACCTCGTCCACCCGGCGGGCCGGGATGCCGGACAGCTGGGCCAGGCAGAGCAGGTGCTGGCGGGCGCTGCGGCCGCCGTGCACCGCCTTGGCGTCGAGCAGCGCGCCCACCTGGCGGGGGGCGTTGGGCAGCTTGCGGAACGGATAGCCGCCGACCGTGACATGGCCGGCGGTGGGCTCGTCGAGGCCCAGGATCATCCGCATGGTGGTGGACTTGCCCGACCCGTTGGGCCCGAGAAAGCCGGTGACGGCGCCGGGCCTCACCTGGAAGGACAGGTTGTACACGGCCGTCTTGGCGCCGTAGCGCTTCGTCAGGCCGACTGCCTCGATCATTCTCCGCCCCTCATGTGCATGGGTCGGGCGTGCTCGCCCCGTGAGGGTTAGGAGGATAACGGCGCGTTGACGGTTCCCGTTACTCGGGAGATGAGAGCGCATCGTAACTCTTGGCGCCGCCGGGCCCTCCGGGGCCGCCGGGCTCGCCGGGTTGCCCGTCCTCCGGGCAGCGCAGGAGGTCGGGCTGCGGCAGCGCCCAGCCCTCCTCCTGGAAGATCCGGGTGCCGGTTCTGCGCACCGCGAGGTCGGCGCCCGCGCGGGTGACCCAGGCGCGGGGGTCCGGGCCGAGGAGTGCGCGCAGCCGTGGTGAGCCGGCGAGCAGCCGGGTGAGCAGGGCGCTCTGGTCGCCGCCGCCGGGGAGGGGGCGTTCGGTGCCGTCCGGGGACATCAGCACTCCGCGCTCGCCGACGTAGAGGTACGCACCGCGGAGCCGCTCGCCGGACGGCATGACCATCGGGTACTGGCCGCCGGGCAGCAGGACGCGGCGGTAGTTGGGGTACTCGGTGGCGTCGACGGCCGCGAGCTGCTCGGCGTCCAGCCAGCTGATGACGAGCGGGGTGCGGGCGCCGGGTGCCGTGTAGGGGGCGGAGGCCACGTAGCCGTAGCGGCCGATGTGGGCGGAGCAGCCGACCGCGATGCCGTGCACGTCGACCGGGACCATGGGGACGGTGGCCGGGCGGCCGGGGCGGGACAGCTTGTGGTGGAGCTGGGCGGGGGAGGCGTTGGAGCCGACGGCGATGACGGGGTGGCGGTGGGGGGTAGGGGGGTGGCCGAGGTGGGTGAGGACGGCATCCAGTGCTTCTGCGGGCGCTTCGTCGGGCGTTTCGCCGTCGCCGGGGCGTGGGTTGACCGTCCAGGTGCCGAGGCGGCGGCCGGGGGTGGGGGTGAGGTCCCAGAGTTCGCCGGTGGTGAGGAGGGTGGGGTGGGTGATGGGGCGGCCGGGGTAGGTGAGGGGTTGTTGGGCGGGGACGTCGGCGAAGCCGAGGGTTTTGAGGGTGCGGTCGGTCACGGGGGGTTGCCCGCCCCTCCCCGCCCCTCCCCGAAACCGGGCCTCTGCGGGGGCTCCGCCCCCAAACCCCCGCTCCTCAATCGCCGGAGGGGCTGATTTGGGCGGTGTCCGCCCGGACCCGCGCGGGGGCTCCGCTCCTCAAACGCCGGATGGGGGCTGGATTCGCGGGGCGCGGCTTTACGCGGTGGGGGCCGCGATCCGCGCGCGTTGACGCGCGGCCGCCGTGCCGTGGCCGGCCAGGCCGGGAAGGCGTTCGGGGCCCATAACATGCGCGTGCCCCGCGCCGCTTGGGCGGCGCGGGGCATCGGGCGCTCCGGTGTGACCGAGGGTCACCGGGACTGCTGGGCCGGGACGCCGCGGGTGGCCGCCTCGTCCTCGCCCGGGGCACCGGCCGCGGCCACCGCCGCGCCGGTCAGCGTCGCCAGCATCTCGCGGACGTTGGTCAGCTGGGCGTTGATGCTGTCGCGGCGGTTGGTGAGGGCCGCGAGCTCGCGCTCGGATTCGCTGCGGATCCGGTCCGCCTTGGCGTTGGCGTCGGCCACGATGTCCTCGGCCTGGCGCTGCGCGGTCTCCACCGTCTGGCGGGCGCGGCGCTCGGCGTCGGTGCGCAGCTTCTCGGCCTCCAGGCGCAGCTGCTCGGCGCGGTGCTCGATCTCCGCGAGCCGCTTCTCGGCCTTGGCCTGACGCGAGGCCAGGTCGCGCTCGGACTGCTCGCGGCGCTTGGCGAGGTTGGTCTCGAAGTCGGCGGCGGCCTGCGCGGCCTTGGCGCGGGTCTCCTCGAAGAGGGAGTCCGCCTCCTCGCGCTTGGACTGGGCGTCCTTCTGCGCCTCCTGGCGCAGCGTGGCCGCCTCGCCCTTCGCCTTCTCGACGATCCGCGCGCCCTCGTCCTCGGCCTTGGCCTTGCGGTCGGCGGCGAACGACTCGGCGTCGTTGCGGACCTGCTGGGCGGCCGACTCGGCCAGCTCACGGTGCTGTTCGGCGGCGCGGCGAGCCTCCTCGCGCAGATCCTTCGCCTCTTCCTCGGCGAGCCGGAGGATCTTCTCGACCCGGGCGCCGAGCCCCGCGTAGGACGGCTCCGAATCGTTGATCTGGGCCTGAGCGTTCTGCGTCTCGAGGTGCAGCTCCTCGATGCGCTTTTCCAGAGAGGTGATACGGGCCAGTGCACTGTCACGATCGGCGACGAGCTTGGAAATGCGGTCGTCCACCTGACCGCGGTCGTACCCACGCCGCACGAGCTCGAAGCCGAAGGGGGAGGAAGTGTCGCTCATGGGGTTCCTGTCGAAAGAGACCGGTGAGGTGATAGAGGGAATCCTAGGGGGCCGAACGGCGTGTCATCGAGTCAACGTCTGTTTGATCTGCGAAACCTCCAGCCTTTTGAGTGGCAGTAAGACGGAGACCTCGTCACTCGTCGGGATGATACGGACATGCCGTGATGGACGCAGCCTGACGCGAGACTTACGCGAAACCGACGCGAGACTTAAGCGAAACCTCGATAGGCGCAGCTGAGACTCGTCCCCCTGGATACGGTTACCCCTCCGACCGCTTTCCACTCCTCGTCGCACCCGCACCCGCCGCTGTCTTGACTTGGCCGTTCTCCTTGCCGCCCGCGCCACCCGACGCGGGGGTCTCGAAGGATTCCAACGCCTCGAGGACGTCCTGGACACGGGAGATCTCCGCGTTGATGTCCTCGCGGCGGCGCTTGAGCAACTCCAGCTCCCGCTTGCCCTCGTCCACGATCTGCTGTGCCTCGTCCGTGGCCTGGGTCCGGAGCCGGTTCGCCTCCCGCTCGGCCTCGGTCTTCTTCTGCTCGGCCTCCTTCAGCAGACCCTCGGCCTTCTTCACGGCCGCGATCCGCACCCGGCTCGCTTCGCTCTCCGCCTCCGCGACCAGCGACTTGGCCTTCTCCTCGGCCTTCATCAGCTGCGCGGTGGCCGCCGCGACCAGCTTGTCGACCCGCTCGCCGGTGGCCTTCATCTGCTCCGCGGACTCCCGGCGGGCCCGCTCGTGCAACTCCTCGACCTCGGCCTCGGTACGGGTGCGCAGCTCCTCGGCGCGCTCCCGGATGGCGGTGGCGTCGCCCCGGGCCTCGCCCAGCATGGTGTCGGAGTCCGTACGGGCCTTCTCCACCATGGCGTTGGACTCGGCCGTGGCCTCGGCGACCAGCCGGTCCGCCTCCTGGCGGGCCGCGCCCACCATGGTGTCCGCCTGCTCCTCGGCCGCGGTCGCCGCGCGCAGCGCGGCCTCCTGCGCCTCGGAGGTGAGCCGCTCGGCCTCCGCCGAGGACTCGGTGATCAGCCGGTCGGCCTGCTCGGCGGCGTCCGAACGCCGCTTGTTGGCGTCCTCGCGCGCCCGGTCGATCAGCCGGTCCGCCTCGGCCTGCGCCTCGTTGCGGATCCGCTCCGCCTCGGCCGCCGCCTCGGCCTCGACCCGCTCGGCCTCGGCGCGGGTGCGCGCCGCGTGCTGCTGTGCGGAACCGACGGTCTCCGCGGCCTCGCCGCGCAGCCGCTCCGCCTCGGCGCTCGCCTCCGCGCGCAGCCGGTCGGCCTCGTTGCGGGCCTCGCTGACCAGGCGGTCCGCCTGCTCGGCCGCCTCCGAGCGGATGTTGTTGGCGTCGCCGCGGGCCTGGGCCCGGGTGCGGGCCGCGTCCTGCTCCGCGGTCGCCCGCGCGTCGGACGCCTCCGTACGCAGCACCTGCGCCCGGGTGGTGGCCTCGGAGACCAGCCGCTGGGCCTCCTCGGTGGCGCCGCTGACGAGCGTATCGGCCTGCTCGGCGGCCTCGGCACGGGACTTGTTGGCCGAGCGGCGCGCCTCGTCGAGCGTCTCATTGGCCTCGGCACGCAGCCGCTCGGCCTCGTGGGTGGCCTCGGTGACCAGCCGGTCCGCCTGCTCGGCGGCCTCGGCGCGGCGCCTGTTCGCCTCCTCGCGGGCCTGCTCGGTCAGCCGCTCCGACTCGGCGATCGCCTCCGCGACCGTGCGCTCCGCGAGCGACTTGGCGGCCTCGGACTCCTCCGTGGCCTCCCGCCGCACCCGGGTGGCGTCCTGCGAGGCGCGCTCCCGCTCCGCGTAGGCGTCCGCGCGGACCCGGTCGGCCTCGGCCTGGGCCTCGTCGCGCACCCGCTCCGCGGCGTGCTCGGCGGCGCCGCGCAGCGCGGTGATCTCCTGCTCGGCCTGCTCGTGCAGCCCGGCGACCGAGTCCCGCACCTGCTGGGCGGTCTGCTCGGCGGTGGCCACCAGGTCGGCCGAGCGCCGCTCGGCCTCCTCGACCAGCCGCTGCGCCTCGGCCTGCGCCTCGGAGACCCGGTTCCGGGCGGCGGCCAGCAGCTCCTCGCTCTGCTCCCGCGCCGCCGTACGCTCCGCCTGCGCCTCCTCGCGGGCGTCGGCGAGCAGCTCCTCGGCCTCGCGGCGGCGGCGGGCCGCCTCCTCCTCGACGGCGGCCAGGGCCACCGCGGCCTCGGTGCCGATCCGCTCGGCGGCGCTCGCCGCCTCCGCGCGCACCCGGTCGGCCGTCTCCTGGGCCTCCGAGCGCAGCCGCTCGGCCTCGGCGGCGGCCTCGCCGCGCAGCCGTACGGCCACCGACTCGCCCTCGGCGCGCGCGTTCGACGCGTCCGCCGCGGCCTCGTCGCGCAGCCGGGCCGCCTCGTCCTCGGCCTGCTGACGCAGCGCGTTCAGCCGTTCGGCGGACTCGGTGCGCTGCCGCTCGATCTCCTCGCCGGTCTCCCTGCGCAGCCGCTCCGCCTCTTCGCGGGCGTCCCGCAGCGCCTGGTCGGCGGAGGAGAGCCGCTGCTCGGCCTCCTGGTGCAGCCGGTTGAGCTCGCCCTCGGCCTCGGCGCGGCGGTCCTCGGCGGCCCGCTCGGCCTCCTCGCGCAGCTCCTCGGCCGCGGCGGCCGCCTCCGACTTGACCCGCTCGGCCTGCTCCTCGGCCGAGGTCACCAGCTCATCGGCCTCGCCGCGGGCCCGCTTCAGCAGCTCATCGGCCTGCCGGCGCAGCGCGTTGGCCCGCTCGATGGCCTCGGTGCGCACCCGCTCGCTCTCGGTGGTGGCACCGGAGCGGGTCTCCTCGGCGTCGGCCTTGGCCTTGGTCAGCAGGTCCTCGGCGGTGCTGGCCGCCTCCTCGATCTGCTGGACCGCCTCCCGGCGCGCCTCGGCGCGGACCCGCTCGCCCTCGGCGACCGCATCCGACTTCAGCTGCTCGGCCTCGCCGCGCAGCCGGCGGGCCTCCTCCTGAAGCTCGACGGTCTTGGCGCGGTACTCCTTGGTGTCGTCCTTGGCCGTGCCCTTGAGCTGCTCGGCGGTGTCGTGCGCCTCGGCCCGCAGCCGGTCGGCCTCCTCCTCGGCCTCGCGCCGGATCCGCTCCGCCTCGTCGGTGGCCGCCTTGGTGGTGGACTGCGCCTTCTCCGAGGCGCGGGTCAGCACCTCCTCGGCGCTCCGGGCCGCCTTGGCCAACTGGGCCGCGGAGTCCTCGGCGGCCCTGGCCCGGGCGTCGTCGCCCGCCTCGGCGATCATCCGCTCGGCCTCGGCGCGGGCGTCGTCCCGCAGCTGCTCGGCCTCGGCCCGCAGCCGCTCGGCCTCCTTGGTGGCCTCGCCGACCAGCCGGGCGACCTCCGCCTTGGCGGTACGGGTGCGCTGCTCGTTGTCCGACTCGGCGGCGCTGAGCCGCTTGGCCGCCGCGTCCCTGGCCTCGGCGACCACCTTCTCGGCCTCGCTGCGCGCCTCCCGCAGCGCCTGCTCGGCCTCCTGCATCCGCTGCTCGGCGGCGCGGGTCTGCTCGGCGGCGGCGCGGCGGGCCTGGTCCGCCTCGCTGGCGGTGGAGGCGCGCAGCTGCTCCGCGTGGTCGGTGGCCTCCTGGGCCTGGGTGCCCGCGTTGGTCAGCAGCCGCTCGGCGTCGGCACGGGCCCGGCGCAGGATCGCCTCGGCCTCGTGGCGGGCGGCCTCCGCCTCCGACCCCAGCCGCTGGCGCGCCTGTTCGGTCATCCGCTGGGCCTCGGCGCGGGCCTCGGCCAGGGCCTGCTCGGCCTCCGCCCGGGACTCGTCCATCAGCCGGCGGGCCTGCGCCTCGGTTCGGGCCCGGAGCTGCTCGGCCCAGGCCACGTTCTCGTTGACGTGCGACTCGACGGTGGCGCGGCGCTCGGCCAGCTCCTGGTCCAGCCGCTGGCGCCGGGCCACGGCCTCGGCGTGCAGCTCGGCCTCGAGCCGGGACTGCCGCTCGGCCTGCTCCTGGAGCAGCCGCTGGGTCTGGGCGCGGGTCTCGCGCAGCTCCCGCTCGGCGTTGGCGCGCAGCTGGTCCGCCTGGAGCTGCGCGTCCCGCAGCAACTGCTCAGCCTGGTAGCCGGCGTTGACGTTGTCGTAGGCGGGGCGGGCCGCCAGATTACGGCGCGCCTCATGCAGCTTGGCGCGCAGCACCTCGACTTGGTAGCCGAGGTCGTCGGCGTGCTGGACGGCCTTCTCCCGCTCGGTCTTCAGCCGCTCCATCTCGGCCTCGAACTTCGAGAGCTGATCGTCAGGCTCGTAGCGGTCGTAGCCCCGCACTGCGCGGTCCCATCCGTCCCCTGGTCGCATTGGCGGCCGGCTCCGTAACCCTTCGAACTCCCGTGGTCCCTTGCGGTGCCCCGAGGTCCCTCGACGGTTTCCCTTGCGGTACCGACCAGGCGACGTGCGTGCCGGGTCGGACCGGAGCTGGCCCTTCCGAAGAAATGGTGTCAGATCATCGGCGAAGCCCGGGCCGGACCCCGAACCCTCTCCGTTTCCGTACCCCGGCCGATGCAGCACTCTACCGGCCGGGGAAGGGGTAGGTCAGTGGTCCGCTTCAGTGATCCTCTTCGTCCTTGTGCGCGGCCTCGTGCGCGGCGGGGTTCGCGGCGGTGACGAGCTCGGTCAGCACACCGTGACAGTCCTTGGGGTGGAGGAAGGTGATCCGGGAGTCCATCGAGCCGCGGCGGGGCTGCTCGTAGAGGACCCGGACGCCCTTGTCGCGGATGGCCTCCGAGTCGGTGTCGACGTCGGCGGTGCCGAAGGCGATGTGGTGGACGCCCTCACCGTTCTTGGCCATCCACTTGCCGACCGCGGAGTCCTCCCGGATCGGCTCGAGAAGTTGCAGGTAGGAGGCGCCGCCGTCGGAGGTCTCATTGATCTTGAGCATGGCCTCACGGACGCCCTGCTCCTCGTTGATCTCGGAGTGGAACACCTCGAAGCCGTACGTGGCACGGTAGAACTCGACAGTCTTGTCGAGGTCGAAGCAGGCGATCCCGATGTGGTCGATTCTCGTCAGCATGGGAACAGTGCACCGCCGTACGGTCGGTTACGCAACGTGCGCGCGATCACACCGATGGGCCGGTGACCGCGCGGGTACTCGTCAGTACATTGACGATAACCCTCGTTAACTTCCTTCTCCTCGTGAAGGGACGCACCAATGACTCGTACGACCTCTGTGATGGTGGCGGGCGCGCGCACGCCCATGGGACGACTCCTCGGCAGCCTGCGCTCATTCGAAGGTGCCGACCTGGGCGGGATCGCGATCAAGGCCGCGCTGGAGCGGGCCGGGGTCGGTCCCGAGCAGGTGCAGTACGTGATCATGGGACAGGTGCTCCAGGCCGGCGCCGGGCAGATCCCGGCCCGTCAGGCGGCGGTCAAGGCCGGTATCCCGATGAGCGTGCCGGCCCTCACGATCAACAAGGTCTGCCTCTCCGGCCTTGACGCGATCGCCCTGGCCGACCAACTGATCCGTGCCGGTGAGTTCGACATCGTGGTCGCGGGCGGCCAGGAGTCCATGACCAACGCCCCCCATCTGCTGCCCAAGTCCCGTGAGGGGTACAAGTACGGCGCGGTCGAGATGCTCGACGCGATGGCGTACGACGGGCTCACGGACGCCTTCGAGCACATCGCCATGGGCGAGTCCACCGAGAAGCACAACACCCGGCTGGGCATCCAGCGCCCCGAGCAGGACGAGTTCGCGGCCCAGTCCCACCAGCGGGCCGCCGCCGCGCAGAAGAACGGCCTCTTCGACGCCGAGATCACCCCGGTGGAGATCCCGCAGCGCAAGGGCGAGCCGGTGGTCTTCGACAAGGACGAGGGCATCCGCGGCGAGACCACCGCGGAGCTGCTGGCCCGGCTGCGGCCCGCGTTCACCAAGGACGGGACGATCACCGCGGGCACGTCGTCGCAGATCTCGGACGGTGCCGCCGCGGTCGTCGTGATGAGCAGGGCCAAGGCCGAGGAGCTCGGTCTTGAGTGGATCGCCGAGATCGGCGCCCACGGAAATGTGGCGGGACCCGACAACTCCCTCCAGTCGCAGCCGTCCAACGCGATCGCGCACGCCCTGGGCAAGGACGGGCTGACGGTGGACGACCTCGATCTCATCGAGATCAACGAGGCGTTCGCCGCGGTCGCCGTGCAGTCAATGAAGGACCTGGGCGTCTCCCCCGAAAAGGTGAATGTGAATGGGGGCGCGATCGCCCTCGGCCACCCCATCGGGATGTCCGGCGCGCGTATCGCGCTGCATCTGGCGCTGGAGCTGCGGCGGCGCGGCGGCGGCACCGGCGCGGCGGCGCTGTGCGGTGGCGGCGGGCAGGGCGACGCGCTGATCCTGCGGGTGCCGGCGGGGAAGTAGTCCCGTGCGGGAATCCGGTTTCCGTTCTGATCAAGCGGCTGTGATCGAGCGGCTGTGATCGAGCGGCTGTGGTCAGGCGGCTGTGGCCAGGCGGCCTTGATCAGGCGGCTGTGATCGAGCGATTGTGCTCAAGCGATAAGGAGTACGGCACCCATGGCTGATGTGCCCACGCTGGTGGAGCAAGCGCGGCAGGGGCGGCCGCGTGCGGTCGCCCGGCTGATCTCGCTGGTCGAGGGCGCCTCGCCGCAGCTGCGCGAGGTGATGGCCGCGCTCGCTCCGCTGGCCGGGGGCGCGTATGTGGTCGGGGTGACCGGCTCGCCGGGGGTCGGCAAGTCCACGTCGACCTCCGCGCTCGTCTCCGCCTACCGGCGGGCGGGCAAGCGGGTGGGCGTGCTCGCCGTGGACCCCTCCTCGCCGTTCTCCGGCGGGGCGCTCCTCGGCGACCGGGTACGGATGTCGGAGCACGCCTCCGACCCCGGCGTCTACATCCGCTCCATGGCCACCCGTGGCCACCTCGGCGGGCTCGCCTGGGCCGCTCCGCAGGCCATTCGGGTGCTGGACGCGGCCGGCTGCGAGGTGATCCTGGTGGAGACGGTGGGCGTCGGTCAGTCCGAGGTCGAGATCGCCGCCCGGGCCGACACCAGCGTGCTGCTGCTCGCGCCGGGGATGGGCGACGGGATCCAGGCGGCCAAGGCCGGGATCCTGGAGATCGGCGATGTGTACGTGGTCAACAAGGCCGACCGGGAGGGCGCCGACGCCACGGCCCGCGAGCTCAACCACATGCTGGGCCTGGGCGAGGCGCGGTCGCCGGGCGACTGGCGGCCGCCGATCGTGAAGACGGTGGCGGCGCGCGGCGAGGGGATCGACGAGGTCGTCGAGGCGCTGGAGAAGCACCGTGCGTGGATGGAGGAGCACGGTGTGCTCGCGGAGCGCCGGATGCGCCGGGCGGCGGGCGAGGTCGAGACGATCGCGGTGACCGCGCTGCGGGAGCGGATCGGCGATCTGCACGGCGACCGCCGCCTGGGCGCCCTCGCCGAGCGGGTCGTCGCGGGCGAGCTGGACCCGTACCGGGCGGCGGACGAGCTGGTGGCGGCGGTGACCGAACAGGGCTAGCGCCCGCTCTCGGGTGCGCCGAGGGTGCGTTCCGGGTGCGTCGAGGGGTGTGCCGAAAGGGTGCGTTCCGGTGCGCCGAGGGTGCGTTCCGGGTGCGGGGACGGGGCCTCCGGGGCGGGGCCCTGGACCGTATATTTACGGCGCCGACGGCCGTTGAGCGTGGGGTCGGCCGGGTATTGGCGCCACAAATACACGTAAGTGTCCAGGACCCCGCCCCTCCGACCCCGTCCCCTCCTGTCTCGTCGGCGGCTCTCCCTAGTCCTCAGTCGTCGTCGCTGTCGTCATTACCGTGGTCGTCGTCGGCCGGGGCCTGGGTGACCTTGCCCGAGTGGGCGTCTACGGTCAGGTCACGCTCCTTGTGGTTCTTCACGGTCTCGACCTCCCACACCGGGGTGCGGTCGCCGTCGAACTCCACGGAGGTCACGGTGGACTGGGGCGCGGCCTTCCGGGCCGCCTCGATGGCCGAGACGGAGGCGTGCCGCAGGGCCTTGGCCTCGGCGGCGTCCTCGGGGTCGCTGTCGTCGTCCCGGTCCACCCGCTGGCCGGTCACCTTGCCGTTGGCGTCCAGCGTGACCTCGTGCCACTTGCCGTCCTTGCCCAGGACGTCCGCCTCCCAGCGGCCGTGGTCGCGGTCGATGGAGTCCAGCGTGCCCGGGACGGCCTTCAGGGCGGCGTGGGCGGCGTCGGACAAGGACGCGCGGGCGGCGCCGGTCGCCTGGGAGGCGGTGGACGAGGGCTGCGTGCCCGCCACGGCGACGGCCGTACCGCCGGTGACCAGGGCTGCCGCGGTGACGGACGCGATGACGATGTTGCGCTTCATGAGGGTTTCCTCCCCGTGTGCTGTTCGGACGTTCACCACCATCACGGAGCGATGCTGAAGCCCAGCTGAAGTCGCCTGAAGAGATCTTCAGGTTGGCTCTGCGACGCTGGTCGCATGCGTGTGCTGATCGTGGAGGACGAGCGGCGGCTGGCCCTGTCGCTGGCCAAGGGGCTGCGGGCGGAGGGTTTCGCCGTCGACGTGGCGCACGACGGCCAGGAGGGGCTGCACCGTGCGCAGGAGGGGGTGCACGACCTCGTCGTCCTCGACATCATGCTGCCGGGGCTGAACGGCTACCGAGTGTGCGGGGCGCTCCGGGCCGCCGGGCACGAGGTGCCGATCCTGATGCTCACCGCCAAGGACGGCGAGTACGACGAGGCGGAGGGGCTCGACACCGGGGCCGACGACTATCTGACCAAACCGTTCTCGTATGTGGTGCTGGTGGCGCGGATACGGGCGCTGCTGCGGCGGCGCGGCCCGGGTGCCTCCCCGGTGGTGCGGCTGGGGCCGCTCACCGTGGACCGGGGCGCGCGCCGGGTGGAGCGGGACGGCCGGGAGGTGCCGCTGACCGCCAAGGAGTTCTCCGTGCTGGAGCAGTTGGTGACGCGGGCGGGCGACGTCGTCTCCAAGCCGGACATCCTGGAGCATGTGTGGGACTTCGCCTACGACGGCGACCCCAACATCGTCGAGGTGTATGTGAGCGCCCTGCGCCGCAAGTTGGGCGCGGGGCTCATCGAGACCGTACGGGGAGCGGGGTACCGGCTCCGTGCGTGAGGTGTTCGGTTCGGTACGGGCGCGGGCCGCGCTGGGGGCGACGCTGGTGGTGGCGGTGGCCCTGGTGGCGGCGGGGATCGCGGTGCTCCAGGTGCTGCGCTCCGATCTGGGGGACCAGGCGCGGCTGAAGGCCCAGGTGGACGCCCGGGAGGTGGCGTCGAAGATCGCCGCCGGGACGGGCTACGGGTCGCTGAAGCTGGACGAGAGCGTCCCGGTGCAGGTCGTGGACGAGGACGGCCGGGTGCGGGCGGTCAGCGAGGACCTGGAGGCCGTGACGGGCACCGGGAGCGCGTCGGTGAAGCCCGTCGCGGCGGGCGTCACGGACGACGACGCCGACGATGACGACCGCGGCGCCGGAAAGGTCTCCTCCGGGGAGGAGTACGGCGACGGCTCCGCCCGTGTCGACGGGGAGACCGCCGACTACGTCTGGGCGGCCGTGGAGGCCACCGGCACCTCCGGTGAGGACGTCACCGTCTACGCGGGCGCCCCGCTGGCCACCGAGCGCGGCGCGGTCACCACGGTGCGGGACGCGATGCTGCTCGGGCTGCCGCTGCTGCTGCTGGTCGTGGCCGCCGTGACCTGGCTGGTGACCCGGCGGGCGCTGCGGCCCGTGGAGGGCATCCGGCGCGAGATGGCCGCCATCACGGCCAGCACGGACCTGTCCCGGCGGGTGCCCGAGCCGGGGTCGCACGACGAGGTGGCGCGGCTGGCCAGGACCACCAATGAGACGCTCACGGCGCTGGAGGCGTCCGTGGAGCGGCAGCGGGCCTTCGTGGCCGACGCCTCCCATGAGCTGCGCTCCCCGGTGGCCTCGCTCCGCACCCAGCTGGAGGTGGGCGCGGCCCATCCGGAGCTGCTGGACCTGGACGGCGCGGTGGAGGACGTGGTGCGGCTCCAGCGGCTCGCCGCCGATCTGCTGCTGCTGGCCCGGCTGGACGCGGGGGAGCGGCCCACCGGAGGGACGCCGGTGGCGCTGGACGCCCTGGTGCGCGAGGAGCTGGCCCAGCGGCTGGCGGACCGGGTGCCGGTGCGGGACGAGACCGCGCCGGTCGCGGTGCCGGGCTCGCGCGGGCAGCTGGCCCAGGTGCTGGGCAATCTGATCGACAACGCCCAGCGGCACGCCCGGAGCGGGGTGCGGGTGGCGGTGCGCGAGGAGGGCCGGTGGGCCGTGCTGGAGGTCGCGGACGACGGCGCGGGGGTGCCCGGGGCGGAGCGGGAGCGGATCTTCGAGCGGTTCGTACGGCTCGACGACGCCCGCAGCCGCGACGATGGCGGGGCCGGGCTCGGCCTCGCCATCGCGCGGGACGTGGCGGTGCGCCACGGCGGCACACTGGCCGTCCGGACGGCACCCGAGGGCGGCGCCCTGTTCGAGCTGCGGCTGCCGAGGTAGGGGCTGTCCGGCGGACCACGCGGCGGAGCCCCGGCCCGCCGCGGGCGTCAAGCCCCGCCGGACACCACTTAGACCCGGCCCCGCTGGGTGCGCAGATGTTCCGCGACGGGCACCAGCGATCCGTACAGCGCCTTGAGGTCGTCCGGCGCGAGCAGATCGATGAAGTGGCTGCGCACGGACGCCACATGGTGGGGGGCGACCTTGCGCATGGTGTCCCAGCCCTGCTCGGTCAGCACGGCGTACAGCCCCCGCCGGTCCGATTCGCAGTTCTCGCGGCGGACCAGGCCGGCGTTCTCCATCCGGGTGATCTGATGGGACAGCCGGCTCTTGGACTGTAGGGTCGCGGACGCGAGATCGCTCATCCGCATCCGGTGGTCCTCCGACTCCGAGAGGTTGACCAGGATCTCGTAGTCGTTCATGGTCAGGCCGAACGGCTGGAGGTCCTTTTCGAGCTGGTAGGTCAGCAGCCGGCTGACATCCAGGTGGGTGCGCCAGGCGCGCTGCTCCTCGTCGCTGAGCCAGCGCGTGCCGTTCTCGGTCTCCATGGGATGTATTCTACCTATAGAAGTTGAATTCCGAACCAATGGATGTATCGGGCTAGAGGTCACCTGTTCGACGTTACACTCCGCACCTTCGTGCTCACGAACCGGTACCCCCTGTCTCGCCGACCGATATCTCTGCGACGACCTCCTCCGTGGACTGGAGCAGTACGGTTCCCGCGCCCACGAACTCGAATTGGTGCTCCTCGCCCGAGGCGCCCCCGATGCCGGTACGCGACCGGACGGCACCGAGGAAGCCGCGCAGATACTCGTGGTCGTAGTGGTGGCACGGCGTCGGGCAGTCCGCCCAGCCGACCAGCGCCTGGGGGTCCACCCGGATCGGCGGCTCCATGAAGACCACGGGCCCGTTGGAGGCGGCCACGAACTTCCCCGTGCCGATGAGGGTGAGGAAGCCCGGGACGATGGACTGCTTCAGGGACAGCGAGGGCTGGAAGGCGAGCAGATTGCCGGACCGGATGGAGAGGTTGCCGTCGTCCAGGTCGTAGGAGTTGACGTCGAAGGCGCGGTCCGCGAGCACCATCTTGCCCTGCCCCTCGGCCACCACCCATTCCGCCGCGTGCAGCGGGGAGTGGAAGCTGTGCGCGATGAGGTGGTCGAGGTGGCCGAGTCCGACGCCCTGGAAGTCGATCTGCCCGTAGTAGGCGACCATCTTCCCTTTCTGGAGGAACCACTGGCCGTTCAGATCCACGCTGAAGGCGTACGGATTGATGTTGTCGTCGACGGGCAGCGTCCAGGCGTCATGGATCACGGGGCCGTTCACAGCTTCTCCTCCGATGCCTGGACGTAGACCATGCCGGTGCCGGACAGCTCCAGTTGGAACGCCTCGCCCGAGCCGCGGCCCACCATTTCGCGCCAGCCGATCGCCGTCGAGAGCTTATTGCGAACATCACCCCGGTGGGCGACATAGGCTTGCGGATCGACGTGCACCGGACGTCCCGGGACGATCGGCAGCTCCAGCACCCCGCCGTGCGCCATGACCGCCGCCGAGCCCTGCCCCTCCAGGGTGGTGGTGAACAGCCCCTGGCCGGTGACCTGGCCGCGCACCATGCCCATCACCCCGCCCTGGGAGCCCAGGAACATCGTGCCCTGGCGCAGCGAGCCGTCGAAGGCCAGCAGCCGGTCCGACTCCACATAGAGGGTGTCGCCGACCAGGTCGATCACATGGACGTGGTGGCCGCCGTGCCCGAACATCACCGTGCCCTGTCCCTCGACGGTCATCAGCGGGGTGGCCTCATTGGCGACCCGCCGCCCGATCATCCCCCGCACCCCGCCCTGGCCGCCGGTGATGCTGGGGGTGAAGCGGACGTCCCCGCGATAGGCGAGCATCGCGCCGCGCTGGCTGAACAGGGTCTGCCCGGGCAGCACCTGGGCCTCGACCATCCGCGAGGTGAGCAGATTGAACGGCATCACACCTCACCCCCGATCGTGTTGCGCTCACTGGGCTGGACGTAGACCAGCCCATCGCCCTCGAACCGGATCTGGAAGGACTCCCCGCCGCTCTCGCCTATCAGCGCGCGGAAGTTCACCCCCGCCTGGAAGTGCTGCTTGAGACCGCCGGTGTGGGCGATGTACGCGCCCGGGTCGACCTGGAGCGGTGTCTGCGGGGTGACGCGCAGTACGACCGCCGTGCCGGCCGAGACGAGCGCGGCCTGGCCGGTGCCCTCGACGGTCGTGGTGAACAGGCCGTTGCCCTGCGAGGAGCCGCGCAGCCCGGTGAAGGAGGTGCCGGTGCGCAGCGCGGAGTCCGTGCACAGCAGATTGCTGGACTCCACATAGAGCTTCTCGCCCCGCAGCGACACCAGGTTGATCTCGCTCGCCCGGTCGGCGAAGTAGCACGTGCCGTGCCCCTTCACCTCCATGACCGCCATCTGCTCACCGGTGAGCCGCCGGGTCACCATCCCGCGCAGCCCCTCCCCGCCGCCCGTCCTCTTCTTGAAGGTCATCTCCCCCTCGTAGGCGACCATCGCGCCGTTCTTGGCCTTCACGGAGTCGCCGGTCAGGTCGACCGCGAGCACCCTGCTTCCCTGGAGCCGAAACTGAGCCACGGAGCCGACGGTAGCGGTCCGGCGACGTCGGGGAACAGGGAGCGCCGGGGGCATGGGGTGCCCCCCGGACGGAGATCGCCCGCGCGGCTGCGACAATGGGCGAAAGCTTGTGCATTCCTTCACAAGCTGGTCCGTGTCTCTCTCTTCACACGAAGGTGCTCTCGTGGACTTCAAGACCGCCACCGCGCTGCGCCGGCTCCGCCTGGTCTCCGCGCCCGAGGCCGTGTCGTTCCTGCTGCTGCTCATCTGCTCGGTGCTCAAGCGCACCACGGACTTCAACGCGGTGCCGGTGATGGGCATGGTGCACGGCGTGCTCTTCATCCTCTACGTGGTCTTCTGGGCGGACGCCTGGAACCGCGCCAAGTGGAAGTGGCAGACCGCGGCCCTGTACTTCGTCCTCTCCGTCCTGCCCACCGGCGGCTTCTTCGCCGAGCGCAAGCTCAAGCGGGAGGCCGAGGCCGGGGTGATCGCGGCCCGCGCCCGTAAGGAGGGCGTGGTCAACGCATGATCGTCGCCTTTTCGGTGACGCCGCTCGGCGTCGGCGAGGACGTGGGGGAGTACGTGGCCGACGCGGTGCGGGTGGTCCGTGAGTCGGGGCTGCCGAACCGTACGGATGCGATGTTCACCTCGATCGAGGGCGAGTGGGACGAGGTCATGGACGTCGTCAGGCGCGCCGTCGCGGTGGTGGAGGCGCGGGCGCCCCGGGTCTCGGTGGTCCTCAAGGCCGATATCCGCCCGGGCGTCACGGACGGTCTGACCTCCAAGGTCGAGACCGTCGAGCGGCACCTCTCCGACTGAGAGCCTGTGTCATATCCCCGGTCGGATCAGCGTGCGTGCCAGGCGTCGCACGCCCGGCCGGGGATATGACACAGGCTCTGAGCGCCCCGGTGTGGGCGGCGGGCCTCAGCCCCCGCCCACCAGGGCCATGCCCAGCGGGGTCCGCTCGTACAGCACCTGATGGCCCTGGCGCCGCGAGCTGAGCAGCCCGGCGGCGCGCAGCACCGCAAGATGCGCCGAGACCGACGAGGGCGCCAGGCGGTGTCGGGCGGCCAGGGCCGTGGTGGACGCGGGCTCCTCCAGACCGGAGAGGAGCGCGGCACGGCTGGCCCCCAGGAGCCGTACGAGCGCGTCCGCCGCGACCGCGTCCGGCTCCCGCCACAGTCCGCCGACCCCGCGCGCCGGATAGATCACCGTGGGCTGCCAGGGCGGGACGAAGCCGCTGATCACATCCGGCCAGACGAAGACGCTGGGCATCAGCAGCACCCCCCGGCCGTCGAGCTCCTGCGTCCGGGCGGGCACCACGGAGTTGCGGATGGTGAGCGCGCCGTCGGTCCAGCGCAGCGCCGGGTGCAGATCCGCGAACAGCCGCTCCAGACCGCCCTCGGCCAGCTGCCGTGAGCGATGGGCGATATCGGCCTCCAGCAGGGACCGCAGCCGGGGCCAGTCCGGTGCCACCAGGGCCCGCCAGGCGGCCTCGGTCACATCCGCCAGCCGCTGTACGGCCGCCGCCGGATCGTCCAGCATCGCCCGGCCCCGCGCGGAGCCGGCCGCCCCCGGGCTGCACTCCAGGGACAGGGCCAGCTCACGGCGGGCGGCGGCGGGGTCCGTGGCCCGCATCCGCGCCAGCTCGTCCTCGAACGGCGCGTACGGAACCTCCGGCGGCGGCCCCAGGAAGTCCGGGGTGTAGCCGCGCCCCGGCATCAGCAGCCACAGCTCCGACAGGTCGAGCCCGGCCAGCGCCTCCCGCACCCGCCGCAGCCACGGCAGGTGATAGCCGTGCCGCTCGGTCCGGCGCAGTGTGCGCACCGCCTCGTGGGTCTGGCACAGGGGCGAGATGGCGAACCGGCAGCGCATCAGATCATCGGCCCCGAACTGCATGTGCAGTGGCATCTGTGTTCCCCCCCGGATCCCGAAGATTCGGCTCAGTCCGAAACACTAGAGCCCGCCCCGTCCGCACGGGCACGCTTGCCGCATGTCAACGCCCTCCGGTCCCGGCACCACGGGCCCCCTCGAGTCGCGCCCCGGCGCGCACGCCTCCCGACCCGAGCTCGCGCCCGGGGCCGACGGGGAGCCGCCGCCGGGCCCGGGGAGCGTTGGCTACCGCGCGGTGTTCGCGGTCCGGGAGTTCCGGGCCGTCTTCGCCGCCCACCTGGTCTCCATGCTCGGCGAGATGGTCGGCCAGATCGCACTGTCCGTGCTGGTCTTCCGGCTCACCGGATCGCCGCTGCTGAGCGCGCTGACGTTCGCCACCTCGATGCTGCCGTACGTGATCGGCGGCGCCCTGCTGTCCGCCGTCGCCGACCGCTTCCCGGCCCGTCGGGTGCTGGTGGTCTGCGATCTGGTGCACGCCGCGTGCGTGGCCGCCATGGTGGTGCCGGGGATGCCGGTGGCCGCGCTGCTCGCGCTGCGCTGTGTGCCCGCCGCGATCTCCCCGGTGTTCAGCGGCACCCGGTCGGCGACGCTCGGCGACATCCTCGGCGAGGGCGACGCCTTCGTGCTGGGCCGCTCGGTCCTCCGGATCACCTCCCAGACCGCGCAGCTCGCCGGGTTCGGAGTCGGCGGACTGCTGCTGGCCGCCGTCTCGCCGCGGGTCGCGCTGGCGCTCACCGCGGCGGCGCTCGTGGGCTCGGCACTGGTGCTCCGCTTCGGTACCCGCCGCCGCCCGGCGCGCCGGCTGACCGGGGGCGGGGCTCCCCCCGCTACCGCTGGGAGGTGGCCCCTGCTCGGGGACTCGCTGAGCGGGATCCGGCGGCTGTTCGCGGACCGCCGGATCCGGGCGCTGATGGTGCTGTCGTGGGTGCCGCCGATGTTCGTGGTGATGCCCGAGGTCCTGCTGACGCCGTACTCCGATGGGCTGGGTCTCGGCGCGGTGGGTCTCGGGCTGCTGATGTGCGGGATGCCGGTGGGCGCGATCACCAGCGAGGCGCTGGTGGGCTCGCTGCTCGGGCCGCACGCCAGGACCCGGCTGACGCTGCCGGTCGGCGTGGCGGCGATGCTGCCCGCCCTGGGGTACGCGGCGCATCCGTCGTTCGGCTGGGCGCTGGCCCTCCAGGTGCTGACCGGCTGCGGTATCGCCTACCACCTCGGCCTCGACCAGTGGTTCTTCGCCGCCGTCCCCGATGAGCTGCGCGGCCGGGCGATGACGGTGATGACGGCCGGGCTGATGACCTCGCAGGGTCTCGGCATGGCGGTCTCGGGCGCGGTCGCCGAGGTCGTACCGGTCCATGTGGTGGCCGCGACGGCGGGCGGCTGTGGGGCGCTGTGCTCGCTGCTGGCGGCGCTGGAGGTGCGGCGTACGGCCTCCGGGCCGGTACGGACCGAAGTGTGAGATAGGGCTGACCACGATATGACCGGCCGGTAGGGTCGGTGGTGTGCCGAAGCCGCTCAGTCTGTCGTTCGACCCCATCGCCCGCGCCGATGAGCTCTGGAAGCAGCGGTGGGGGTCCGTGCCGTCGATGGCCGCGATCACCTCGATCATGCGGGCCCACCAGATCCTGCTCAGCCAGGTCGACGCGGTCGTCAGACCGTACGGACTGACCTTCGCCCGCTATGAGGCGCTGGTGCTGCTCACCTTCTCCAAGGCCGGTGAGCTGCCCATGTCCAAGATCGGCGAGCGGCTGATGGTCCACCCGACCTCGGTCACCAATACCGTGGACCGCCTGGTCAAATCGGGTCTGGTCGACAAGCGGCCGAACCCCAACGACGGCCGCGGCACCCTGGCCTCGATCACCGACCGGGGCCGTGAGGTGGTCGAGTCGGCCACCCGCGATCTGATGGCGATGGAGTTCGGGCTCGGGGTCTACGACGCCGAGGACTGCGGCCGGATCTTCGAGATGCTGCGCCCGCTGAGGGTCTCGGCGGAGGACTTCGACGACGACTGAGCGGGGCCCCGGTGGCGGCCGCCGAAGACCGGGGGCGGCGAAGATCGCCCCGGAACGGGCGGTTACGCTCAGGGCATGAAACGCAGCGTGCTGACCCGCTACCGGGTCATGGCCTACATCACCGCAGTGATGCTGCTCGTGCTCTGCACCTGCATGGTGTTCAAGTACGGCTTCGACACGGGCGAGGACCTCACGCTCGTGGTCTCCCAGATCCACGGCGTGCTCTACATCATCTACCTGGTCTTCGCCTTCGACCTCGGCTCCAAGGCCAAGTGGCCGTTCGGCAAGCTGCTGTGGGTCCTGGTGGCGGGCACCATCCCGACGGCCGCGTTCTTCGTCGAGCGCAAGGTCACCCGCGAGGTGGAGCCGCTGGTCAGCGGCGCCGAGCCCGCGCCCGCGCAGGTCTGACCGGGCGTTTGCAGCCCTTCCGCGCGTCCCGTCCGGGGTCGGACGAGGCGCGCGGCCGGGTAGGGGAGTACCCCCGATCGGCCCACTGCGGCGCGTCTCGTGTCGACAATTACTAGGACGTCCTAGTAATTTTGCAGCATGGACGCCGAAGGCATTGAGGAGGGCCGCCGACGGTGGCAGGCCCGGTACGACGCGGCACACAAGCGCGACGCCGACTTCTCCACGCTGTCCGGGGACCCCGTCGAGCCGGTCTACGGGCCCGCCCCGGGCGACTCCGTGGCGGGGTTCGAGCGGATCGGCTGGCCCGGGGAGTTCCCCTTCACCCGTGGCCTCTACGCCACCGGGTACCGGGGCCGATCCTGGACCATCCGCCAGTTCGCCGGGTTCGGCAATGCCGAGCAGACCAACGAGCGCTACAAGATGATCCTCAAGGCGGGCGGCGGCGGGCTCTCGGTCGCCTTCGACATGCCCACCCTGATGGGCCGCGACTCCGACGACCCGCGCTCGCTCGGCGAGGTCGGCCACTGCGGTGTCGCCATCGACTCCGCCGCCGACATGGAGATCCTCTTCAAGGACATCCCGCTCGGCGATGTCACCACCTCGATGACCATCAGCGGCCCGGCCGTCCCCGTCTTCTGCATGTACCTGGTCGCCGCCGAGCGCCAGGGCGTGGACATCTCACGGCTGAACGGCACGCTCCAGACGGACATCTTCAAGGAGTACATCGCCCAGAAGGAGTGGCTCTTCCCGCCGGAGCCGCATCTGAAGCTGATCGGCGACCTGATGGAGTACTGCTCCGAGGGCATCCCCGCCTACAAGCCGCTGTCCGTCTCCGGCTACCACATCCGCGAGGCCGGGGCGACGGCCGCGCAGGAGCTCGCGTACACCCTCGCCGACGGCTTCGGCTATGTGGAGCTCGGCCTCTCCCGGGGCCTGGACATCGACACCTTCGCGCCCGGGCTGTCCTTCTTCTTCGACGCGCATGTCGACTTCTTCGAGGAGATCGCCAAGTTCCGCGCCGCCCGGCGGATCTGGGCCCGCTGGATGCGCGATGTCTACGGGGCGACCACCGAGAAGGCGCAGTGGCTGCGGTTCCACACCCAGACCGCCGGGGTCTCGCTCACCGCCCAGCAGCCGTACAACAACGTGGTGCGGACCGCCGTGGAGGCCCTCGCCGCGGTCCTCGGCGGCACCAACTCGCTGCACACCA
The DNA here is from genome assembly GCF_039525925.1 of Streptomyces javensis. Lineage (NCBI taxonomy): Bacteria > Bacillati > Actinomycetota > Actinomycetes > Kitasatosporales > Streptomycetaceae > Streptomyces > Streptomyces javensis. The sequence continues at coordinate 204,373 of NZ_BAAAIF010000004.1, read as the reverse complement.
ACGCCTTGGACGAGACCCTCGCGCTGCCCAGCGAGCAGGCCGCCGAGATCGCCCTGCGCACCCAGCAGGTGCTGATGGAGGAGACCGGGGTGGTCAACGTGGCCGACCCGCTGGGCGGTTCCTGGTACGTCGAGGCGCTGACCGACCGGATCGAGGCCGACGCCGAGAAGATCTTCGAGGAGATCAAGGAGCGCGGCCGCCGTACGGTGCCGGACGGGCAGGAACCCCGGTGGCCGATCACCGCGGGCATCCTCCAGGGCATCGAGGACGGCTGGTTCACCGGCGAGATCGCCGAATCCGCCTTCCGCTACCAGCGGTCCCTGGAGAAGGGCGAGAAGAAGGTCGTCGGCGTCAACTGCCACGACGGCTCGGTCACCGGCGACCTGGAGATCCTGCGGGTCAGCCACGAGGTCGAGCGCGAGCAGGTGCGGGTGCTGGGCGGCCGTAAGGCCGGGCGCGACGAGGCCGAGATCGCCAAGGGGCTCCAGGCGATGATCGCCGCCGCCCGCGAGGGCTCCAACATGATCGAACCGATGCTGGCCGCGGTGCGCGCCGAGGCCACGCTCGGCGAGATCTGCGACGCCCTCCGCGACGAGTGGGGCGTCTACACGGAGCCGGCCGGCTTCTGAGCCCCGTCCGGGGCGGGTCCGGCGGCCGCCGCGCCATCGGGTTCCGCCCCGGTCATCCCGTACAGCAGCAGATCCGTGAAGTCCCGCGCCCAGCGCGGGTCCACCGGCTCCGCGCTGACCATCAGCCGGTGGAGCACCGTCCCGGCGACCGCGTCGAAGATCAGGTCCGCGTTGCGGGCCGACGCCTCCGGGTCCTCCTCGCGCGGCAGCTCACCGCGGAGCCTGGCGCGCTCCCGGCCGATCGTCACCAGCCGCTTCTGCCGGTCCACGATCGCCGAGCGCACCCGGCACCGCAGCGACTCGTCATGCATGGCCTCGGCGAGGACGGCCATCAGCGCGGTGCCCGTCTCGGGCCGCTCCAGCAGCGCCCCCAGCCGGATCACCGCGGCCTCCACATCGGCGTGCAGACTGCCGTGGTCGCCCGCTTCCAGATGTTCGTCGAAGACCGCCGCGACCGCGTCCACCACCAGCTCGCACTTGCTCGCCCAGCGGCGGTAGAGCGTCGTCTTGGCGACTCCGGCGCGGGCCGCCACATCGCCCAGGGTCAGCTTCGCCCAGCCCAGTTCCACCAGGGCGGCACGCGTCGCGCCCAGGATGGCGCGGTCGGCCTCGGCGCTGCGCGGGCGCCCGGTGCGGCGTGCGGACGGGCTCATGCGCGGCACCCTACCCGCCAGTACCGCGCATCGTCCCGGTGAGTTACGCTACGACTCGTAGCGTAAGGGTGTGCCACGGCCGGTCCACGGGCCGATGCGCTTTTCCCTTCACCGCGCGAAGAGGGGAGGATGGGACCATGCAGCCACGGAACATGTCCATGAGTGGAGTGGTCGACCTCGCCGCGGTGAAGGCGGCCGGAGAAGCGAAGCAGAAGGCGGAGCGGTCGCGGGCCGAGGCGGCCCGCACCGGGAGCGCGCCCGCGCCCGGCCGTCTGATCTTCAATGTCGACGAGGCGGGTTTTCAGCAGGACGTCCTCCAGCGCTCCACCGAAGTGCCGGTCGTCATCGACTTCTGGGCCGAGTGGTGCGAGCCGTGCAAGCAGCTCGGTCCCGTCCTTGAGCGGCTGGCCACGGAGTACGCGGGGCAGTTCGTCCTCGCGAAGATCGACGTCGATGCCAACCAGATGCTCTTCCAGCAGTTCGGCGTCCAGGGGATTCCCGCGGTCTTCGCGGTGATCGCGGGCCAGCCGGTGCCGCTCTTCCAGGGCGCCGCGCCCGAGGCGCAGATCCGCCAGGTGCTGGACCAGCTGATCCAGGCGGCGGAGCAGCAGTTCGGCATCGTGGGTACACCGATCGAACCCGGCGCCCAGGACGAGGGCGCCGAGGAGGCCGCCCCGGAGGTCCCCGAGTCGCCGCAGGACCTCGCGCTCGCCGCGGCCCATCAGGCGCTGGACGCCGGTGACCTGGGCGGTGCGGTGCGGGCGTACCAGAACGTGCTCGCCGACGACCCCGCCAACGGCGAGGCCAAGCTCGGCCTGGCCCAGGCCCAGTTGCTGGAGCGCGTCCAGGGAGTGGACGCCACACAGGTGCGCAAGGCGGCCGCGGAGAGCCCGGCGGATGTCAAGGCGCAGATCGCGGCGGCCGACCTCGACCTGGTGGGCGGTCATGTGGAAGACGCCTTCGGCCGGTTGGTGGACGCGGTGCGCCGTACGGCGGGGGAGGACCGGGACGCGGCCCGGGTTCATCTCCTGAGTCTGTTCGAGGTGATCGGCGGTGAGGACCCCCGAGTGGTGGCGGCACGCGGCGCGTTGGCGCGGGTGCTGTTCTGACCTCCGGCTCCTCAAACAACACAGCGACCGCTCTTTACTAAAACTTGGTAAACGCGGTCGCTGTTACTGCCAGTAAAGGCAAGCCCGGGCTTTGTCCGGTCTTGGAGTAAATCTCCCTCTCTTTCCGGTCACTGTCCGGCAACCCTGTGTGGCCGATCTCGACCGTCCTGCCGCGGTTCGGTTATCCGTCCGTTACTCGCTAGTAACGAACCCCTTGTGCCCAGGCCGGGAATGGACCACGATCGGCCAAGCTCGGTCCATCCCCCCGTAGCTCGGCATCCGGTCGGCGCGTCGGTGTGGTTGGGTCCCCACCGGGCAGGTCGGCGGCAGTGGCGTCGGCCGTGGACAGGGGGGTCTCTGCCCACAAGGCAGGGCCTGTCCAGGAGGTTGCGCGAGATTGCGTGGCCAGTGGTTGTCGCTCGGGGGTGATCGCCGGTGTTTCGGGTGCGGTGTGCGCCTGTGAGACGTGGGCGCTCTCCTTCCCGAGGACGTAGCACTTCTCCCATCCCAGGTCCGGGGCCCCGCCCCGGCCGGAGATGTACGTCCGAGAAGGAGGAAAGTCATGGAGTCCGTGGCTCGTGGCGGCACCAGATGGAAGCGGTTCGCCGTTGTCATGGTGCCGAGCGTTGCTGCCACGGCCGCGATCGGCGTCGCCCTGTCCCAGGGTGCGCTCGCGGCCTCGTTCAACGTGTCCGGTCAGCAGTTCAAGGTCTCGGTCGACCGGCTCGACGGCACCGGGTTCGCGCAGTACGGCGCGCTTGACACCCAGCACGGGGGCAAGAAGATCCCCGTCGCGGTGTCGGCGTTCAAGAGCGCGAAGCTCAAGGGCCTGTGCCAGTCCGTCGTGATCCCGGTTCCGGTCTTCGGCGATGTGTCGCTGAAGCTGACGGCCGGCAACGGCAGCAAGCAGGTTGAGGCAAAGAACCTCTTCATCGATCTCGATCAGCTCAACGCGGACGCCACGTTCCGCGGGATCGACATCGGTGTCGCGGCGGGTGACGCCCACAAGGGTCCCGGCATCAACAAGGGCGACGCGGCCGATCCCGGTTCGTTCGGCCAGCAGTCCGATTCCGCCACGCTGACCGGTGTGAAGCAGACCGCCTGGGCGACCAGCGCGGGCACGTTCAAGCTCTCCGGCCTTTCGATGAAGGTCAGCAAGGGCAAGAACGAGTGCTTCTGATCAGCTGAGCCAAGGGTGGGGGGCCGCGGTGCTGCCCCTCACCCGGGCATCGACCCGCAGCGTGTATGCGCCAGGCTAGTACCGCTGTAGAACAACCGCGATCACACCGATCGCCAGCCCCAGGGAGCTGTTTTCAATGAGTGCCGAGTCGCCGGGGGCGAGTGACCGTATCAGCCGTTGGCGGGGGTCCTTCAGGGCATGGCGCTGGCAGCGCCCGTTCTGGGCCGGGCTGTTGAGCCTGCTGGCGGGCGTACCGATCATGTACTTCCCGTACAACGACCTCAACGCCGGTGGATTCACCATCAACATGTCCACCACCGCCGGATCGGCCTCGCTGATCATCGGGGTGTTGCTGGTGGTCCTGGGCCTGACCATGTGGTTTCAGCCCATGGTGCGGGTGTTCGCCGGAGTCGCCACGATCCTGCTCGGTCTGGTGTCGATCCCCGTCTCGAACTTCGGCGGCTTCTTGATGGGTTTCCTGCTCGCGCTGTTCGGCGGCGGCATGAGCATTGCCTGGGCCCCCGGGGAGGCTCCCTCCGCGCAGCCGGCCGAGGGGCCGGGAAACGCCTCAGAGGACGACGGGAACGGTGACAGCGTGCCGGAGCCGGCCGGGGCCGGGTCCGCGCCGGACCAGGAAGCCAGGAATGGGAGGCACCGTGCGGGGTGAAGACCGACCCGAGCAGCCGGAGGGAGTGAGCCCACGCCGGGTCAGAACCGGCCCGCGGCACGCGGCACCGAAGAAGTCGGTACTCACCCGCCTTCAGGTGCCCGCCGGCAAGGCCATAGCGCTGGCCGCCATGCCGACGGCCGTGCTGATGGGCATGGGGCTCACTCCGCAGCTCGCCTCGGCCAACCCCCGGCCCGAGGACCGCTACAAGCCCGGGCCGTGTGTGTCGCAGCCGGACGAGGCGGACAAGGACGACGCCAAGGGCAGCAAGGACGCCCAGGGCGAGGACAAGGACGCCAAGGACAAGGACGCCAAGGATTCGTCCGAGAAGGGCTCCCAGGACGGCTCCAAGGGCTCCGAGGAGTCCTCGGGTGGCCAGACCGGGTCCCGGGACGACAAGGCCACTCCCACGCCGTCCCCGTCCAGTTCCTCCTCCGCTCCGTCGTCCGGCTCCGAGGACGAGAAGGAGTCGAAGGAGCCGTCGGCCTCGCCGAGCCCCTCCAAGTCCAAGAACCCGCTGGACCCGCTGGGTCTCGGGGACACGCTCCACGACGTCCTCACGCCCGATGACAAGAGCGGGGACGAGTCGGCCGAGCCGAGCGCCTCGCCGAGCCCGTCCTCCAGCGACAAGCCCAGCTCGTCGCCGTCCCCGTCCAAGTCCTCCGACAAGCTCACCGATCCGGTCAAGGACACGGTGGACAAGGTGGGCAAGGGCGTCAAGGACACCGTGGACGGGGTGGGCAAGACCGTCGACGACGCCAAGGACAAGGCGGACAAGGCGCTTCCCAAGCCCTCCGCGTCCGCCTCGAAGGACGCGGACGGCAAGGAGGCGTTCCCCTGCCCGAAGTTCGACGCCGACGCGTACGAGAACGCCGAGACGGACCCGACCCCGAGCCTGCTGCCCGAGGACCCCTGGACCCTCAAGAGCACGATGCTGAGCCTGCACGGCCTGGACTACAAGGGCATCGTGGAGGTCAAGACGCAGGGGGGCCAGATCAAGAAGGTCCTGAAGTTCACCGCCTCGGGCGTGGACATCAAGGACCTCCACCAGCTGGTGGTGGGACCGGCCGGGACCACCACGCATGTGCAGGCGCGCGACGGGTCCACCTCGACCATCCGCAACGGCACGGTGACCATGTACACCGAGGAGCTGAAGGGGAACCTGCTGGGGCTCATCCCGATCACCTTCAGCCCCAAGAGCCCGCCGCCGGTGAACATCCCCGAGGTGTTCTTCACCGATGTCACGGTCACCCAGGCCGGTCAGTTCGGTGGCGACCTGACCGTTCCGGGTATGCATCTGTTCAAGACCGGGGAGTGATCCCGCGCCCCCACCGACCCGTTCGGGAGCCGCACACCCCTCCATGAGGAGGGAAACGCCCGTGGGCACCGCCTCCACTCGGAGACGGTGCCCACGGACGCGTTAGGGGCGGGTTCGGCGCCTACTGGCTCGCGCCGCCCAGGTGGTGCACCCGGACCATGTTGGTGGTGCCGGGGACGCCGGGGGGCGAACCGGCGGTGATGATCATGGTGTCGCCCTCGGTGTAGCGGCCCAGCTTCAGCAGCTCGGCGTCGACCAGGTCCACCATCGCGTCGGTGTGCTCGACGTACGGCACCACGAAGGACTCCACGCCCCAGCTCAGCGTGAGCTGGTTGCGGGTGGACGCGTCGGTGGTGAAGGCCAGGATCGGCTGCTGGGCGCGGTAGCGGGAGAGCCGGCGCGCGGTGTCGCCGGACTGGGTGAAGGCCACCAGCGACTTGGCGCCCAGGAAGTCGGCGATCTCGGCGGCCGCGCGGGCCACCGAACCGCCCTGGGTGCGCGGCTTCTTGCCGGGCACCAGCGGCTGGAGACCGCGCGAGAGCAGCTCCTGCTCGGCGGCCTCGACGATCCGGGACATCACCTTGACGGTTTCGATGGGGTACGAGCCGACCGAGGACTCGGCGGAGAGCATCACCGCGTCGGCGCCGTCCAGGATCGCGTTGGCGACGTCGGACGCCTCGGCGCGGGTCGGCCGGGAGTTGGTGATCATCGACTCCATCATCTGGGTCGCGACGATCACCGGCTTGGCGTTGCGGCGGCAGAGCTCGATCAGCCGCTTCTGCACCATCGGGACCTTCTCCAGCGGATACTCCACCGCGAGGTCACCACGGGCCACCATCACCCCGTCGAAGGCCGCGACGACCTCGGTCATATTGGCGACCGCCTGCGGCTTCTCCACCTTGGCGATCACCGGTACCCGGCGGCCCACCTCGTCCATGATCCGGTGGACGTCCCGGACGTCGGCCGCGTCCCGGACGAAGGACAGGGCGACCATGTCGCAGCCCATCCGCAGGGCGAACTTCAGGTCCTCGATGTCCTTCTCGGACAGCGCGGGCACATTGACCGCCGCGCCCGGCAGGTTGATCCCCTTGTGGTCGGAGATCACCCCGCCCTCGATGACGATGGTCCGCACCCGCGAGCCCTCGACGGCGGTGACCCGCAGCTCGACGTTGCCGTCGTTGATCAGGACCTGGTCGCCCTTGGAGACATCGCCCGGCAGCCCCTTGTAGGTGGTGCCGCAGATGGTCCGGTCACCGTCCACGTCCTCGGTGGTGATGATGAACTCATCCCCGCGGACCAGCTCCACCGGTCCGTCCTTGAAGGTCTCCAGACGGATCTTGGGGCCCTGGAGGTCGGCGAGGACGCCGACCGCGTGCCCGGTCTCCTCGGAGGCCTTGCGGACGCGGTGGTACCGCTCCTCGTGCTCCGGGTGGCTTCCGTGGCTCATGTTGAACCGGGCCACGTTCATCCCGGCCTCGATCAGGGACTTCAGCTGGTCGTAGGAGTCGACGGCGGGGCCCAGAGTGCAGACGATTTTGGAACGGCGCATGGGGCAGATCCTATCGGGTTTGTTTCGGAGCGGAATATTTAAGTCAAGGGCACAGCGGAGCGGAACCGGAGCCTAGGCGCTGACCAGGTGATACGTCTGGCTGGCGATCTCCATCTCCTCATCGGTGGGCACCACGGCCACCGCGACCCGGCTGTCCTCCGTGGAGATCAGCCGCGCCGTGGCGGAGCGCAGCGCGTTGCGGACGCCGTCCACCTGGATGCCGAACGCGGTGAGGTCGCGCATCGCCGCCTCCCGTACCGCCGCGGAGTTCTCCCCCACACCGGCGGTGAACGCGATGGCGTCCACCCGTCCGAGCACCGCGGTGTACGCGCCCACATACTTCCGCAGTCGGTGGATGTAGATGTCGAAGGCGAGCTGGGCGGCCCGGTCGCCCTCGCCCATCCGGCGGCCGATCTCGCGCATGTCGTTGTCCCCGCACAGCCCGGCAAGACCGCTGCGCTTGTTGAGCAGCGTGTCGATCTCATCGGTCGACATGCCGCCCACCCGGGACAGATGGAAGATCGCCGCCGGGTCGATGTCCCCGGAACGGGTACCCATCACCAGGCCCTCCAAAGGGGTCAGCCCCATCGAGGTCTCCACACACCGGCCGCCGCGCACCGCCGAGGCGCTGGCCCCGTTGCCCAGGTGCAGCACGATCGTGTTGACCTCCGCCGGCTCCTTGCCCAGCAGCGCGGCGGTGGCCCGCGAGACATACGCGTGCGAGGTGCCGTGGAAGCCGTAGCGCCGCACCCCCCAGCGGTCGGCGGTCGCCACGTCGATCGCGTAGCGCGCCGCCGCCTCCGGGATGGTGGAGTGGAACGCCGTGTCGAAGACCGCGACCTGCGGCAGGTCCGGGCGCAGCGAGCGGGCCACCTTGATCCCGGTGACATTGGCCGGGTTGTGCAGCGGGGCCAGCGGGATCAGCTTCTCGATCTCCTGGACCACCTCGTCGGTGATCAGGGTCGGCTCGGTGAACCGGGTGCCGCCGTGCACCACCCGGTGGCCGACCGCCGCCAGCTCGGGCGAGTCGAGGCCCAGGCCCTCGGCGGCCAGCTCGTCGGCCACCTGCTTGAGGGCCGCCGCGTGGTCGGCGACGGGGCCCTCACCGATCCGCTCCACGATGCCGGAGGCCGGACGGGAGCCGTCGGCCATGTCCAGCAGCTGGTACTTCACGGACGAGGAGCCGGAGTTGAGGACGAGGACTCGGGAGCCGTTCACGCGGACTGCGCCTTCTGTGTCGGGGAAGTCGGAGAGGTCGGGGAAGTCGAGGAGGCCGGAGAGGCGGCGGCCGCCGGGGACTGGGCCTGGATGGCGGTGATCGAGACGGTGTTGACGATGTCCTGGACGAGTGCCCCTCGGGACAGGTCGTTCACCGGCTTGCGCAGGCCCTGGAGCACCGGGCCGACCGCGACGGCGCCCGCCGAGCGCTGCACGGCCTTGTAGGTGTTGTTGCCGGTGTTCAGGTCCGGGAAGATCAGCACGGTGGCCCTGCCCGCCACCTCGGACTCGGGCAGCTTGGTCGCCGCCACCGCGGCGTCCACCGCCGCGTCGTACTGGATCGGGCCCTCGACCAGCAGATCCGGACGGCGCTCGCGGACCAGCTCGGTCGCCTTGCGCACCTTGTCCACGTCCGCGCCGGAGCCCGAGGTGCCGGTGGAGTACGACAGCATCGCGATCCTCGGCTCCACCCCGAACTTGGCGGCCGTCGTCGCCGACTGGATGGCGATGTCGGCCAGCTGCTCGGCGCCCGGGTCGGGGTTGACCGCGCAGTCGCCGTACACCAGCACCCGGTCGGCCAGGCACATGAAGAACACCGAGGAGACGATCTGGGCGCCCGGCGCGGTCTTGATGATCTCGAAGGCGGGCCGGATGGTGGCGGCGGTGGAGTGCACCGCGCCCGAGACCATGCCGTCGGCCAGCCCCTCCTGGACCATCAGCGTGCCGAAGTACGAGACGTCGGCCACCACGTCGTACGCCAGCTCGTAGGAGACGCCCTTGTGGGCGCGCAGCTTCGCGTAGCTCTCCGCGAAGCGCTCCCGCAGCGGGGAGGTCTGCGGATCGATGATCTGCGCCTCGGCGAGCTGGATGCCGAGCTCGGCGGCGCGCTTGCGGATCGGCTCCTCCTCGCCCAGCAGTGTGAGATCGCACACATCGCGGCGGAGCAGTACGTCGGCGGCGCGCAGCACCCGCTCCTCCGCGCCCTCGGGCAGCACCACCCGGCGGCGGTGGGACCGGGACCGCTCGATCAGCTCGCGCTCGAACATCATCGGGGTGACCCGGCTGGAGCGGCCCACCGAGATGCGCTCGGTCAGCGCCGCGGTGTCCACATGCCGCTCGAAGAGGCCCAGCGCGGTCTCCGCCTTGCGCGGCGCGCTCGCCGTGAGCTTGCCCTCGACGGCGAACAGCTCGGCCGCCGTCGGGAAGGACCCGCCCGCGACCGACACCACCGGGGTCCCCGGGGCCAGCCGCGAGGCCAGCGCCAGGATGTCCGGACCCGGCCGCTCGTCCAGGGTGAGCAGCACCCCGGCGATCGGCGGGGCGCCCGCGCTGTGCGCGGCGAGCGCGCCGACGATCAGGTCGGCGCGGTCTCCGGGCGTCACCACCAGGCAGCCCTCGGTCAGCGCGGGCAGGAAGCTCGGCAGCATCGCGCCGCCGAAGACGAAGTCCCGCACGTCCCGGGAGAGCCCGGTGTGATCGCCGAGCAGCACCTCGGCGCCCAGCGAGCGGACGATCTGGGAGACGGTGGGCGCCGACAGCGACCCGTCCTCGGGCAGCACATAGCTGGGGACCGGCAGCTTGGCGGCCAGCCGCTCGGCGATGGCCTCGCGGTCGCCGGGCGCCACTCGGTTGACGACCACCGCGACCACCTCGCAGCCCCGCCCCTCATAGGCGCGGTAGGCGTTGTGGGCCTCGGCGCCGGCCGACTCGGCGGTCTGGCCCTGTCCGCCGACCACCGTGATCACCGAGGCGCCGAACTCATTGGCCAGCCGGGCGTTCAGCCCCAGCTCGTCCGGGAGGCTGGTGGCCGCGTAGTCGCTGCCCAGCACCAGCACGTAGTCATACGCGTCGGCGACCTCGTGGAAGCGGCCGACCAGCTGTGAGACCAGCTCGTCGGTGCCCCGCTCGGCCTGGAGCGTGGCCGCGTCCTCGTAACGCATGCCGAAGACGGACTCCGGTGACTGGCTGAGCCGGTAGCGCGCCCGCAGCAGGTCGAAGAGGCGGTCGGGGTCGTCGTGGACCAGGGGGCGGAAGACGCCGACCCGGTCGACATGGCGGGTCAGGAGCTCCATGACCCCCAGCTCCACGACCTGGCGTCCGTCGCCACGCTCGACTCCGGTCACGTACACGCTGCGTGTCACGCGTGCTCTCCGTTCCTCTGGCGTTCGTCGGTGTTTTCGTTATGTGCGCCCATCGGACACAAATCGGCCACATTCACCGGCCCAGTCCTCTTGACAATACCCGCGACCGTGATTAAGGCGCTTGTCGCTCGGGGGATACAGCACCACTCCGCCCATGAAACAATCGGACTGGCTCACATCTACCCGTAGGGAGCAGGAGACACAGCACGATGCGCATCGGAGTTCTCACCGCAGGCGGCGACTGCCCCGGTCTCAACGCTGTGATCCGGTCGGTGGTGCACCGCGCGGTCGCCGGCCACGGAGACGAGGTGATCGGTTTCGAGGACGGCTTCAAGGGGCTCCTCGACGGCCGTCACCGCAAGCTCGACCTCGACGCCGTCAGCGGCATCCTCGCCCGCGGCGGCACCATCCTCGGTTCCTCCCGCCTGGAGCGCGCCCGGCTGCGCGAGGCGTGCGAGACCTCGAAGGACCACGCCCGGGACTACGGGATAGACGTACTGATCCCGATCGGCGGCGAGGGCACCCTCACCGCGGCGCGGATGCTCTCCGACGCCGGGCTCCCGATCGTCGGCGTCCCCAAGACGATCGACAACGACATCTCCTCCACCGACCGCACCTTCGGCTTCGACACCGCCGTCGGCGTCGCCACCGAGGCCATGGACCGGCTGAAGACCACCGCCGAATCCCATCAGCGGGTGATGGTCGTCGAGGTCATGGGGCGCCACGCGGGCTGGATCGCGCTGGAGTCCGGGATGGCCGGCGGCGCCCACGGCATCTGCCTGCCGGAGCGGCCCTTCGAGGTCGACGGGCTGGTGAAGATGGTCGAGGAGCGGTTCGCCCGCGGCAAGAAGTTCGCGGTCATCTGCGTCGCCGAGGGCGCGCACCCGGCCGAGGGCTCCATGGAGTACCAGAAGGGCGAGATCGACCAGTACGGCCATGAGCGGTTCACCGGGATCGGCAACCGCCTCGCGGCCGAGCTGGAGCGGCGCCTGGGCAAGGAGGCCCGCCCGGTCATCCTGGGGCATGTGCAGCGCGGCGGCACGCCCACCGCGTACGACCGCGTGCTGGCCACCCGCTTCGGCTGGCACGCCGTCGAGGCGGCGCACCGGGGCGACTTCGGCATGATGACCGCGCTGCGCGGCACGGACATCACGATGGTGCCGATCGCCAACGCGGTCACCGAGCTCAAGACCGTGCCGGTGGACCGGATGGACGAGGCCGAGTCGGTCTTCTGATCGGCCACGGCCGCCAGGTCTCCCTTTCTCGTCTGCTCTCGTCTTCTCTCGTCTTCGTCGGCCGCAGCGGCCTTGATCATCCCCCCGTGGAAGATCAAGGCCGCTGCGGCTGTGTGCCGTTGGCGAGGTTCACCCTTGAACAAGTGCCTGGTGTGAACAAGGCTGTCCCGTGTCCGGGACACATTCCGGGCCAGTCCCGGACAGGGGCGGGACACAGGGGTGGGGGAGAGAACGACAGATGGCCGATGCCGACAGGGCTCCGGATCCACGGGAGGCGCGGAGCGCCGCTGAGTTCATCGCCGCGCTTCAGGCGCTCAAGGACTGGTCCCGGCTGACCTACCGGGAGCTGGCCGCGCGGGCGGACGCGCTCGGGGACGTACTGCCGCGCAGCACGGTCGCCAATATGCTCGCGCGCGCCACGCTGCCCCGCGAGGAGTTGGTCGCGGCCTTCGTGCGGGCCTGTGGGGTGGGGCCCGCGGAGCTCACGGTGTGGCTGGCCGTACGGAAGGACCTCGCGACCTCGATCGAGCGGGTCGAACGGGTCGAGTCGGCTGAGGCGGGCGGGTCGGCTGAGGCGGACGGGTCGGTCGAGTCGGCTAGGGCGGGCGAGGCGGCTGAGTCGGTCGAGGTGGCTGTGTCGGGCGGGCCCGTCGCGCCGGTCGAGCACGGTGAGCCCGCGGCGCCTGCCGCCCCCTCCGTCGCCCGTCCGGCCGAGGCGGGCGCCCGGCGCTTACGGATGCCGATGCTGGGCACCGCGCTCGGGCTGACGGTGGTCGTGGCCGCCGTCGCCGCCGTGCTCGCATGGCGGGCACATGACGACGAGGGTGGCGGGGGCGGCGGGTCCGTGGCCGTCTCTCCGGACGATCGGACGGCCACGCCCACGCCCGCACCCGCGCCCGGGAAGTACCGGATCCGGGCCGTCCACTCCTCGCTGTGTCTGTCCGAACGCCGGACGGACAAGACCTCCTGGGTCTATCAGGTGCCGTGCGCGGAGGTCTTCCCCTCGTTCTCGCTCAAGCGCCTGGACGACGGGCTCTGGCAGCTCGCCACCCTGCACCCCGAACACGGCCCGGGCTGCTCCGGAATCATGGGCCAGAGCAAGGCCGAGGGCGCCTGGCTGGGGGACGACTACTGCGAGACCCGGGGAGCGGGCGAGGAGTTCCGGCTGGAGGCCGTGGACCGGCCCGCCGAGGGGTTCCGGCTGCGGCCCGCGCACACCGGCCAGTGCCTGACGCTGCCCGGCGGCACCACCCGGCACTGGGCCCATGTGGTCCAGCTGCCGTGCCGGTCCGACGCCCCGGGGCAGGTCTTCCGCTTCGACCCGGTGGGCTCGGGGGCGAAAGGGCGGCCGTCGGAGACGAAGGGGGAGCCGTCCGGGGCGAAGGGGTAGCCCGCGCCGCCGCCGTGGTTCCGGCCCTCTGATACTGTCCCCGCCTGATCAAGGGGGAACTGGTCAGGGGATGTAAGGAGTTAAGGGCGGGATGCGTGGTTTATGGGGCCGTGTGTGGCAGCGCCGCACGCCCCTTGTCGTACTGATGGCGGTCGTGGGCATCGCGGGGGCCGTCCTCGCGACCCGGGACAGCGGCGGTGGCCATCTCGCCGCCAACCGGGCCCAGTTGAGGAAGGCATGCGACGGCACCCTGCCGTACGGCGACCTCGCGCGGCTGGTGCGTGACGAGCGGCCGGGCGAGCTCAGACAGCACGGCACGATGCTCGCCCCCGGCCAGGAGAGCCGCTCGCTGCTGGACTGCTCGCTGTCGTGGGGCGACGGCTACGGGGTCACGGTCCACGCCGAGGCGCTGGTCTCCGATGTGCCCGAGGCCGTCGAGACCCGGGACCTCCTCGAACCGGCCGGTGGCCGTGGCACCTTCGTGGCGCCGGGCACCACCGGCCAGTACGGGAAGCGGGGCGCCTGGCTGGTGGCCGACTGCCAGGGTGGGCTCGGCGGCCGGGTCCGCCCCACGACCGATCTGTATGTGACGGCCCGGGTGACGGACGGGACCGACGACGGGACCGACGGGACTGACGGGACTGACGGGACCGACTCGGCGGACGGCGCGACGGCGGGGAGCGGCAAGCCGGACCGCGCCACCGCGCTCCTCGGCTTCCGCACCGCCGTACACGTCGCCAACGCCCTCACCAAGGCCCAGCACTGCGGCTCCGGACCGCTCACGACGCCGACCGCCGTGGTGGACACGGACGAGACCCATGGCGCGCCCGGCCAGGGCCTGCGCAAATGCGAGTGGATCGACGGTTCCTCGCTCCCCGGTGTCGCCTCCGGCTCCTGGACCACCCTCGGCGATCTCCAGGAGTCCCCTGGTCTGAGCGCCTGCGCCGGGGAGTGGGACGCGGAGAAGAACGCCGGTGAGCGCCCGCGCCCGAAGCAGTGGCAGGTCACCGAGGTCGAGGCGGCCAGCTGGTCGGGGATCCTCGGCCGGTCGGCGTACGACTCCTATGAACGCGAGGGCCATGTGCCCGGGTGGGGAGCGGAGGACGACAGGCCCGCGTCCGAGGCCGGTTCCGAGGCGGACGCTGAGCCTGGAGCGCCGCAGGAGGACCGCGTCTCCTCCTATGCCGGACGGCCCCAACTCGCCCTGTGGGCGCGGTCGGTGTGCGGAGGCCGCACCACCTACCACCGGGTGGCCGTCCTCCCCGAGATCCGGCTCGAGGACGGCGAGACGGCCGTCATCGGCGGCAAGGACCGGGCCAGGCTCTCCACCGCCGCGCGTACGGTCCTGGACCGCTATCTCGACGCCGACGACGGCTGGCCCGCGTCCGCGAAGTGCCGTGACACCAAGGTGCTCGGGGAGGTCGAGCAGTGGCACTGACCCGATCCGCACCGACCCGCCCCGCACTCACCCGGCGCCGGATCCGCGCCCTGGTGGCCGTGGCGGTGGCGCTGGCCGCCCTCACTGGAGCGTTCGTCTGGTTCGTGGGCAGCGCGGACCGGGCGCTGGAGGGGGCCTGCGACGGGGTCCTTCCGGTCGGCGAGGTCCGCTCGGTGCTCGGCGACGACACCGAACTGGACGTCACGAACCGCGCCGAGGGCTCCTTCGGCAAGACGGCCTCCGGGAGCGAGGGGAGCGACGAGGCCAACGAGAGCGACGGGAGCGACGGGAGCGCCAAGAGCGACGGGGGCGGCGCCAAGCGGGCCAACTCCCTCTCCGTCCACTGCCGGATCACCGCCGAGGACACCGGCCACATCGCCGTCTCCATCGCGGGCTCGCCCCGCCCCCGCGCCGAGTACGGATACGACGACCTCTACACCGCCGTACCCGCCCGCCGCACGCTCCCCGTCCCCCTCGGCCACGGCTGGTCCGGCCTGTTCGCCACCGACACCGCACGGCTGGACGACGCCGAGGACGGCACGGCCACCACCGCCGTACTGCTCGACTGCGCCCGGCGCGGCGACAGTCTGCTGATCACCGTCGAGACGGCGCTGCGCGGCGCGGCCACCCTCGACGACCCCGCCGTCCGCCCCGACTTCGTCCGCACCGCCACCGCGACCGCCGAGGCGGCCAACGACCACTGGGGCTGTGGCGCGCGTCTGGGCAAGCCGGTCCGCAGCGTCGGCCTGCCGGTGAACGAGGACGAGTACGAGCCGCTGCTCGGTGCCAAGGGCACCTGCGCGGCCGTCCCCACCGCCTCCCGCTCCGCCGTCTCCACCGCCCGCGAGACCGCCCGCGACCGCGCACCGCGCGAGGCTTGCGTCCTCGGCACCCGGGACGGCTCACCGCTGTACCGGCTGGAGGCGTACTACGGCCCCTACGCGGAGGACGCCCGCTCCCAGTACACCCGGGACTACGACTACGAGAACGTGACCCCCGCGGAGAAGCCCGCCGGGCGGCTCGGCCGCAGCGCCTACTGGGCCGGTGCCACCTGCCCGCGCGGCGCCCAGCCCGCGCTCTACCTCATCCGCGCCGACGCCGCCGACGGCGAGACCCGCCGCCGCCCCGACCTCGCCTACGAACGCGCCGCGCTGGCGGCCTTCGCCGCCGCCTCGGCCGAACACCACGGCTGCGCGGCGCCGAGCCTGCCGGGCGGCTGAGGCCGGGCGGCTGAGGCCGGTCAGGAAGCGGGTCATCCCTTGACGGCGCCGCCCAGGGCGAAGCCGCCGCCCAGGCGGCGGGAGATCAGGACGTAGAGCAGGAGCACGGGCGTGGAGTAGAGGATCGAGAAGGCGGCCAGCTGGCCGTAGACGACCTGGCCGTGGTTGCCGAAGAAGGTGAAGATCGAGACGGACGCGGGGAGTTGTTCGGGGGAGAGCAGCAGCATGAAGGGGATGAAGAAGTTGCCCCACATCATGATGAAGCTGTAGATCATCACGACCGTGATGCCCGGACCCATCAGCGGCAGGATCACCCGGATCAGGCTCTGTAGCCAGGACGCGCCGTCGGTCCACGCCGCCTCCTCCAGGATCACCGGTACGCCGTCCATGAAGTTCTTCATCAGCCAGATCGCGAACGGGAGTTGGGACGCGGCGAGGAAGAGGGCGGTGCCGGACATGGTGTCGATGAGGTCCACCTGGACGAAGAGTCCATAGACCGGAACCATGATCGCGGTGATCGGCAGACAGGTGGTGAAGAGGACCGTCAGCAGATACGGGCGCACGACGCGGGAGCGGAAGCGGGAGAGGGGATAGGCGGCGAGGGCCGCGCAGGCGACGGTCAGGATCGTGGCGCCGCCGCACAGGAGCAGGCTGTTGAGCATCGGCGTGAAGGTGATCTCGTCCGTCCACACCGCCGAGAAGTGTTCCATCGTGGGCGAGTCGGGCGCCGAGACCCGCAGGGTGGCATCGTTGTCGATCGAGGCCAGGACCAGCCAGGCGAGCGGGAGCAGGAACGCGGCGGCGACGACCAGCAGCGCGGCGTCGGCGGCCAGTCGGCGGCGCAGCCTCGGGGACCAGCGGGGGCCGCCGGTACGGCTCTTGGCGGAGCGGGGCCAGGTGCGGGCGGGGCGGGCGGAGAGCGCGGACAACCTCGGACCTCCTCGCGCGCTTGCGAGCGCAGTCGATCAGCGTCCGTCCATGAAACCCGTTGCCACTCGCGTTGGGGAAGACGCGTGCGCGGTTCAGGCCCGCCTTACGGTGTCGGGCTTACGGTGTCGGCCTTACGGCGTCGGCCTTACGGCGTTGGCGGGGCGATCGTCACCGGCTGGTCGTTCCGCAACTGGTCGAACAGGCGCCGCGCCCGCGCCTCGTTCCACTGCACCGCGCTGCCCTTGGAGGTCCGGAGGTTGGTGTTGGACACCGGGACGTTGAGCTGCCTGCCGTTGCCCGAGGTGACGCCCTTCACCGCCTCGAACAGGGACATCAGGGTGGGCAGGCCCATGTCCTTGTCCACGATCAGGGTGTCCAGACCCGCGCGTACGGTCGGGAAGGCGGCGAACGGGTTGGCCAGGACGCCCGGTGTGGCGGCCTTGTTGGCGAGCGCGGCCAGGAACTTCTGCTGGTTCTGGGTGCGGCCCAGGTCGCCCTTGGCCTCCTGCTTGCGCTGGCGGACGAACGCGAGCGCCTTCGCGCCGTCGAGGGTGTGGCAGCCCTTCTTCAGATCCAGCCCGGACTTGGGGTCCTTGATGTCCCGGTCCACACACATCCGCACCCCGCCCACCGCGTCCACGACGTCCACGAACCCGGAGAAGCCGATCTCCGCGTAGTGGTCGATGCGCAGTCCCGTGTTGCGTTCGATGGTCGAGACGAGCAGATCGGGGCCGCCCATCGAATAGGCCGCGTTCAGCTTGTTCTGGGACGGGTTGTAGCGCCTGCCGGTCTCGGGGCGGACGAAACCGGGGACGTTCACCCAGGAGTCGCGCGGCAGGCTCATCATCGTGGTGCCGTTGGAGCCGGTGTGCAGGATCATCATCGAGTCGGTGCGGCGGCCCTCGGCCGAGCCGGTGCGCAGGCTCTTCCTGGCCTCCTCGGAAAGGCCCTCCCGGCTGTCGGAGCCCACGATGAGGTAGTTGGTGCCCTTGCCGGGCGGTGGGCGGTCCGGAGCCCTGCCGAGGTCGACCTCGCGGTTGAGCTGGGTGTCGGCCCAGACGTAGGCGCCGCCGGAGGCGAGGAGCAGCACGGAGACCGCCACGACGGTCAGCCTGACGATCCGGCGGCGCCGGCTGAGCGGCTCCTTGGGGGCGCGGCGCCGGACGGTGGGGGTGGGCACGGGTGGGGGTAGGGGCTCGGGGGCGCGGGTCTCGTCGCCCGTCCGGTAGGGGGCCGCTTTGGTGGGGACGCCGTGGGGCGCGGGGGCACCTGGTGGCGCGGACGGCCCCGGTACGGGGACGCCCTGGGATCCGGCTGCGGGCATGCCCTGGGCCCCCTGTACGGGGATGCTCTGCGTGTCCGCCGTCGAGATCTCCCAGGCCCGCGCCGACGGCCGGTCCCCGGCGGCCCACCCGTCCAACCGATCGCTCATGTGCGGCAGTCTGCCGAGCGGCCGGAGGCGCCCGCCGTCCGTTCATAGAGGTATGACAACTTCGGTGCCGCGTTGAACGCGGACCCGGTCGCCGTACGTCACCCCGTCGTATGCCGCCCTCGGTGCGTCACCCCTCCGTACGCGACCCCTCCGTACGTCACCGCGATGTCAGGCTCCGGTGCGCGGGTGCCTCGCCGAGCGCCTGCGCGGCCGTCCCGGAGCGCTGGATGCGGTGCCACCGCAGCCGCGTCCCGAGCAGAAGGGCGACCACGGACTGGATGACCACCAGATACATCAGCTGCCGGTAGACGAAGAGCTGGAACGGCAGGGACCACAGCGCCCGCATCCGCTCCCCGTCCAGCCGCAGCGCGTACCCGGCGCAGACCACCTGGACGGTGAGATAGCCGAACCACACCCCGGCCGCCTCCGCCGGGTCGAGGAAGAGCGCGCCGTACAGGGCGAAGAGGTCGATCACGGGCGCCAGCAGTGGCAGCAGCACCTGGAAGAGCGTGAGATAGCTGAGCCCCCGGCGGCCGAACCGCCCCACCGAGCCCAGTGAGATCACCGCGCGGCGGTGTTTCCACATGGCCTGGAGCGTGCCGTACCCCCAGCGGTACCGCTGCCGCCACAGCTGGCGCAGCGAGGTGGGCACCTCGGTCCAGGCGACGGCGGTCTCCTCGTACACCACCCGCCAGCCCGCCCGCCACAGCGCCATGGTGAGGTCGGTGTCCTCGGCGAGGGTGTCCTCGCTGACCCCGCCGACGCCCATCACCGCGTCCCGCCGGAAGGCCCCGATGGCGCCGGGCACGGTCGGCATGCACTCCAGCACCTCGAACATCCGCCGGTCGAGGTTGAACCCGAAGACGTACTCCAGGTGCTGCCACCTGCCCAGCAGACTGCGCCGGTTGCCCACCTTGGTGTTGCCGCTGACCGCGCCGATGGCCGGGTGGGCGAGCGGCTGGATGAGCTGGTGGATGGCGTCCGGTTCGAAGACGGTGTCGGCGTCGACCATCACCACGATGTCGTGCTTGGTGTGCGCCAGACCGGTGTTGAGGGCCGCAGCCTTGCCCGCGTTGGGCTGCCGGACCACCAGCACCCGGCGGTCCTTGACGCTCGCGGCGATATCGGCCGTACGGTCCGTCGAGCCGTCGTCGATCACGACCACTTGCAGCCGCTGATGGGTGGAGGCGAGCAGCGAGCGGATGGTGGCCTCGATGCCCGCCTCCTCGTTGTACGCGGGGATCAGCACCGTCACCGGCTCGTTGACCTGCTTTACGGGCCGGAAGCGGGTGAGCCGCCGGACATGGGTACGCGCGAACAGCACGAGCATCAGCAGCCGCAGCACCCCCAGCGCCCCCGCGATCCCCAGCACCCAGGTCATGGTGGACACGAAGCCCCGGCCGATGGCCGCGACCCAGATCAGGGCCTTGCCCTCCCAGCGCTCCAGGCCGGAGACCGGGACGTCGACCGGGGGCACGCCGAGCCCGCCGGTCACGGTGGTGAACTTCTTGGCGCGCGGGTCCTTGAGCAGCTTCTCCGTCTCCTGGTACGCGGTGTCCGTCTGGCTGAACTGCCGGACCATCCCCTGCGAGGGCTTCGTGCCCGACCGGTCGGCGGCCACCAGCGCATAGCCCTCCGCGGCCACGCGCCGCGCCGCCTGCCACTCGTCGCCGCACAGCGTGTCCACATCGGTGGTCAGCGGCAGCCGCAGCAGCCTCGGCTGGACCCCCACGGACCCCGCCAGCGCCGACTCGGTCAGCGACAGTTCCATCCGGGAGCGGCTGGAGGACGCCGTGCCCATGTCGGCGCCGGTGTAGGTGTTCGACCCGATCTCATGGCCCTCGGCGCGGATCCGGCGTACGAGGTCGGGGTACTGGGCCGCCTTGGCGCCGGAGACGAAGAACGTGGCCCGCGCGTCGTACCGGCGCAACAGGTCCAGCAGGCGCGGCGTCTGGACGGGGTCAGGACCGCCGTCGTAGGTCAGCGCGACCGTCCCGGCGGGCATGCCCACGGTCCGCACCCGGCCCCCGTTGATCTGCACCACCGGCCCGCCGTCGGCCAGCGCCCGCGGCACCGGGCTGGTGCACGGCCGCCGCGCCTTCGCCGCGTCCACCTCGTGGTTGGTCCAGCCCTGGAACATCAGCAGGCCGAACATCGCGGGGAGGACGAGGAGGAGGAGCAGCCAGTGCGCGCGCGGATCACGGGCCGCCTTGTGCCGACCTCCTCGGGACAGGTGGTGTGGTTCCTGGCGCTTTTTCGACCGGTTGCCCTCAAACATGGTTGCCCGCACCGTAGTTGTGGGGCGCGCGGCGCGGCCGGTGAAGCAGCGTGAATGGATAAGAATTCCCGGGACGCTCCCCGCCGCGTGGCCGGATCGCGTAGTGGAAGCACGCGGAAGGCCCGCCTCCGCGGGTCGGCTCTGCTTGACTGACGCGATGACCTCTCCCGTTTCCTCCATCTTTGAGACCATCAGGCCCGCGCCCGCCGACTACCTCACCCGGCTCGCCGCGAGCGACGCGGGGCGCGACTACAAGGGACGGATGCTGGACGCCCTCGAGCTCCGGGCCGGGCTGGCCGTCTTGGACGCGGGCTGCGGGCCCGGGGCCGATCTCGCGGCCCTCGCGGAGGCGGTGGCCCCCGGCGGTACGGTCATCGGGGTCGACCGTGACCAGGAGATGCTGGACGCGGCGGCGCCGCGCATCGCCGCGCGTCCGGGCGTCGAGCTGCTGCGGGGCGATGTCCACGCCCTTCCGCTGGACGACGCCACCGTGGACCGCGCCCGTACCGACCGGGTGCTCCAGTGGGTGGACGACCCGGCCCGCGCCCTCGCCGAGTTCCACCGGGTCCTGCGTCCTGGCGGGCGGCTGGTGATGGGCGAGCCCGACTGGGACACCCTCGCCGTCGACCACCCCGACCCGGCGCTGTCCCGCGCCTACACCCGCCACATCACCGAGCGGGTGATCCGCAACGCCACCATCGGCCGCCAGCTGGCCCGGCTCGCCACCGACGCCGGGTTCCGGGTGCCGGAGGTCATCCCGGCCACCCAGGTCTTCCGCGATGTCCGCGCGGCGGACCGGACCTTTGGATTCGAGCGCACCACCCGCCGTGCCGTCGAGGCCGGCTACCTCACCGAGGACCAGGCGGCCGCCTGGCTGCACCACCTCGCCCACGGCCCGTTCCTCGCCTCGGCGACGCTGTACGTGGTGGTGACGGAGGCGTAGCCGACCGGGTTCAGTGACCGCGTACGGGCGTCTCGGGTGTCCTCCCCATTCGGTGCAGCAGCCGCGTCTGCCGGGATGTGTCATGAGCGAGCACGCCCTGGGGAGCGGCGAAGAACCGGTGAGTGGTCTCGACGGCGGTGGGCGTTTCCGCCAGGCCGGCGTAGATCTCGTCAAGGTGCTCGTCGATCCATGCCACCAGGCTTTCATCGAGGGTGTTGTCCACGTCGACGGCCCGTGCGAGATCCCATGTGTGGACGGCGGTGTCGGTGATCCGCACGGCAAGTGCCTGTTGGCCGGTCACCGGACCCAGGGGATAGTCCAACATCCGCTGAAGAGCACCGGTCTCGCCGAACGCCTGGGCACACTCCCGGACGGACCGGGCGTACGCGCCGACCGGATCCGTGCCCAGCGCGTCGGCGTCCCGCAGCCGCAGGAAATCGGCGGCGCCACCGCCGTGCAGCAGACTCACGTAATTGAGGTTTCCGCGCGTCATGTGATTGACCAGCTGCCGCACGTTCCACTCCGTGCAGGGAGTCGGCCAGGACCACTGCTCGGATCGCACCGCTCCCAGATTCCGTTCGAACTCGGCGCTGGCCCCGAGGAACCGATCGATGAGCCCTTCAAACGCGTTGACCATGCGGCCCAGCATGCTCGCCGCGGGCGGCCGGGTCCGGCGGGTATCGGACGTCGAGGTCACGGCACGGGGAGCCGCGACGGCTTCAGGCCGCCCGGAACCAGGTGGCCAGGGCCTCGTGCAGCCCGTCGTTCGTCGTGCCCTGCCAGGCGATGTAGCAGTCGGGGCGGAGCAGGAGCGCGGTGTCGAGGCCGGGGACGGCCGCGGTGTCGACGTGGGGTGACCAGGGGCCCGGGTCGAGGGTGCCGGTGGGGTCCAGGAGCAGGGGCCGGGCGGTGCGGGTCAGGTCGCGGAGGCCCGGGAGGTCGGGCGCCCAGTGGCCGACGAGGGGGCCGGTCGCCGGACCCATGGCGTAGGTGATGTCCGCGCCGGAGAGCAGCCCGGCGATGTGCTGCCGGGCCGTGGGCTGGTCCAGCAGCTCGCCGAACAGTTCGCGCAGCGCCGTCACATCGCCGCCCGGCCGGGTCAGCAGCGACTGGGCCTGCGTGTGCATGGCGACCCGCCGGGCCGCGGGGTGCCGCTCCGACTCGTAGGTGTCGAGCAGCCCCTCCGCCGCGTGGCCGCGCACCTCGGCGGCCAGCTTCCAGCCGAGGTTCACCGCGTCCTGGAGGCCCAGGTTGAGCCCCGGGCCGCCGATCGCCGAGTGCACATGGGCGGCGTCGCCGAGCAGCAGGACGCGGCCCGCGCGGTATCGCTCGGCGATCCGGGTGTTGCCGCCGAACAGCCGCCGCATCAGATGCGGTCCCGGCCCGGTCGGCGGGGAGAGGACGATGTCCGCGCCGAGCACCCGGCGGGCGCTGGCCCGCAGCTCGTCCAGCGATGCCTCGCCCTCGGCGGGCTGCCCCCATTCCACGGTGGTCAGCTTCGGGTCATCGTCCGGTGACGGCGCCCAGGCGATCAGCCCCTGCTCGGTCCGCAGATGCTGGTACGGCGGTATGACGCCGAAACCGGGCACGGTCAGGCCGCCATCGGCGCCGACCGCGTCCGGGTCCACGCCCACATGTCCGGCGCGCGACACCGAGTCGTCCGTCGTCACGCCGGGGAAGTCGATCCCGGCGAGCTTACGGACCGCGCTGCGCCCGCCATCGGCGCCGACCACGAACTCCGCCTCGATCGGGTCCTGTTCGCGCAGCTCGACCGTCACCGACTTCTCGCCCTGTGTCAGCCCGATGACCTCATGGCCGCGCCGGATGTCGACGCCCAGCTCCGCCGCGCGCTCGGCGAGCATGCGCTCGATCCGGAGCTGCGGCACCAGGAGCGTGTAGAGCGGGTTGTCCGGCAGGTCGCTCAGGTGGAGCGGGAACGCGCCGAAGGTGAAGCGGGGCGCCGGTTGAGGGGTGGTGCCGGGAGCGGTCAGCCGCTCGTACAGCCCGCGCCGGTCGAGCATGCGGATGACCTGGCCCACGAGGCCGTTCGCGCGCTGTGTGTCGGTCGGTTCGGTGAGGCGCTCCAGGACGACCGGGCGCACACCGGACAGGGCGAGTTCGCAGGCGAGCATCAGCCCGTTGGGCCCGGCGCCTGCGATGACGACCTCGATCATGAATTCCCCTTCGGGGCAGATTGGTTGAGTGGCCTTACGGGGTGGAGAGCCCCGCCGCGATCCGGGCGAGGGCGTCCGTGAGCAGGCGGCTCACCGGCACGGCCGCGTCGGTGCGGAGATGGTGGGCGATGGCGGTGTTGACCGCGCCCATGACCGCCGAGGCGACCAGGTGCGGATACAGGTCCTGCTCCAGGTCACCGCCGGTACGTTCCGCGACGGCCGCCGCGATCTCGGCCTCGGCGGTGGCCCCGGCCCGCAACATCTCGCCTCGGAGTGCCGGTTCCGCGATCATCACCCGCACCCCCTCCGTCCACTGCGCCGCGTCGGCGACGGGCGGATGGGCGACCGCCTCCGCATCCGGCGTCGCGAACTGCCGCAGCACGGAGCCGGTGATCGCGTCCCACAGCGGCTCGCCCGGCCGTTCGCGCAGCGCCTCCGCGACGCGCAGACAGCGGTCGAGGTGGCGGAACGCGATCGCCTCGGCCTTGCTCGAGAAGTAGTTGTTGAACGTACGCGGCGAGACCCCGGCGGCCTCGGCGATGTCCTCCACCTTGACCTTGTCGAACCCACGCTCCACGGTCAGCCGCACGGCGGCCCAGCTGAGCGCGGCATGCGTCTGGGCCTTCTTCCGCTCTCGCAGTCCCATGCGGTGAGCGTAGCAAAACTTGCGCGCCCAGCAAATGTGCGGGATACGCAATTTTTAGGGTTCGAGAGGCCAGCGATGTCGTCCGTCCGGAATGTGCCACGCGTAGTGGTGACCGTCGGCTTCGCGGGCATAGCCGAAACGGTCCTGAGCGGGACGCCCGTGGTCATCCCACCACTGCCAGGCGGCCTCCGCCCGCCGCCACAGGTCGGCGCTCCCGCCGTACGTGACGGTGGTGGTGTGCTCATCGGCGATCGGCGCACGTGCCCAGGTGCCGTCGCGCCCCTGGAGCTGGAGCGACAAGGCCCCGGTGTCGTCGTCCACGTGATAGACCAGCTCGGCGCCGGGAAGGTGGAAGGCGAGCAGCAGCCGGAAGGCGTAGTGCGCCCGGATGTCGGCAGCGGTGAGCGAGGTGGAACGGGACCCGGCTCTGGGTGCGTAAGGTGCCCGCCCGGGGTGCCGGTAGGCGTGCGCGTCACTGCGGGCGGCCATGAACCGGCCGGTCGTGGTGGTGAAGCGGCCCACGGCACGTCCCTCGTCGTCCACGGTCAGACGGACCAGGCCACCCTCGATGCCCAGGGACACGTCGGCGAGGATCGCGCCGCCGGGTCGCGTCTGCTCGACCCAGGCGGCCGGGATACGGGGGACCGAGCAGGTCGCGATGGTCCGGTCGAACGGTGCAGGGTGCCCCGGGAAGCCCTGTTGCCCGTCCCCGGCGGCGAGGTGCGGCCGGTACCCCGCGGAGGCGAGCCGGCCACGGGCGACTTCCACGAGACCGGGCGACACATCGACGGAGTGCACAAGGCGATCGCCCAGTCGGGCGCACAGAAGGGCGGCGTTGTACCCCGTGCCGGTGCCGACTTCCAGCACTCGGTGGCCGTCCGCCACGCCCAGGTCCTCCAGCATCCGCGCCATGAGGCTGGGCATTGTGCTGGAGGAGGTCGGAATACCGGTCCACGCGCGCTCGTCGACGCGTTCGGCGGTCTCGGGGTCGAGTGCCGTAACGAGGGTCTGGTCGCTGTAGACGGCGGCTTCCCAGGCATCACGGTCGGCCGCGTCATGCCGGCGCCATATGGTGATGCCCCTGCTGTCGGCCTCCTGCCCGTACCACTCGGGCACGAAGGTATGGCGCGGCACCTTGGCGAACGCCTGGGCCCAGGCGGCCGAACGGATCGCTCCCGCCCGCCGCAAGTCCTCGACCAACGAGCGCAGTCGCGGCGGCGCGCCGTCGAACCGGGGGACACTCACGTGGGTACTCCTTGCAGTTCATCGGCGATGGCTTCGGCGATGGGCAGACCCGTGGCGCCTTGAATCCAGTCCCATTGCCCGCACGGATTAGCCTCCAGGAACGTCCATGCTCCCGATGGTGAGACGACGAAATCGAGGGCGGCGAAGCGAAGGTCCAGGTGACCCATCAGGCGGTGCACCCCCTCGGCGACGTCCGCGGGTGTGTCCGTCCGGTGATAGGTGAGTGAGCCGTAGTCGCTGCGCCAGTCCTCATGACCCAGCGCGCTCCGGGCGTGGACTTCCGCCGCGAGCAGACGGTCGCCCGCGATGGTGAGCCGAACCTCGTACGCCTTCTCGATCCAGGCTTGGAAGAGATGGGCGGTGGTGCCGATGCCACGCAGATCGACCAGGTCGTGCGGGGAGAGGCGCCGGGTGTAGACGGTCTTGAGCTCGTTGCCCTCGATGAATACCGGTGAGGCCACGGGCTTGCAGATGATCGGGCCCGGGGTGTCCTCGGCGAATGCCCTGACGGCATCGGGGTCGTTCGTCACGAGGGTCGGGGGGACCGTGAGGCCGCACTCACGGGCTGTCGCGAGTTGGATCGGTTTGTACTCGGCGCGAGTCATCGCCGCCGGGTGGTTGACCCACCGGGCGTCGAGCGCCGAGATCACTCCTCCGAATCCCGCGCGTGCCTGTGCCGCGGCGAACCGTCGTTCGGCCTCGGACATTCCGTCCGTGAGCCGGAACTGATGAGGTGCGCGGAAGTAGACGGCTTCGATGTCCGAGAGTTCGACTGCCCGGTGGGAGTTGGCGAGTTTGCCGCACCATGCTCGTCGGGTGTCGATGCGCCCAGCGAGGATGGCCTGCTGTGGAAAGTCCGCGGTGTCCATCCGGAATACCCGCACACCTCGGTTGGTGAGTACGTTGACGACGCGGTCCGTCGGCCAGTCGTCGCGGGCGGCGATCACGAGGATGGTGGGCATGGCCTCAATCCTTCGGACCCTCGTCGAGGGGCGGCGGATTGGTCACGTTGCCGTCGGGGACGGTGGGACTGTGCGTCGTCATGTACGGCAGCGGGCCGTCGTAGAGCCCGACCGACATCTGCGATCCCTCGTCGTAGACAACCACTGGTTTCTCGATCACCTGTGTGGAGTCGGGCACACGGGCGAAACGAAGAATCCACGGGCGCGTGGTGGAACCCGAGGGCCCCTCGTCGCTTTGCGGGGTCCGCTCGCCATGGGGTAGGAGCGGAAACGCCTCACGGGGATGCGCGAACGTGGTCACTGCTTGTTGTCCTTTTCCTCGCGATGGTCGAAGCGGCGAGAACCAGTGTGGTCCCATTCGCCTTGGTTACGGCTCGTTTGTGTATCCAGCTCGGCCCAGATCTCCTTGCCGACGGTGCGTTCGCGGACGCCCCAGCGATCCGCGAGGGCGCGGACGATGAGCAGGCCGCGGCCGTGCTTGTCGCGGGGCGACGGGTGGCGGGGGCGGGGGAGCCGCTCGCCCCGGGGGTCGGATACGGCGATCCGCAGGCGGGTCTTGGTGAGCGTGAGCTCGACGCGGAAGAGCCGCCCGGGTACGTGTCCGTGCCGTAAGGCGTTGGTGGCCAGCTCCGACACGATGAGTGCCGTGTCGTCGGCGAGTGCGGGGTGCCCCCACTCGGCGATGAGTCGTGCGGCGTGCTGGCGGGCCCTGGTCACGCTTATCGGTGTCGGGACGTAGTCGACGCGGCCGTCCTGGACGACGGGATCGTTGGGGTCCGGGATCCGGGGGTCTTGGGGCGCGAATGCCATCGCGTACCTCCAGTGGGCAGGGCAGGGCGGAGTGCGTCCGCCAACTGACGTCCCTGTGCGAGCGGTTCATTACGGACCGTAGCCCCGCCACCGTGTGGCACACAAGTTCCTCTTGGAGGATTTCCCCCGATCTGGTTTGCGGCGCCTGCGCCGGGCGGCCAGACTGTGCGCGTGACGACAAGTCAGCCGATGCAGGGCAATAGCACCTCGACCGTTTTGGGACGCAGGCTCGGTGGCGAGCTGACCAAGCTCCGCACCGCGGCGGGCCTGACGCAGACCCATGCCGCCAAGGTGCTCACCGGGTCCACGACCAAGGTCGCCAAGATGGAGGGCGGCTGGGTCCCGATGCGGGACCCGGACATCCGCGCGCTGTGCGAGCTGTACGGCTTGAGCGACCCGGCAGCGGTGGGCGGGTTGCTGGAGCTGGCTCGCGTTGATCGTGAGCGCCGCAAGGCGAAGGGCTGGTGGAATGAGTTCCCGAACCTCGGGGACATGCAGGAATACGTCGCGCTGGAGAACGCGGCCACGGCCATCAAGGCATGGCAGCTCACCTTCGTCCCGGGACTGTTGCAGACGCCGGACTACATCCGGGCACTCCGGAATGATGCCCCGTCGGCGGGCGGCGACCATGAGGAGTTCGTGGCGGCGAGGCTCGCACGCCAGCGGCGGCTCGATGAGGCTCCGCAACTCTCACTGCGGGCAGTGGTCTACGAGGCCGCGCTGCGGAACCTCATCGGCGGCGCGGACGTGATGCGTGGGCAGTTGGACCATCTGGTAGCCGTGGCCCGGAAGGACAGCGTCAGCCTGCGCGTTCTTCCGTTCAGCGCGGGAGCCCGCCATGGGCTGAACTGCACGTTCAACATCATCTCCTTCGCCGAACCCGGAGCGATGGACGTGGTGTACATGGAGGTTCCGTTCAGGCGGATCTGGGTCGAAGGCGGAGATGCGGCTGCACAACACGATGAGTTGTTCGAGAGAATCGCTGAGCGTGCCCTGAACGAGCACGATTCCCTGGAACTCATCGCAAACCTGAGTGGAGAGCTGTAACCCCGATGCCTGCTTTCGCATTCCGCAAGTCGAGCCATAGCGACCCTGAGCGCGAATGCGTGGAGGTGGCCACGAACGTGCCCAACATCGTGGCGGTACGCGACTCCAAGGACCCGGAGGGTCGAATACTCCGGTTCACCCCCGCCGCCTGGGCGGCCTTCCAGCGTGCCCTCAGAGCATCGAACGGGTGAGGCCGCCGTCAACGGCGATCGTGGTGCCCGTGACGTACGAGGCCAACGGCGTGGCGAGGAAGCAGACGACGGAGGCGAGTTCGTCCGGTGTGCCGAACCGCCCCATGGGGATGGTGTCCGTGGCGTCCGTCGGCACGCCGTCCGGGTAGAGCTCGCGTGCCCGGGACGTCAGAATCCGGCCGGGCGCCACGCAGTTGACCGCGATGCCGTCCGGCGCCAGCTCGTTGGCCAGCGTCTTCAGGTATCCGGTCAGCCCGGGGCGGATCAGGTTGGACAGTGCGACCAGTGACGTCGGCTCCTTCACCGTGGTCGTCGTCACCGCGACGATCCGGCCGTACGGGCTGTGCCGTAGGTGGGAAACGGCGGCGCCGACCATGCGGACCAGGGGCAGCAGCAGGGTGCGGAACGCGTCGTGCGCGGCGTGCTCGTCGATCTGTAGCGCGGTGCCCGGACGCGGCCCTCCCGTGTTCCACACCAGGATGTCGACACCGCCGAAGCGGCCGACGGTGTGCTCGACGACCCGGCCCGCCGCACCTTCCTCGGAGAGGTCGGCGACCATGGGCACCGCGCCGATACGCGCCGCCTCCGTCTCCAGGCTCTCCCGGCGCCGGGCGACGGCGACGACGTTGGCACCCTCGCCGGACAGGCGTTCCGCTATGGCCAGCCCCAGCCCGGACGAGGCGCCGCAGACGATCGCGGTCCGGCCTTTGAGCATGAGATCCATGGTTGTCCTTATCAGAGGGTCAGGGGCGAGGGTCAGGGCGCCGGTGAGCGTCGGACGCGGAGTACCTCGCGCAGGGTGACGCTGGTCTCCTCGGGGCTCTCCAGGGGCCAGAAGTGCCCCCCGGTGACGAAGCGAACCTCGACGCCGGCCGCACGGGGAATGCGCTCGGCGGCGTCGGCGTAGAACTCGCGGGGCTGGCTGCGTGAGTCCCGGCCTTGCATCAGGGTCACCGGAGCGCGCCAGCGCGGGATCAGGTCGGTGCGCCGCTCGATCCACTCCTTCCGGAAGGTGGAGGCCATGTTGTAGCGCGGGACGGCGCGGGTGATCCCGGGATAGGAGTACTCCTGGATGACGCGGCGCATGTCCTCGTCGGCCACCGGCAGATTCCCGACGGAGGCGTACGCCCAGACGACGAACCGTTTCGGGTCCTCCATCAGCCCGCTCCACGGTGCCTCGGCGAGGAGGTCGTCCTGTGGGGCGAGGTCGGGGTGGAAGTGGTGGAGGTGCTGCTCGCCGCGCACATAGTGGCGGACCCGCCCGGGAAGGGTGGCGACGATGTGGTCGCCCTGTACGGTGCCCCGGTCGTGGGTGACCAGGGTGAACCGATCCACCCCGATCGCGTCGAGCAGCGCGACGAGTTGCCCGGCGGCGCCGGAGTGCCGGTAGTCGCCTCGTCCCTTCTCCGACTGTCCATAGCCTTTGAGGTCGATCGCGACGCAGCGGTACGAGTCCGACAGCGCGGCCATCTGGTGGTGCCACAGGAACCATGAGTCGGGCATCCCGTGCAGGAACACCACGGGCTCCCCGGTCCCGGTCTCGACGTAGTGCCACCGGACCGTTTCGTGATCGCCCGGGACGTCCTCGAAGTGGTGGGTGAACACGGCCCCGTCGAGTTCCTCGGTGTCCCCGTCGCGGTCGGCGGGACGGGGCCGCACATCGGCGTAGCGCTCAAGACGCCGGGCCACGACGGCGTCGGGCGGTACGAAGCTCTCGATGGCCTGCCGTGCCCGCACGGGGAGTTCGGTGTAGCGCCACTTGTGGTCCATCGACGTTTTCTCCGGTGGTCGAGGTTCGAGCCGACCCGTCCACCCTCACTTGGGCGTGCCCATCACGTCCAACGATGTCTGCTGCTGAGCGCCAGCACGATCGGTGATAATGGAGGGCGTGGAACTGCGCCACCTCGAATACTTCCTCGCGGTCGCCGACTCCGGGAGCTTCACCCGCGCGGCGAAGACGCTGCACGTCGTCCAGTCAGGCGTGTCGGCGACGGTCAGGGCACTGGAACGGGAGCTGGGATCGGCCCTGTTCACCCGGAGCCCACAGGAAGTCACCTTGACGGCGGCCGGACGTGCCTTCCTGCCCCGGGCGCGAGAGACCCTGGACGCGGCGCGCGCCGCCAAGGACGCCGTTCACCGGATACAGGGCGCCTTGCACGGCACGGTCACGGTCGGCACCCAGACCTCGATCGACCTCGTCGACCTGCCCGGACTCCTGGCCGCGCTGCGCGCCCGCCATCCCGGTGTCGCGGTGCGGCTCCGAGCGGCCATGGCGGGGTCGGCGGGTCTGGCGGAGCAGCTGCGCGACGGTCGGCTCGACGTCGCCTTCCTCTCCCTGCCCGGGCCGCCACCGGCCGATCTCACCACCCGGCTGCTGGCCTCCTTACCCATGGTCGTGTACGTGGCCGACTCACATCCGCTGGCCGGGGCCGGCCGGGTGCCACTGGCGCGACTGGCCGAGTTCCCGTTCATCGACTCCCCGCCGGGCTTCGGCAACCGCGCCGTGGCCGACCAGGCCTTCGCCGCCGCAGGGGTGCAGCGGGAGGTATCCGTCGAGGTCGCGGACATCGGCACTGCCGTCAACTTCATCCGGGCGGGGCTGGGCATCGCCTTTCTCGGCCATTTCCTGGTCCCTGACCGGACCGGCCTGGACACGGTGCGGGTCGCGGACCACGAACTGCGCTGGCGGCTCACCGTCGCCACCGCCGCGACCCGGCGCCCCAGCGCGGCCACCGAGGCGTTCCTGGAGCTGCTCGGTGAGCGACATCCCGCGCCACTCGGGGGCGCCCTCACTCAGGTTCGCGACACGGTGTGATTCGCCCCGAAGCGGGGCGGTCGCGAATCGCCGAGCGGCCCGTGGTGTCCGCTTCCGTAGACACCACGGGCCATGGAGATATGTTCAGGTCACCACCAGATGGTGCAGGCGACATCCGGATAGTTGCTGGCCTTGCCGCAGGCCCGCATGAGGTTGCCCTTGTTGTTGAACGCGTCGGTGTGGTTGCTGCCGCCGGTGTTGATCTTGGTGACGCTGAGCTGGTTCCAGGTTCGACCGCCGTCGTAGCTGCGGTCCACCCACACCAGGTCACCCGGGGAGCCGAAGATCCTGCCCCATGCGCATGTCCCGTTGTACCGCAGCTCGATGCCGCGGGAGTGGGTCGAGGCGGACGCGACCGTCCTGGCGTTGTTGGTGTTGCAGCCTTCGGCGGCCTGAGCCGGAGCCGCTGTCACCGCGGTGAGCATGGCACCGGTGAGCCCCGCTGCGGCGATGGTCCCGAGGAGGGCGTTGCGCGTACCCATGACTGGCGTCCTTCCGGTTGTGTGAGTCGCTCATTCAGCGACATACCGGGTGTACCGCAAGTCCGCTGGGACCGGTCCCGCCCGATGTGGGTGGGTATGGCCTGAAGTCGCCGGGGGCCGCGCTCGTCGCATCCGGATCCGGCCTCGGCGTACGGACGGAGGGTCCCGCCACCGCCGCCGTGGGAGCCGCAACCCGGGACCCGGCCGGGTTCAGACCTCACGCTCCGACCGGCAGCGCACCGCGGAGCCAGTCACCGCCCCTCCTTGCCGAAGCGGGCGATCGCCTCCAGGACGGCGGCCCGCAGCGTGGGGCTGCCCGTGTGCCCCGAGTCGTCGATCACCTTCAGCTCCGCGTCCGGCCAGGCCCTGGACAGCTCCCACGCGCTCTGCAACGGACTGCCCAGGTCGAGTCGCCCATGGATCAGCACCGCGGGGATGCCGGCCAGCCGGTGCGCGTCGCGGAGGAGTTGTCCGTCCTCGAGCCACGCGTCGTGGGAGAAGTAGTGGGCGCAGATCCGGACGAAGGCCATCAGCGCGTCGTCGGTCTTGTCGCTGTAGTAGCCCGGATGCCCCAGCGCCTCATGGGCGATGACGGCGTCCTCCCAAGCGCACCAGGCCCGCGCGGCCTTGACCCGGACCGCCTCGTCCGGACCGTTCACCAGCCGGTCGTACGCCGCGACGAGACCATCGCCCCGCTCCGCCTCCGGCACCGCGTCGCGGAACGCCTCCCAGGCGCCGGGCAGCAGGCGTCCGACACCGCGGTAGAGCCAGTCGATCTCGTCCGGCCGGGTCATGGTGACTCCCGAGATGACGATCTCGGACACCCGCTCGGGGTGGCGCTCGGCGTACGCGAGGATCAGCGTCGAGCCCCAGGAGCCGCCGTAGAGGAGCCAGCGGTCGATGCCCAAGTGCTCGCGCAGCCGCTCCATGTCGGCGATGAGGTGGTCGGTGGTGTTGTGCTCGAGGCTGACGGACGGGTCGGCGGCGTGCGGCAGGCTCTCACCGCAGCCGCGCTGGTCGAACAGGACGATCCGGAAGACCTCGGGGTCGAACATCCCGCGAGCGCCGCGGCGCCCTCCGCTGCCGGGCCCGCCGTGCACCCACAGGGCCGCCTTCCCTCGCGGATTCCCGCTGGTCTCCCAGTAGATCCGGTTCCCGTCGCCGACCTCGAGCAGGCCGTGCGCGTACGGTTCGACGGGCGGGAACGGCTCGGCCATGGCGGTCTCCTCCAGAAGGCGCGAAAGGGCAACCTCGCGAGGCTAGTCCACGGCCGAGACGGCGTCTCCTGATTTGTCCATGGCCTGAACCCGTGGCGGGGCGGGCGGCGTCACCGAGCCCATGGAGAGCCGAGCGTCACTCCGGCGGCCGGATGGTGAGTTTGTCGGCCACGGCGTCGAGGACCCACTCCAGGCCGGTCACGGGGGCGGGCGCGAACCTCGCGATGCTGGAAGGCGCCGAACTCGCCGAGTCCATCGCCACCGGCCCCGGAGACCTGGACGAGGCCCGTCCGCGCCTTCGAGGAACGGATGTGGCTCGTCAGGCGTTCAGCAGGGCCTTGAGGCGGGCCGCGCCGTGGTGGGTCAGCCAGTCCTCGAAGGTGAACAGGCCGGGGTGGATGGCGCGCAGGGACTCGATGTCGACCAAGGGATAGATGCCGTCGTTGAGGGACTGGATACCGCGGGCGGCCTCCTCGCTCTGGGCGCGTACGGCATCGAGGGGGATGTGGACGTACGGGACCTCCCGGCCCGTGGCCCGGCTGATGGCGGCGGCGGTCTCCGGCGGGGTGAGGGTGTCGCCCGCCAGGGCGAAGGCGCGGGAGCGGAAGCGGTCGGGGGCGTCGAAGGCGAGGGCGGCGAAGGCCGCGATGTCGGACAGCGCGATGAACTGCTGGCGGGTGTCCGGGTTGTAGGGGGTGGCCAGGGCGCCGTCCCGCAGCCCCCAGGTGGGGTGGAGGAGGTTCTCCATGAAGGACGTGGGGCGCAGGACGGTCGTGGGCACGCCGATCGCGCCGGTGTGCTCCTCGACGCGCCGCTTGCTCTCCAGCGTCGACAGCCCGCTGTCGACGTCGGCGCCGAACGCGGAGGCGTAGACGAGGAGTTGGGCCCCGGCCGCCAGCGCGGCGTCCGCCACGTTCCGGCCCCGCCGCACCTCGTCGTCCGGTCCGTATTCCGCGGGCAGGCCCGGCATGCCGGGGGTGGGCTGGACGCTGAAGACACCGTGGGCCCCTCGGGCCGCCGCGTCGAGCGAGGCGCGGTCGTCCAGGTCGCCCGCGACCAGTTCGGCGCCCGCCGAGGCGAGGGCGACTGCCGCGGGGCTGGTGGTGTCCCGGGTGAGCGCGCGTACGTGCAGGCCGTCCGCGAGCAGCCGCCTCGCGGTGGCGCCGCCCTGCTGACCGGTCGCGCCGGTCACCAGGATGATTCGTTTCGACGTCATGGTGGTCATGGCGGAAGGCTCCCGAGTAGAATCGGAACGAGTAACCCGGTTAACGTACCGGAACGGATGACCCGCTTGTCAATCAGGGAGACGGCGATGGCGAGGGAACCGGCGCACGGCGCCGCAGAGGGTGACGGGCCCTCCCCGGAAGGGCTGCCCTCGCGCGCCGACGCGCGGCGGAACAGGGCGCGGGTACTGGCCGCGGCCAGGGCCTCGTTCGCGGCGGAGGGCCGCATGGTGCCGCTCGGCGCCATCGCCGCGCGGGCCGGGGTGGGCGCCGGGACGGTGTACCGCCACTTCCCCTCCAAGGAGGACCTTTTCGAAGCGGTGATCGCCGACAGCGTGGAGCGGTTCGTCGCCGAGGGGCGGGCGTTGGCCGTGGCCGAGGACCCGGGGGCGGCGTTCTTCGGCTTCCTGGAGCGCGTGGTCGGGGAGGCGTCGCTCAACCGTGCGCTGTGCGAGGCCTTCGCCCGGGAGGCGCCCGGCCGTATCCCCGACGCGGCGGCGGACGGTGCCGGGCGCGAGTTCGAAGAGGTGCTGAGCGTGCTGCTCCGGCGTTCCCAGGAGGCCGGAGCGGTCAGGGCGGATGTCGAAGTGCCGGACGTGCGGGCGCTGGTGGCGGGGTGCGCGGCCATGGAGCAGGCGCGCGGCCCCGGCGCCGGGGTGCTGACGGCGGTGATGTGCGACGGACTGCGAGCGGAAAAAGCCGTAACGAAATTCCATAACGTAACGGGAGAGCCGCACGGTGGAGCCGCCGTTACGCGTGACGAAACCGATCGCTGCGGGATGTGCGGTGACCCGCTGCCCGGCGACCGCGCCAGCCGTGCCGGCCGCCCCGCGCGGTTCTGCGGGGCGGCGTGCAGACAGAAGGCCTACCGGCGGCGCACCCGCGCTGGTGGTTGACCGCACGTCCGGGACCGATCGGACTAAGAGGCGGCTGGGTGACGTATGTCATGTGAACGCGGCCGTCCCCGCGGACAGGTGAAGGTGTGACCACAGACAGGGGCATGGGCCGGCCGTCGGGCGCAAAGGCGTCGGACAGAAAGGTGACGGGTACCGGGCCGTCGGCGAGCGCCACGCAGGCCGCAGCGGCGTGCGCCCTGGTGGTCGCGGCGGTGCTGACGGGGGCCGCGCTCGTGGCGCCCGGGTCCGGCCTCGGCGTGCGGACGGAGGGGCCCGCCACCGCCGTGGGAGCCGTCACCGTCGACCCGGGCGGGTCCACCGCCCCGGCGGGGTTCAGGGCGGGGCTCAGACCTCCTCGCGCAGCAGCCGCAGATACACCACCGAGAACAGCGCGCCCACCAGCAGCAACAGCAGGGCCACCGCCGTGCCGTAGCCGATGAGGGACTTGTTGAACGCCTGGTCGTACATGAAGACCGGGAGGGTCTGGCTGCGGTTCCCCGGGCCGCCGCGGGTCATCGCCCAGATGAGGCCGAACACCGACAGCGTCTGCAACGTGTTCAGCATCAGGTTCGTGCCGATGGAGCGGCGGATCATCGGCAGGGTGACGTGCCAGAAGCGGCCGAGGCCGCCGGCGCCGTCGACCTCCGCCGCCTCGGTGATCTCCTTGGGGATCTCGGCCAGCGCGGCGGAGTAGACGAGCATCGAGAAGGCCGTGCCGCGCCAGACGTTGGCGAAGGAGACGGCGAGGATGGGCAGGGTGTAGAGCCAGTTCTGGGACGGCAGGCCCAGCCAGTCCAGCAGCGCGTTGAGCGTGCCCTCGCGGCGGAAGAACGCGTACAGCAGGAAGCCCGCCACGATCTCGGGGACGACCCAGGCCGCGATGACGATCGAACCGGTCAGGGTGCGCACTGGCCGGGAGGCGCGCTGCATCAGGGCGGCCAGGGCCAGGCCGAGGGTGTTCTGGCCGACGAGGGAGGAGAGCAGGGTGAAGACGAGGGTGAGGACGACCGCGTTGCGGAAGTCGTCGTCCCCGAAGGCGCGCTGGAAGTTGTCCAGGCCCACGAAGTCCGTGGAGGACGCGCCCGTGAGCTGCATGTTCGTGAAGGCGATATAGACGCAGTAGGCGATCGGGCCACCGAGGAAGAGCAGCAGCATGACGGTGGCGGGGGCGAGCGGGAGCCAGCGCAGGGGGCGGCCGCGACGGGGGCCCGGCCGGGCCGGGGTCTCCGTCGGGGCCGCCGCCACCTTGGTCGCGGTTGCCATCGGGGGCGGCCCTCAGCCCTGGCCGCCCGCCGCCACCGTGGCGCCGTCGGCGATGGACTTCAACTGGTCGTCGTAGGACTTCGCGGCCTTCTCCGGTGATGAGTCACCCGTGGTCGCCGCCTCCATCGCCTCGCCGATCGCCGTGGAGACCTGCGGATAGACGGGGGTGGTGGGGCGGTAGTGGGTGTTCTTCACCAGGCTTGTGAAGAAGGTGATCCCGGGCATGGACGAGGTGTACTTCGGGTCCTGCGCGACGTCCTTGCGGACCGCGATCTGCGCGTCGACGATGTCCCAGGTGACCGCGTTGTCCTTGGTCTGGAGCTGCTGGATGAACTTCCAGGCCAGATCGGGGTTCTTGGACTTCGCGGTGATCGCCCACGTCCAGCCGCCGGACATGCTGACCTTGCCGGGCGCCTGGCCGTGCTGCGTGGGCATCGGCGCCTGGCCGAGGGTCTTGGACCACTCGGGCCAGGGCTTGCCGCCGGTCTTCAGCCAGTTCTGGCCGAGCCAGGAGCCGTCGAGGGCGATGGCCAGCTTGCCCTGGGGCAGCCATTCGCTGTAGACGGTGGTGCCGACGTTGGGGTCGAGGGCATCGGAGATGTCCGGGCCCAGCTTCTCGGAGTAGACCGTCTTGAGGAAGCCGAGGGCGTCGCTGAACCCCTTGCCGCCGGTGACCCACTTCTTGGCGCCGGGGTCGTAGAGCGGGTTCCCGCCCGCCTCGCCCGTGCCGTACAGCAGCATCTCGAAGCCCTGCATCACGGAGGTCTCGCCCGGGGCCTTGCCGGTGTAGACGTTGAGCGGGGTGATGCCGGGGACCTTCTTCTTGATCGTGCGCGCCGCCTCGAGGATCTCGTTCCAGTTCTTCGGGGACCAGTCGGCGGGCAGCCCGGCCTTGGCGAAGATCTTCTTGTTGAACCACAGGCCGCGGGTGTCGGTGCCGTCCGGGACGCCGTACGTCTTGCCGTCCTCGGCCTTGGCGGCGGCCTTCGCGGTGTCGACGAACTGGTCCCAGGTCTTCCACTTGGCCAGATACTCGTCCAGCGGGCGCAGATAGCCCGCCTTGATGTCGGAGTTGATCCGGAAGGTGTCCTCGTAGACCAGGTCCGGGGCGGTCTTGGGGGACCGCATCATCTGCTGGACCTTGGTGGCGTAGTCGTTGTCCTGCGCCTGGATCGGGATCAGCTTGACCTTCTTGCCGGGGTTGGCCTTCTCGAACTGCTTCTTGACCTCGGCCAGATGGTTGTCCTTGAACCGGATCTTGTTGTCGGTGGAGCGGTTGTAGGCGACCTTGACGGTGTCCGGGTCGCTGCCCGAACCGCCACCGCAGGATGTGAGTCCGGCGGTGGCGGCGAGCGTGGCGGCGAGGATCGGTGGGGCGGTGGGGCGCACGGGCACGACCTCCTTGCTGGCCTCTGTGGGCTGCGGGCTGACCGTAAGGTCGGCTTCAACGGAAGGTCAATCCCCGTGACCTGGATGGTCACTTGATCGAACGCCGCCCGGCGGGCGGACGGGGCTCGGCTCGGTGTCAGCCGTTGTAGCCCGCGAGCGCCTTGGTGAAGTCGTACGTGCCCTGGTCGATACCGCTGCACGCGTCCCCGTCGGTGCCGGAGCCGCACTTGCGGTCGCGGTTGAGCGACCAGAAGCTGACGCGGGCCAGGTGGTGGCTCTTGGCGTAGGAGACCATGCTCTTGAAGTTGTTCAGGGATATCGTCTCGCCCGCGACGTCGGTCTTGCCGTTCATCGAGGAGAAGCCCGCCTTGCGGTAGGCGGCGTCGGAGGAGAGGCCGTACGCGCTCGCCACCGTGTTCTTCAGACCGTCCACCGCGGACTTGGTGGCCGCGGCCATGTCGATCGAGCCCTGGCCGAAGTCGAACGGCATGACCGTCCAGCCGTCCACGTCGAGCCCGGCGGCGGCACCGCGCTTGACCAGGTCTTTTCCGTTGGAGTCGGGACCGGTCGTGGTAGTGCCGAAGGTGACGTACACCTTGATGCCGCTGTTCTTCTGCTTGACCGTCTTGAGCGCGTCGATCACGCGCTGGCGGACCGTCGCGTTCTCGAACTCGGTCGACTCGATGTCGATGTCGATCGACTTGAGCTTGTAGGCGTCGATGACCTTCTGGTACGCGCCGGCGAGCGCGGAGGCGGAGGAGCACTTCTCGCCCAGCTTGTTACCGCTCCAGCCGCCGAAGGAGACGGTGACATCGCCGCCCGCCGAGCGGATGGAGTTGATCGTCGACTGGTCGTTGCCGCCGGTGAGCGCGCGGGAGCCGTCCCACTTGGGGTTGCAGCCGCCGTCGGACAGCATGAACGCCATCGTGAACTGCTGGGTGCCGGTGGCCGACATGACGTCCGTGGCCTTGGGCGGGGAGCCCCAACCCAGGTAGAGGTAGGGGCCGTTGAGCCCGCTGGGCGCGGCGGCGGTGTGCGCCGACTCCGGCGCCGCCTGGGCGGTGGCCGCCGTGGTGGCGCCCGCGCCGAGCAGGCCGATGGCGGCGGCGAGGGCGAGTCTGCGGTGCGTCGGCTTGGAAAGAGGCATGGCTGATGGAGCCTCCTGAGTGGGGGGTGGGAGGAAGTCGAGCGAGGCTGAACCTAGCGAGGCGGCATGGCCGCGACAAGATGTCGGATAGGAAACTTTCCTATCGTGCGCTCGCGGGCGACTGGGATGATGTGCCTACCAGCAGGGAGGATGCCGGTCGTAGCCCCGGTTCTGGTCGCGGGCGGATAATGGCGACAGGGAGAACGCGGGCAAATCCAGCGAACCGGATCCGATGTCGGCTGTGATCGGCCCCCGATCCGTCCCGTAACGCCCGCCGACCGGCGCAACGGGGCGCCAGTCCCGCCCCTTGCGTACGGCCCGGAGGCATCCGATGCATGACAAGCGCCCTGGAACGGGCCCGCTCACCGTGACGGTGTTCGTCTTCCCGGGGGTGCGGCTGCTCGATGTGACTGGCCCCATCGAAGTGTTCGCTTCGGCCAACGAGATCGGCGGGCGCTATCGGGTGCGGACGGTGTCCGAGGACGGGGCGGAGGTGATCACCGCCGCCGGGACCCGCCTCGGTGCCGACCTGCGCGTCGATGAGGTGGGCGAGCCGTGCGACGTTCTGGTGATCCCGGGCGGCCCGGAATGGGAAACGCTGATCAAGGACGACGCGTTCCTGGACGTCGTCCGGCGACTGCACGGGAAGGCCCGCCGCACGGCATCGGTGTGCACGGGCGCTTTTCTGCTGGCGGCGGCCGGACTGCTGGACGGGCGTCGCGCCGCGACACACTGGCGGCACGCACGGCAGCTGGCCGAGCGTTTCCCGTCCGTGCGGGTCAAACCGGACGCCATCTTCGTGCGGGACGGGCGCGTGATGACCTCGGCGGGTGTCAGCGCCGGGATCGACCTCTCCCTGGCGCTCGTCGAAGAGCATTACGGTGCGGAGGCGGCTCGAGCGGTTGCCAAGGACATGGTCGTCTTCATGCAACGACCGGGGAACCAGTCCCAGTTCAGCGTCCGCTCCCGGGTCCCGCACTCCCGTCGGGAGACGCTCCGCCGGGTGCTGGACGAGGTCGCCGAGGACCCCGGGGCCAACCACACGCTGTCGGCCATGGCACGCAAGGCGGGCGTCAGCGTCCGTCATGTGGCCCGCCTCTTCGACGAGGAGGTGGGAACCACTCCGGCCCGGTACGTGGAGCAGGTCCGGTTGGAGGCCGCCCAGGTGCTGCTGGAGACGGGCGATGACGCTATGACGGTGGTGGCGCGGCGTACCGGGTTCGGTTCGCCCGAGTCGATGCGCAGGGCGTTCGTGCGGCACCTGGGTGTGACGCCCGGTGCGTACCGGACCAGTTTCCGCACGACCGGGATGGGCGCGAAGGACGCGGCGCCCGAACCCGTCTCGCCGTAGC
Source organism: Streptomyces javensis (assembly GCF_039525925.1). NCBI lineage: Bacteria > Bacillati > Actinomycetota > Actinomycetes > Kitasatosporales > Streptomycetaceae > Streptomyces > Streptomyces javensis. Next base: position 164,184 of record NZ_BAAAIF010000004.1, on the reverse strand, counting down.
CGGGGCGCGACGGGTCCCTTCCGCGGTGTTGCAGGCCGCGCGGTCAGCGGAAGGCGGAGGCCACCAGAGCCTTCTGCTCGTCGGCGTGCCGCCGGGCGGAGCCCACGGCCGGGGCCGGGGCCGGCGGTCGGCTGACGCATTCGACGGGGCGGCTCGCAGGCCGCCGCACGCGCGGCCCCACGAAGGACCAGGCGCCCTGGTTCTCCGGCTCCTCCTGCACCCACCGCACCTCGGCGTCGGCGGGGAAACGGGCGAGTTCCGCGCTGAGCTCCCGCTCCGGGAACGGGTGGAGACGCTCCACGCGGACGATCGCGGTGTCCGACAGGTTCGAGCTTCGCCGGTGGGCGTCCAGGTCGTAGAAGACCTTGCCCGAGCACACCAGCACCCGCCGGGTCCTGGCGGCATCGGCCGTCTCGTCCGGCAGGACCGCACGGAACGCGCCCGTGGTGAGCTCCCTCAGCGGGGAGGTGGCCGCCTTCAGCCGCAGCATCGACTTCGGAGTGAACACGACCAGCGGCCTTCTGCGCTCGCGCTCGCCGAGCGCCTGCTGCCTGAGCAGGTGGAAGTAGTTGCCGGGAACGGAGGGCACGGCGACGCTCATGTTCCCCTGCGCGCACAGTTGGAGGAACCGCTCGATCCTGCCGGAGGAGTGGTCCGGTCCCTGCCCCTCCAAACCGTGCGGCAGCAGCAGCGTCACCCCGGAGCGCTGCCCCCATTTCTGTTCGGACGACGCGATGTACTCGTCGACGACCATCTGGGCGCCGTTGGCGAAGTCGCCGAACTGTGCCTCCCACAGCACCAGGGCGTCGGGCCGAGCCAGGGAGTAGCCGTATTCGAAGGCCAGGGCCGCCAGTTCGGAGAGCATCGAGTCGTAGGGCGCGAAGTCCGCGGCCGACGCGCCGAGGGAGCTCAGCGGTATGTGCTCCAGGCCGGTGCGCCGGTCGGTGAGAGCGGCGTGCCGCTGCCCGAACGTGCCGCGGCGGGAGTCCTGCCCGGTCAGCCGCACCGGAACCCCGTCCAGCAACAGGGCGCCGATGGCGAGGGACTCCGCGGTGGCCCAGTCGATCGTTCCCGCGTCCAGCATCGTGGCACGTCGGCGCAGCTGCGGCAGAACGCGCGGGTGCACGGTGAAGCCCTGCGGCGGGATGGTCTGGGCCGCGATCACGTGCCGGGCGGTCGCCTCGGTGATCGCGGTGGGCGCTTGAGGGGCGGCCTCGGTCTCGGCGTCCCCGGCGCTCCCGGTGTCCGTGGCGTTCCGGGCGCTCCCTGGAATGACGCGTTGCGGGGAGTGGCCGGGGGCCGACAGCGCCTGGGTCTCGACGAAGGCACGCTCCAGGCGTTCCCGGTAGTCCCGCAGGGCGCCCTCCACCTGACGTTCGCTGATGTCCCCGCGGCGGATCAGCGCCTCGGCGTACAGCTTGCGCACCGATGGCCTGGCGACGATGCGGTCGTACATCGCCGGCTGTGTGATGGACGGGTCATCGACCTCGCTGTGGCCGTGGCGCCGGTAGCAGATCAGATCGATGACGACGTCCTTGTGGAACGCCTGACGGTAGTCGAACGCCAACCGTGCGACGCGGACGACCGCCTCGGGGTCGTCTCCGTTGACGTGGAAGACGGGGGCTTCGATGGACCGTGCCGCATCGGTGGCGTAGCCGCTCGTGCGGCCGTAGGCGGGTGAGGTCGTGAAGCCGAGCTGGTTGTTGATGACGATGTGCACCGTCCCCCCGGTGCGGTAGCCGGGCAGCTGCGACATGTTCAGCGTCTCGCCGACCACACCCTGACCGGCGAACGCGGCGTCCCCGTGGATGACGATGGGCAGGACGTCGGCGCCGTCCGCGGCAACCTCCTGCTTGGCGCGGACCACTCCCTGGGCCACCGGCCCCACGATCTCCAGGTGCGAGGGGTTCGCCACGACGGAGACAGCGATGGTGTCGCCATTCAGGGCGCGGTAGGTCCCCTCCGCGCCGAGGTGGTACTTCACGTCCCCGGATCCCTGGACCGACCGGATGTCCACCGCGTCCTCGAACTCGTGGAAGATCTCCGCGTAGGACTTGCCGACGATGTTGGCGAGAACGTTGAGCCGGCCGCGGTGTGCCATACCGATGACGGCTTCGCTCACCCCGGTCTTGATGCAGCGGTGCAGCAGCGCGTCCAGCAGCACGATTGCGGACTCGCCGCCTTCGAGCGAATACCGCTTCTGGCCCACGTATTTGGTGTGCAGGAACGTCTCGAGGGCCTCCGCCGCGCCCAGTCGGTAGAGGATCTGCAATTGTTCCGCGCGGTCCGTCCCGGGGGGAGGCGATTCGATCCGCCGCTGGACCCAGCGACGTTCTCCGGCGCTTTGGATGTGCATGTACTGGGTGCCGACGGTCCGGCAGTAGGACTCGCGCAGGACCCGCAGAACGTCGCGAAGGGACATCGTGACCCGCCCGGCGAAGCCGTCGACGACGAACATCCGCTCCAGGTCCTCGTCGCCGAGCCCGAACGCCGTGATGTCGAGCTCCGGGTGCGAGCCCCTCCGCTCCGCCGCGAGCGGATCGGTGTCGGCGATCAGGTGTCCGCGCACCCGGTACGCGTGGATGAGCGCCGCGACGCGGACCGCCTTGACCGCATGGTCACTCACCGTGCCAGGGTCGTGACGCTCCCGGTCCGGCGCGGGGGCGGAGGAGGTGAAGAGGTCCCGCCACGCCTGGTCGACCGAGCCCGGGTCGTGCAGGTACCGCTCGTGCTGCTCCTCGACAAGCCATTCGTTGAGGCCGAATTCCAGCTCATGCGACTGTGTCATGTCATCCAAGCTAAAACAGTCGGAAAGGTGAGAAACGCGGATGAATATGACATGAGAGCAGCACATCAGGACATGTCGCCTGCCGAGTCGGGCAGGACGTTCCGGGCGGCATGGCGCAGGGAGTGGCCGGTCACCACCACCCAGGCGATGACAAGCAGCCCGTAGAGCGGCAGGGCGATCCAGACGAACAGGTCCGAACCGGTCCGTCCCGCGAGGGTGCTGGTGGCCGTCACACAGGCGCCGACCGGGAAGATGAAGGACCACCAGGTGGGCGCGAACGGCAGCCCGGCCCGGATCGTCCGTACGGTCAGTGCCGTGGCCAGCACCCCCCACAGCATGGCGAAGCCCCACAGCACGATCCCGCCCAGCAGCGCGAACACCTCGGTGCCCCGCGCATAGGGCGAGGGCAGCGCGCTCGGTGCCACCGCGGCCAGCGCCCCGAGCGCCGTCACCGCCTGGCCCAACGCCCCCACCCCGATCCACACCGTGGGCACCACCGCTCCGGCGGGGGCCTCATGGTGCACCAGACGGCCGTAGATCATAGCCAGCACCAGCAGCGCCGCGACCAGGCCGAGCCCGAGCATCGCGTAGCAGCCCAGCAGCAGGGCGAGCCGCGGCTGCCCGGCCGGGGCATGGGGGACGAGCAGCGCGCCGGTCGCGGCCGAGACCATCGGCGGCACCACCGGCATCAGCCAGCCCCCGAACGCCGCGTCCGGCGTGAAGCGGTGCCGGGTGACCATCAGATAGGGCACCGCGCAGGCCGTGACGAGGCCGAGCACGGTACCGAGCGACCACAGCACCCAGTCCACGTCCAGTGCCGTTTCGGCTCCGATCAGCGGGCGGCCGAGCAGCAGCGCCCCGGAGCCCACCGTGAGCAGCGCCATCGGCGGCGCGCCGAAGAACTGGGCGGTCACCGGATCACCGGCGTGCGACCGCAGTGCCCCCTGCCGGAGGTAAACGGCGGCCAGCAGGACCAGCAGGAGCGCGGCGCCCAGCCAGACCACCAGGGCGGCGGTCCGCAGCGAGTGGAAGCTCCGTGGCAGGGTGACCGCCGCGTTGGCGACGATGCCGGTACCCATCACGGCGGCGAACCAACTGGGGGCGAGGAGCGGACGCCGCTTGCCGGGTGCCGTAGGCGCCAGAGTGCCGACGTACGGGGAGCAATTCATTCCGCAAACGTATGCGTGGATCGAGGTGGCACTGCCGGGCATGTCCTGATGTCAGCGCCGCGTGGCGGACATCGAGCGCCCGCCGTGGTGGCCGGCGGCCCCTACGGAGTGTCCGGAGGACTCCACCGCGCGGTCCGCTACTCGGCACTTCCCGGCTCAACGCGGAGGCCCGGGCGATGCCGGACCGGGGCTAGTCGCGGATGGTCCGGTTCCAGAAGTGGTGGATGACGCCGCTTGCCGAGGTCGCCGACTCGATGGTGAAGCGATCCTGGACCTCGGCCTGTCCGTCCCACAGCGAAACGCCGGCGCCGAGGGTGATGGGCACGGTGACCAGGTGCATGAAGTCGATGAGGTCGGCCGCCAGAAACTGCCGGACAGTGGAGGGGCCGCCGCCGATGCGCACGTCCCGGCCGTCGGCGAGGCCCTGGGCGTAGGCGAGCGCGTCCTCGGGGGTGGCGTCGAGGAAATGGAAGCTCGTCCCGTTGTCGAAGTGGATGGGGGCACGCTGGTGGTGGGTGAGCACCACCACGGGCGTGCGGAAGGGGGGTTCGTCGCCCCACCAGCCTCGCCAGTCCTCGTCGGTCCACTCGCCGGTCTGCGGACCGAACTTGCCCCGGCCCATGATCTCGACCCCGATGCCCTGCCCCCAGGTGCTGGTGAGGGCGCGATCGAGGGTGATCGGCTCATCCATGACGTCCAGGCCATGGATGAACCGCCCGTCGAAGCGCGCGAACAGTCTCTCCGCGCCCCCGATGGGCTGGTCGAGCGTGATCGTCTCGCCTGCGCTGTAGCCGTCGAGGGAGACGAAGAAGTTGTGTACTCGGACCCTGGCCATGCGGTCCACCTCCGATGAGTGATTGCGAACTGCAACTGGTTGAGGACACTCTACGATGGAGGAGTTGCGAATCGCAATCAGTCGGGAGGTGGGTGCGCGATGCGTGAGGAGCCGCGTTCGGGGTGTGCGATCAACGCGGCGGTGGAGGTCCTGGGGGATCCGTGGACTCTGATCGTGCTGCGTGACGTGATCTTCGGTGGACGTCGTCACTTCCGCGATCTGCTGACCCGGAATGACGAGGGCATCGCGTCCAACGTCCTCGCCAGCCGGTTGCGCAAGCTCGTCGAGGGGGGCCTGCTCACCCGCGACGGTGCCACGCGTGGGCAGAAGGCGACCTACACCCTCACCGAAGCCGGCATCCAGACGCTCCCGGTGATGGTCGCCCTCGGCGCGTGGGGGTTGCGGCACCGGCCCACGACCCCGGAGCTCGCGGTGCGTGCCCGCCTCCTGGCGGAGGGGTCCCCGCACCTCGTCGACGAGCTCATGGACGAACTGCGCGAGATCCACCTCGGCGTCACGCGCGAAAGCCCGAAGAGCCCCACCGCTTCCGAGCGGTTGCGGCAGGCGTACGAAGCGGCGATCGCGACCGCGGACAGCGACTGAGCAGATCGGCGGGCGGCGTCCCGAAGGGGCGCGGGGCCGTGTCGATGTGCGGCTCCGCCGTGCGGGCGCGACCAGCCGCGACGGTGCCGCACTCGGCCGATGACGCATCACGACACTTCCAGCGAAGCGCCTAGTGCTCGCTGAGCCAGCGGTACAGCAGCTCGGGCCGTCCGATCTGCCCGTAGTGCGGGGCGCGGGCGGCCCGCCCCGCCTCCACCAGGTGCTCCAGATAGCGGCGGGCGGTGATCCGGGAGATCCCCACGGTCTCGGCGGTCGCCGCGGCCGAGATGCCCTCGTCCGCCGCGCCGCGCAGCGCCTCGGTGACCGCGTGCAGGGTGGCCTGGGTCAGTCCCTTCGGCATCGCGGCGGGCTGCGGCGCCCGCAGCGCGGCCAGCGCGCGGTCCACCTCGTCCTGCCCGCTGGCCTCGCCCGCGGTCGCGCGGAACTCGGCGTACCGGAGGAGGCGGTCCCGGAGGGTGGAGAAGGTGAACGGTTTCAGCACGTACTGCACGACCCCGAGGGAGACCCCGTCGCGGACCACCGCGAGGTCCCGGGCCGAGGTGACCGCGATCACATCCGCGCCGTTCCCGGCCGCGCGCAGCGCCCGTACGAGCTGGAGGCCGTGCCCGTCGGGGAGGTAGAGGTCGAGCAGCACCAGATCGGCGGGCGTCCGCTCCAGCAACCGCTGCGCGTCCCCGCCGCTCCGCGCCGTCCCGACGACGGCGAAGCCGGGCACGCGCTCGACGTACATCCGGTGCGCGTCCGCCGCGACGGGGTCGTCCTCGACGACGAGAACCCGGATCGGCGCCGGATCCCCCGGTCTCGCCTGCGGCGGGCTCATTGGACGGATTCCTCTCGAAACACGGTCGAAACGCGGTGGACGTGGAAGCTCGGGGCTCCAATTTACGGAGGGTAACCGCAAGTGGCCAGATCCCTACGGTGACGATTCCCCTACGGCCTGTACTACGGGGGCTCAGGCCCTGGGACCCCGCTTCCGGACGGCCGGATTTGACCGTACGGCGGCCGGGCGGGGCGGCGGCCTGCCCGGGTCGGACCCACCTGGCCCCCCGGCGGGCGCCCGATGCCGAGCGGGCATCCGGCCGTCCGGCCGGGCCCTCTGTCCCCGCCCCGCACGGGGTGGCCCGCTCCGGCACCGGCTGCCGCCGAGTGGACGGTCGGGGCCTCCCGGCCCGAGCCGGGGCTCACGTCGTGACGGCCGGGGTTGTCAGGGGGAGGCGGGCGGTGAATTCGGCGCCGCCGTCGGGGGAGGCGGTCACCTCCACCGTGCCCGCGTTGCGGCGGACGGCCTGCTGGACCAGGGCCAGGCCGAGGCCGCGGCCGGGGGACTTGGTGCTCCAGCCGCGGCGGAAGACCTCCTCGGCCGCGGCCGGGTCCAGCCCGGCGCCGGTGTCCGATACGCGCAGGGTCAGCTCGCCGGCGTCCGCGCGGGCGGTGACCGTGACGCGGGCGCTGCGCGGGGCCGACTCGTTGCCGACGCCCTCGGCGGCCGCGTCCGTGGCGTTGTCGATGAGGTTGCCGAGGATGGTCACCAGGTCGCGGGCGGGCAGGCCGGGCGGGAGGACGCCGTCGTCGATGCGGCTGTCGGGGGCCAGGACGAGCTCGACGCCGCGCTCGCTGGCCTGGGCCGCCTTGCCCAGCAGCAGGGCGGCCAGGACGGGCTCGGCGACGGCCGCCACCACCTGGTCGGTCAGCGCCTGGGCCAGCTCCAGCTCGGCGGTGGCGAAGTCGACCGCCTCGTCCTCCCGGCCCAGTTCGATCAGCGAGACGACGGCGTGCAGCCGATTCGCGGCCTCATGGGCCTGGGAGCGCAGCGCCTCCGCGAAGCCGCGCAGCGAGTCCAGCTCGCCGGAGAGCGCCTGGAGCTCGGTGTGGTCGCGCAGTGTGACGACCGTGCCGCGCTGCTCACCGCTGCTCACCGGTGAGGTGTTGACGACCACCACCCGCTCCTTGGTCAGATGCAGCTCGTCCACGCGCGGCTCGGCGGCCAGCAGGGCTCCGGTCAGCGCGGGCGGCAGGCCCAGGTCGGAGGCGTAGCGGCCGACGGAGTCCTCGGGCAGGCCGAGCAGCTCCCGCCCGCCGTCGTTGATCAGCGCGATCCGCCGCTGGCCGTCCAGTATCAGCAGCCCCTCGCGCACGGCGTGCAGCGCGGCCTGGTGGTAGTCGTGCATCCGGCTCAGCTCGGCCGCGTTCATCCCGTGCGTATGGCGGCGCAGCCGGGCGTTGATCACATACGCGCACAGACCGCCGAGCGCGAGCGCCGCGGCCGCCACGCCGAGCAGCGCGAGCAGCTGTTGGCGCACCTGGGCGCTGATGGTGTCCACGGTTATCCCCGCGCTGACCAGCGCGGTGATCCGGCCGCCGGCGCGGTCGTCGCGCACCGGGGCCACGACCCGCACCGAGGGGCCGAGCGTGCCGGTGTACGTCTCGGGGAAGATCCGGCCGCGCAGCGCGGGCTTGATGTGGCCGAGATAGGTCGCGCCGATCTGGTCCGGATCGGGGTGCGCCCAGCGCACCCCGTGGGTATCCATGATCGTGACGAAGGTGACGCCGGTGTCCCGGCGCACCTTCTCCGCGTACGGCTGGAGCCGGGCCGTGGGGTCCTTCGACCGCGCGGCCTCGGCGACCGACGGCGAGTCGGCGACGGCCACCGCGGCGGCGGTCGCCCGCTGCCGCGCGGCCACCACCGCCTGCTCGCGGTCGGTGACGTAGGCGAAGACGGCGCATCCGGCCACCAGGGCGGCGACCAGCACGACCTGCATCGCGAAGAGCTGGCCCGCCAGGCTCCGGGGGTGGGGAACGCGCATGGACATCAGTCTGCACACGCATCTTTGTGTGAACGAAATGAACGGAAGGGTGACCCCCGTCACAGGCTGGGGCATAGTCGCCGGGACCGTTCAAGGCGGTGTGCGAGCCGCACACAGTACAGCGCCGGGACAGTTGGACGGCAGAACAGAAGGAGGCAGCACCGTGGCTGCGGACACCACGCCGCCCGCATCCGGGCGTACGGAACCGGACGGGACGAAGCCGAAGAAAGAAAGGATTCACTACCTCTACCTCGCCGTCATCGGCGCGGTGGCGCTCGGCATCCTCGTGGGCTTCGTGGCCCCCGATACGGCGGTGGAGCTCAAGCCCATCGGCGAAGGCTTCGTCAACCTCATCAAGATGCTGATCTCGCCGATCATCTTCTGCACGATCGTGCTCGGCGTCGGCTCGGTGCGCAAGGCGGCGAAGGTCGGCGCGGTCGGCGGTCTGGCGCTCGGCTACTTCATGGTGATGTCGACCGTGGCCCTCGCCATCGGCCTGGTCGTCGGCAACTTCCTCGAGCCCGGCAGCGGTCTGCACATGAGCCATGAGGCGGCCCAGGCCGGACAGAGCCAGGCCGACGGCGCCTCCGAGTCGACGGCGGACTTCCTGCTCGGGATCATCCCGAAGACGCTGGTCTCCGCCTTCACCGCGGGCGAGGTGCTCCAGACCCTGTTCGTGGCCCTCCTCGCGGGCTTCGCCCTCCAGGCGATGGGCAAGGCGGGCGAGCCGGTGCTGCGCGGCATAGGCCACATACAGCAGCTCGTTTTCAAGCTGCTGTCGATGGTCATGTGGGCCGCCCCGGTCGGCGCCTTCGGCGCGATCGCCGCCGTGGTCGGCGAGACCGGTCTGGACGCGCTCAAGGCGCTCGCGGTCATCATGATCGGCTTCTATGTGACCTGTGCGCTCTTCGTGTTCCTCGTCCTCGGGACGATCCTGCGGCTGGTCGCGGGCATCAACATCTTCCTGCTGCTGAAGTACCTGGCGCGGGAGTTCCTGCTGATCCTGTCGACGTCCTCGTCCGAGTCCGCGCTGCCGCTGCTGATCGCGAAGATGGAGCACGCGGGCGTCAGCAAGCCGGTCGCCGGTATCACCGTCCCCACGGGCTACTCCTTCAACCTGGACGGCACCGCCATCTACCTGACGATGGCCTCGCTGTTCATCGCGCAGGCCATGGGCGACCCGCTCTCCATAGGCCAGCAGATATCCCTCCTCGTCTTCATGATCGTCGCGTCGAAGGGCGCCGCCGGTGTGACCGGCGCGGGCATGGCGACGCTGGCGGGCGGTCTCCAGTCGCACCGGCCCGAACTGGTCGACGGCGTCGGCCTGATCGTCGGCATCGACCGCTTCATGAGCGAGGCCCGCGCCCTCACCAACTTCGCGGGCAACGCGGTCGCGACCGTCCTGGTCGGCACCTGGACCAAGGAGATCGACAAGGAGCGGATGAACGAAGTCCTCGCCGGACGGCTGCCGTTCGACGCGGAGGGCTTCGCCCGCGACGGCGGCGGCCACGGCCCGGCCGCGGACGACTCCGGGGCGGCCGGGGGCACGTCCCTCCCCGAGCGGCGTGACGGTGACACGGCGAAGGAGCACGTGCCCGCCTGACACCCCACGCGCAACGCGGCCCTGCCCTCCTGAATCGGGGCAGGGCCGTGCGCGTTCCACGGGCCCGGGGCGCAGGGCGTGGTGGACACGGCGAATGGCGTCCCGCGTCTTCCCCCCGTTGGAAGACGCGAGACGCCGGCATGGGCCCCGGCCGCCAACGACCCCTTGGCGGCCCTGGGCTGGTCCTCGGCGCCGAAGGCGCCCTACCGCTCGCCGTCCGGCGCGCGGCGCAGCTGCTCCGGGAGGGCCGTCCACTCGGGGCCCTCGCGCAGGGGTTTGACCCAGGCGATGTTCCCGCCGGTGTCCACGTAGGCGACCCGGCCCATGGCCTCGCGTTCGAGGTCGTAGACGAGCTCGCCGATCCGTGGTGTGCTCCGTGTTCCTTCCGCGGTGGTCATGAGCCGCCTCCTCGGCACCTCACTGCCATACCGTCCCCCGTTCGTCGTCGGAAGAGGGCCCGGAGACCGGAGAGTTCCGGTCCGGCCGCCGCCAGCGGTGACCGGGGAGAGCTTCTGGTGCCCGTGGGACCCTCGAACACTCGTAGGGTGCTACGAGCCGCTGATATCCCGCTGATGCCTCGCTGACCCGAACCCGTGGGTAGGCTTCCAAGTGGTCACAGTGAAATCTCTGGTACCAACGGGGGCAGTGTGTGGATGGGACCGAGTTTCGCCTGTTGGGACCGGTCGGCATATGGCAGGGCGAGCGTCTGTTGGGGCCGACCGCCGCACAGCAGCGATCCGTTCTGGCGATGCTGCTGATGGCCTCCGGCCGCGTGGTGTCCGTCGACAGGCTGGTGTTGGCAGTATGGGGCGAGGACCCGCCGGGGTCCGCGCGAAACGCCGTACAGGTACAGATTTCCAAGCTGCGGCGGATCCTGACCGCCCTGCCCGGGGCCGAGTTGACGACGTCGGCGAAGGGCTACTCCCTGACCGTCGCGCGTGAGCAGGTCGATCTGCATCGCTTCCGCGATCTGGTGCGGGCCGCGCGGGAGGCCCCCAAGGAGGCCGGGGCCACCGGGGAGCCCGAGGCCGCCGTGGCCGCCGAGGCTCGGGCCGGGGAGCTGTTGCGCTCCGCGCTCCACCTGTGGCGCGGGCCCGCGCTGGCGGATGTCGCGGGCGGCTGGCTGCCCGAGACCCTGGGCGCCGGTCTGGAGGAGGAGCGGCGTGCGGCGGTCGAGGAGTGCGCCGCGATCGATCTGCGCTCCGGACGCCACCACGAGGCCGCCGCGGAGCTGTCCGTCCTGGTGGCCGAACACCCCTTGCGGGAACGCTCGGTGGCGCTGCTGATGGAGGCGCTGCGGCGCTGCGGCAGGCGGGCCGACGCCCTCGCGCTGTTCCGCTCCACCCGCCGGAGGTACGTGGAGGAGCTGGGCATCGAGCCCGGCGACGAGCTCCAGCGGCTCCACCGGCAGGCGCTCGAGGACAGCCGGGAGGGGAGGGAGGGCCAGGACGGCCACGATGGCCGGGACGGCCGGGACGGCCGGTCCGGGGATGCCTCCGGGCCGTCCGGCACGTACGTGAGCGCTCCCGCGACGGCTCCCGCGCCCCCGACACCGCCCGACGCGGCACCCGCCCCCACCCCCGAGGGCGCCCCGGCCGCCGACGAGCCCCCCGAGCTCGCCGCCGAACCCGCCGCCGAGCCCCTGGGCATGCCCGCCACCGCCCCCGAGCAGTTCACCGTCGTCACCGCCGTACCCCAGCAACTCCCCTCCGACGTCGCCCACTTCACCGGACGTGAGCGCGAACTGGCCGGGCTGGACGCCCTGCTGCCCGCGGGCTCGGGCGAGGGCGGGGGCGGGGGACGGCCGCCCACGGCCGCGAGGATCACCGTGATCGCGGGCAGCGGCGGTCTCGGCAAGACCACCCTCGCGGTGCACTGGGCCCACCGCGTCCGCGACCGGTTCCCCGACGGCCAGCTCTATGTGAATCTGCGCGGCTTCGGCCCCACCGACTCGGCCATGACCGTCGCCGAGGCCGTACGGGGTTTCCTGGACGCCTTCCAGGTGCCCGCCCACCGGATCCCCGCGACCCTGGAGGCGCAGACCGCGCTGTACCGGAGCCTGCTGGCCGACCGCCGGATGCTGATCCTGCTCGACAACGCCCGGGACGCCGAGCAGGTGCGGCCCCTGCTGCCCGGTTCCCCCGGCTGTCTGGTGGTGCTGACCAGCCGTAACGAGCTCACCAGCCTGGTCGTCGCCGAGCAGGCCCAGCCGCTGCCGCTGGATCTGCTCGACCGCGACGAGGCGCGCGAACTGCTGATCAGCCGGGTGGGCGCCGAGCGGGTGGCCGCCGAACCCGAGGCCGTGGAGGAGGTCATCACGGTGTGCGCCGGGCTGCCGCTCGCGCTCGCCATCGTGGCCGCCCGCGCCGCCACCCACCCCCGCTTCGGCCTGGAGGCGCTCGCCGGGGAGCTGCGCGACGCCCGCGGCAGCCTCGACGCGTTCGAGGGCGGGGACGCCACCACCGATGTCCGGGCCGTCTTCTCCTGGTCGTACCACACCCTGGGCGCCGACGCCGCCCGGCTGTTCCGGCTGCTGGGCGTCCACCCGGGCCCCGACATCGCGGCCCCCGCGGCCGCCAGCCTGGTGGGGATCCCGGTGCCGCAGGCCCGCCGGCTGCTGATCCAGCTGACCCGGGCGCATCTGATCACCGAGCGCGCCCCCGGCCAGTACGGCTTCCACGATCTGCTGCGCGCCTACGCCATGGAGCTCACCCAGGCGTACGACGCGCCGGAGGAGCGCCGCACCGCGCTGCACCGGATGCTCGACCACTATCTGCACACCGCCGTGGCCGCCGGGAGGGCCTTCACCCCGCACCGGGAGCCGATCGCGGTCGAGCCGGTCCGGCCCGGCGTCAGCGTCGGCGAGTTCGCGGGGCACGGCCAGGCGCTGCTCTGGTTCATCGTCACTTATCCGGCGCTGATGGCGGCCCTGCAAGAGGCCGCCGAGGCCGGATTCGAGTCCCACGCCTGGCAACTGGCCTGGTCGCTGACCGAGTTCCTGGACCAGCGCGGCCACTGGCACGACCAGCGCACCGTGCACCGGATCGCCCTGGGCTCGGCCCACCGCATCCGCGACCTCACCGGTCAGGCCCACTCCTGCTACGCCCTGGGCCTCGCCGATCTGCGGATGGGGCGCTACGACCGGGCCCGCGGCCATCTGGTGCGCGCCCTGAACCTGTACCGCGAGACCGGCAACGCCGTCGGCCAGGCCCTGGCCCATGGCGCGCTCAACCTCGCCAGCGAGCGGGAGGGGCGCCATGACGAGGGGCTGCACCACGCGCTGCGCGCCCTGAAACTGTACCGGGCGGCGGGCCACCGCAGCGGTGAGGCGTACGCCCTGAACAACGTCGGCTGGGCGTACGCCATGCTGGGCGACTTCCAGCAGACCCTCGTCCACTGCGAGAAGGCGCTGACCATGCTGCGGCAGGCGGGGGACAGGCGCGGGGAGTCCGCCGCCTGGGACAGCCTCGGCTACGCCCACAGCCACGTCGGCGACCACCAGCAGGCCATCAGCTGCTACCGGCACGCGGTGGATCTGCGGCGCGGCCGGGGCGAGCGGGTCAGGGAGGCCGAGTCCCTGCACCGGCTCGGCAGCGCCCAGCTCGCCGCCGGGGACCGGGCCGGGGCCCGCCGCAGCTGGCAGCGGGCCCTGACCCGGTTCGACTCCCTCGGCCACCCCGACGCCCACCGGGTCCGGGACGGCCTCACCGGCCTGGGCGGGGCCGACGGCTGACGGGACGTGAGGCTGCGAAGCAGGGGGTGTACTGTACGTACGGCTCAGGCGGGCCGCAGCCAGATCGTGCCCAGCGGCGGCAGCACCGGCAGGATGGAGGCCGGACGGCCGTGCCACCCCGTGGGCTCGGCCTTCAGCGGCTCGGCGTTGACCACGCCACCGCCGCCGTAGCGCCGGTCGTCGGTGTTCAGCACCTCGCGCCACACCGGCACCGCCTCCGGCGTCCCGACGCGGTACTCATGCCGGACCACCGGCGAGAAGTTGCTGATGGCCAGCAGCGGGGAGCCCTCGGCGTCGTAGCGGAGGAAGGCGAAGACGTTGTCCTCGCGGGCATCGCCCTCGATCCAGGAGAAGCCCTCGGGGTCGGTGTCCCGCTGCCACAGCGCGGGCGTGGCCGCGTACGTCCGGTTGAGGTCGCGGACCAGGTCGCGGACGCCCCGGTGGTCGGGCTCGGCGGAGTACGACGGGTCCAGCAACCACCAGTCGGGACCGTGCGCCTCCGACCACTCGGCGCCCTGCGCGAACTCCTGGCCCATGAACAGCAGTTGCTTGCCCGGGTGGGCCCACATGAAGCCGAGGTAGGCGCGGTGGGTGGCGCGCCGCTGCCACCAGTCGCCGGGCATCTTCGACACCAGGGCCCGCTTGCCGTGCACCACCTCGTCGTGCGAGATCGGCAGCACATAGTTCTCGCTGTACGCGTACACCATCGAGAACGTCATCTCGTGGTGGTGATAGGCGCGGTGCACCGGCTCGTGCGCGAGATAGGCCAGCGAGTCGTGCATCCAGCCCATGTTCCACTTCAGCCCGAAGCCGAGGCCGCCAAAGCCGCTGGGGCCCACGTGGTGGGTGGCGCGGGTGACCCCGTCCCACGCGGTCGACTCCTCGGCGATGGTGACCACGCCCGGGCAGCGGCGGTAGACGGTCGCGTTCATCTCCTGGAGGAAGGCGACCGCGTCCAGGTTCTCCCGGCCGCCGTGCGCGTTGGGCGTCCACTGGCCGGGCTCGCGGGAGTAGTCGAGGTAGAGCATCGAGGCGACGGCGTCCACCCGCAGGCCGTCGATGTGGAACTCCTCGCACCAGTAGACCGCGTTCGCCACCAGGAAGTTGCGCACCTCCGTACGCCCGTAGTCGAACTCCAGCGTGCCCCAGTCCGGATGCGCGGCCCGCAGCGGATCGGCGGGCTCGTACAGCGGACGGCCGTCGAACTCCGCCAGCGCCCAGGCGTCCTTCGGGAAGTGCGCGGGCACCCAGTCCACGATGACCCCGATGCCCGCCCGGTGCAGCGCGTCCACCAGGTACTTGAAGTCGTCCGGGGTGCCCAGCCGGGCCGTGGGCGCGTAGAAGCCGGTCACCTGGTAGCCCCAGGAGCCGCCGAAGGGGTGCTCGGCCACCGGCATCAGCTCGACGTGGGTGAAGCCGAGGTCCTTGACGTACGCCGGGAGCTGTTCGGCGAGCTGCCGGTAGGTCAGCCCCGGCCGCCAGGACGGCAGATGCACCTCGTAGACGGAGAACGGCAGCTCATGGACGCGTCCGCCGGCCCGGCCCGCCATCCACGCGGCATCGCCCCAGTCGTGGTGCGAGGCGTGGACGACGGAGGCGGTGGCGGGCGGGCACTCGGTGCGCCGCGCCATCGGGTCGGCGCGCAGCGAGTGGCCGCCGTCGGGCCGGGCGATCTCGAACTTGTAGAGCGCGCCCTCGCCGACACCCGGCAGGAACAGCTCCCACACACCGCTGCCGCCGAGCGAGCGCATCGGCAGCGCGGTGCCGTCCCAGTAGCTGAAGTCGCCGGTCAGCCGCACCCCGAGGGCGTTGGGCGCCCATACGGTGAAACGGGTGCCGGTCACGCCCTGGTGGGTCATCGGCCGCGCGCCGAGCGCCCGCCACAGCTCCTCGTGGCGGCCCTCGCCGATGAGGTGCAGATCGAGTTCGCCGATGGCGGGCAGGAAGCGGTACGGGTCGTGCAGCTCCAGCTCGGCGTCCTCGTACGCCACCAGCAGCCGGTAGTCCGGGATGTTCCGCAGCGGCAGCACCCCGGAGAACAGCCCGTCCCCCTCGGCCCGCAGCCGTGCGCGCAGCCCGTCGGCGGCGACGGTCACCGACCGGGCGTACGGGCGCAGGGTCCGGAACAGCACTCCGCCGGGCACGGGGTGGGCGCCGAGCACCGCGTGCGGATCGTGATGCGCCCCGGCCAGCAGCCGCCGCCGGTCCTCGTCCCCCAGCGCGGGCGCGGCCCGCACCCCCCGCTCGTCCTCCACCGCGTCGTCGGGGCCCGCGCCACCCCCGGCCACTTGCCGCCCGCTGTCCCCGGTCACGGGCCGCCCGGCGACCCGCGACGGCTCGGCAGAGCCGCCTGGCTCCTCCTGCCGCTCCTCGCCCGCGCCGGGCGCCCGGGGCACGGGCGGCGAGCCGTACGACACCCGCGCCTCGCGACCGGCCGGGTCGGGGACGGGTTCCCGGTCGGGTGCGGGTTTGATGCCTGCTGACTCGGCGGACGCGGGGTCCTGGCGGGAGACCGGGGCCCGGTCCGGGGTGCCTTGAGGGGCCTGCCCCTGGTCCGGGCGCGGACGCCCGCCCGTTGGAGCCGCTTCCCCGGCCCCCGGGGACGTGGTCGGCGCCGGGCGGTCCGCGCTCCCGCCCGGCTGGGCCGCCTCGGCCGACTCCCGCTCGTGGCGTGCCGGGGTCTCCGAACGCGGGTGGGCGGTGGCGGGTTCGGGCTGCGGATGGGTACGGCCGGGGAGGAACGTGGCCGGGACCGCCGGGCCGGTCGTGGCGCCGGTGGCGGCGGGCGGGTGGCCCGGTCCCTCGTCGGACGGGTACTGGCCGGACGGCGGTCGTGCGGTCACGGGGTGGTCCTCCCGGGGTGTCGGGGGTGTCGGAGGGAACGGCGGGCGGGGGAGCCGGGGCGGGGCGGGAGCCGGGGCGGGGCCGCCCCGGCCCGGGTCAGGCGCGGGTGGCGGCCAGGCGGTGGATCGCGGTCATCGGGACGGACAGCCAGTCGGGGCGGTGCCGCGCCTCGTAGAGCACCTCGTAGACGGCCTTGTCGGTCTCGTGGGCGCGCAGCAGCTCCGGCTCGTCGCGCGGATCGGTGCCGGACGCCTCCGCGTAGCCCGCGCAGTACGCGGCGCGGGTGCGGCCCGCCCACTCCTGCGGGCGCTCATGGCGGCCCACGGCCGCCGCGTAGTCGAAGGACCGCAGCATGCCCGCGATGTCGCGCACCGGGGGCTGCGGGCGGCGCCGCTCGGCCAGCGGACGGGACGGCTCGCCCTCGAAGTCGATGAGCGACCACCGCCCGCCTCCACCGCCGTCCCCGCTGTTTCCCGTGAGCAGCGCCTGCCCCAGGTGCAGATCGCCGTGGATGCGCTGGGCCGCCCAGGTGCGGCCCGCGCGCCCCAGCGCGGCCAGGTCCTCGTACGCGCCGTGCAGCGCGGTGCGGTACGGCTGGAGGGCGGGCACCGCGGCGGCGGCCGAGTCGAGCCGTTCGCTCATCGCGGCCGCGAGATGCTCGATCTGCTGGCGGCGCAGCACGGAGGTGGGCAGTGCGCGGGCCATGGCCAGATGGACCTCGGCGGTCGCGTGCCCCAGCGCACGGGCGGCGTCCGCGAAGTCGCCCCCGGTGGCCAGGGCGTCCAGCGCCAGCTGCCAGCCGTCCCGGGAACCGGCCAGGAAGGGCTGGAGCAGCCCCAGCGTGAAGGGCTCCGGCCGTGGCCCGGCGCCCTCGGCCGGGGGCTCGGCCTCGAACCAGGCGGTGGGCGCGGGCACCCGGGCGCAGCCGGTGCGGGCGAGCGCGAGGGGGAGTTCCAGGTCGGGGTTGGTGCCGGGGCTGACCCGCCGGAAGAGCTTGAGGATAAACGTATCGCCGTAAACCACCGAGGAGTTGGACTGCTCGGCGGTCATCACCCGGGGCGCGAGCGCGGACGGGATGGCGCTGGACGGCTCCCGTACGAAGCGCAGCGGGCCGAGCCGCCCGGGCCTCCGCAGCCGCTCCAGCAGCAGCGTGGTGAGCCGGGGGTCGGCCAGCGCCTCGTACACCGTCTGCCCGTCCAGTGGACCGCCGCTGGGCCGGCCGATGAGCGCGGGGGCGAGCGGCGGCGGCAGGGCGGGGCGCGCCCCGAGCAGCAGTTGGTAGCAGTCGCTGGCCGCCGCCCCGCGCCGGTGGCCGCAGCCGAAGCCGTGCCGGTGGCCGGGCGGCTCCGGCTGCTCGGCGCGGACCAGCAGATGGAGCAGCCCGGGCGTGCCGCCGCTCGCCCGCCACGGCAGCAGCTCGGTCGCGGAGACCAGCGCGAAGCCGGTGACGGGACGGCCCTTGCCCGCGAACCAGCGCTGCCGGGGCAGCCACTCGGCGAGCAGCGGCGCGAGCGAGGTGAGCAGCCCGGGCGGACCCATGGCCGCGGCGGTGCGGGCCGCGGCCGGTGGGGGCTGGTCCCGCGGTACGGCGGTCGGCGGGTGGTGTGCCCCCCGGGAGAGCGGAGCTTCCGGCATGGCGTCGCGTCCTTTCCCCGGGCACACGACAGATCAGGGCAAAGTGTCCCGGATTGCGGCATTGACTGTGCGACGGTGCGGGACGTGTCGGGCGAGGATCGTCCGTACGCCGAGCTCGGTGAACGCGATCGGGCCCGCCGGTGACGACGTGAGTACAGAGTGCCCATGACGGGGGGTCGAAAACGCCCGTACGCGCCCGAGATGGACGCGTACGGATGACCCCACGGCGGAGCGTGGCGCCTGCGGCGGGCTGTTCCCCTACCCGCCCCTTCCCTCAACTGGGGCTCCGCCCCAGACCCCGCTCCTCAATCGCCGGAGGGGCTGATTTCAGCCCGTCAGGGGGCACCTCCCAGCGGTAGCTGGGGGAGCTTGAGGACACGCCCGAAGGGCGTCCGGGGTCCAGGGGCGGAGCCCCGGCACGGGGTCTGGGGCGGATGCCCCAGTTTCGGGATGGGGCGGGGAGGGGAAAGCGTCCGGCTCAGTCGGCCCAGCGCCCCACCGGCTCGCCGCGCCGTAGCCGGAACCAGTAGAAGCCGTGCCCGGCCAGGGTGAGCAGATAGGGCAGCTCGCCGATGGCCGGGAACCGGACCCCACCGATCAGCTCGACCGGATGGCGCCCGGCGAAGGACTGGAGGTCCAGCTCGGTGGGCTGGGCGAAGCGCGAGAAGTTGTTCACGCACAGCACCAGGTCGTCCTCGCCGTCCCGGGTCGTGGGAGCCTCGCGCAGGAAGGCGAGGACGGCCGGGTTGGAGGACGGCAGCTCGGTGAAGGAGCCGAGTCCGAAGGCGGGGTTCTGCTTACGGATCTCGATCATCCGGCGGGTCCAGTGCAGCAGCGAGGACGGGCTGCTCATGGCCGCCTCGACATTGGTGACCTGGTAGCCGTAGACCGGGTCCATGATGGTCGGCAGGAACAGCCGCCCCGGATCGCAGGAGGAGAAGCCCGCGTTCCGGTCGGGGGTCCACTGCATGGGGGTGCGCACGGCGTCGCGGTCGCCGAGCCAGATGTTGTCGCCCATGCCGATCTCGTCCCCGTAGTAGAGGATCGGCGAGCCGGGCAGGGACAGCAGCAGCGCGGTGAACAGCTCGATCTGGTTGTGGTCGTTGTCCAGCAGGGGCGCCAGCCGTCTGCGGATGCCGATGTTGGCCCGCATCCTCGGATCCTTGGCGTACTCCGCGTACATGTAGTCGCGCTCTTCGTCGGTGACCATCTCCAGCGTCAGCTCGTCGTGGTTGCGCAGGAAGATGCCCCACTGACAGCCGGAGGGGATGGCGGGGGTCTTGGCGAGGATCTCCGAGACCGGGTAGCGGGACTCCCGCCGCACCGCCATGAAGATGCGCGGCATCACCGGGAAGTGGAAGGCCATATGGCATTCGTCGCCGCCCGCCGAGAAGTCGCCGAAGTAGTCGACGACGTCCTCCGGCCACTGATTGGCCTCGGCCAGCAGCACGGTGTCCGGATAGTGGGCGTCGATCTCGGCCCGGACGCGCCTGAGCATCTCATGCGTGCGGGGCAGGTTCTCGCAGTCGGTGCCCTCCTCGGCGTACAGATACGGGACGGCGTCGAGCCGGAATCCGTCGATGCCCAGGTCCAGCCAGAAGCGCAGGGCGGCCAGTACCTCCTCCTGGACGGCGGGGTTCTCGAAGTTGAGGTCCGGCTGGTGCGAGAAGAAGCGGTGCCAGTAGTACTGCTTGCGTACCGGGTCAAAGGTCCAGTTGGACGTCTCGGTGTCGACGAAGATGATCCGCGCGTCCTGGTACTGCTTGTCGTCGTCGGCCCAGACGTAGTAGTCGCCGTACGGTCCGTCCGGGTCGCTGCGGGACTCCTGGAACCACGGATGCTGATCACTCGTGTGGTTCATGACAAAGTCAATGATGACGCGCATCCCGCGCTGATGAGCGGCGTCGACGAACTCCACGAAGTCCGCGAGGTCCCCGAACTCCGGCAGCACGGCGGTGTAGTCCGAGACGTCGTAGCCGCCGTCGCGCAGCGGTGAGGCGAAGAACGGCGGCAGCCACAGGCAGTCCACGCCCAGCCACTGGAGGTAGTCCAGCTTGGCCGTCAGGCCCTTGAGGTCGCCGACGCCGTCGCCGTTGCTGTCCTGGAAGGAGCGGACCAGGACCTCGTAGAAGACCGCGCGCTTGAACCAGTCGGGATCGCGGTCGCCCGCGGGCGTGTCCTCGAATGTGTCCGGTACGGGCTCGTTGACGATCATGTTGTGGGTGACCCTCCGATCGGTGAGGACGGTCGCAGGGACAGCACATGCGCCGGAGCCATATCCCGCCCCGGCTCCAGGCGCACATAGTTGTCCCTGCCCCAGTGATAGGTCTCGCCGGTGAGCTCGTCGCGCACCGGGACGGACTCATGCCACTCGAGGCCGAGTTCCGGCATGTTCAACGAGACCGTCGCCTCCTGGGTGTGGTGAGGGTCGAGGTTGACGACCGTGACCACACACGAGTCGCCCGCGCGCTTGGAGTAGACGATGACGGAATCGTTGTCGGCGTGGTGGAATCTGAGGTTGCGCAGCCGCCGCAGGGCGGGATGGCGGCGGCGCACCCGGTTCAGCCGGGCGAGCAGCGGGGTGATCGTTCTTCCCTCGCGCTCGGCCGCCGCCCAGTCGCGCGGCCGCAGCTGGTACTTCTCCGAGTCCAGGTACTCCTCGCCGCCCTGCCGCACCGGGGTGGACTCGCACAGTTCGTAGCCCGCGTAGACGCCCCAGGTGGGGGAGAGGGTGGCGGCCAGCACGGCCCGCACCTCGAAGGCGGGGCGGCCGCCCTCCTGGAGGTAGGCGTGCAGGATGTCGGGGGTGTTGACGAAGAAGTTGGGCCGCATCCAGGCGGCCGCGTCCCCCGACAGCTCGGTGAGGTAGTCGGTGAGCTCCTGCTTGGTGTTCCGCCAGGTGAAGTAGGTGTACGACTGGTGGAAGCCGACCGCGCCGAGGGCGTTCAGCATCGCCGGGCGGGTGAACGCCTCGGAGAGGAAGAGGACATCGGGGTCGGAGCGGTGGATGTCGCCGAGCACCTTCTCCCAGAAGACCACCGGCTTGGTGTGCGGATTGTCCACCCGGAAGATCCGCACCCCGCGCGCCATCCAGAAGCGCAGCACCCGCTCGGTCTCCCGGACCAGCCCGTGGAAGTCCCGGTCGAAGGCGAGCGGATAGATGTCCTGGTACTTCTTGGGCGGGTTCTCGGCGTACGCGATGGTGCCGTCGGCGCGCTGGTGGAACCACTCGGGGTGCTGGGAGACCCAGGGGTGGTCCGGGGAGCACTGGAGCGCGAAGTCCAGCGCGACCTCCATGCGCAGTTCCCGGGCGCGCGCCACGAAGTGGTCGAAGTCCTCGAAGGTGCCGAGGTCGGGGTGGATCGCGTCATGGCCGCCGTCGGCCGAGCCGATGGCCCAGGGCGAGCCCACGTCGAAGGGGCCCGCCGAGAGCGTGTTGTTGGGGCCCTTGCGGAAGGCGGTGCCGATGGGGTGGATCGGCGGCAGATAGACCACGTCGAAGCCCGCGGCGGCGATCGCGGGCAGCCGCTCGGCGGCGGTGCGCAGGGTGCCGCTGACCGGCCGCCGCCCCTCGGTCACCTTGGCGCCCTCCGAGCGCGGGAAGAGTTCGTACCAGGAGCCGAACAGCGCGCGCTCCCGGTCCACCTGGAGCGGCATGGGGCGCGAGGAGGTGACCAACTCCCGCAGCGGATGGCGGTCGAGGGCCGCGGTCACATCGGGCGCCAGGGCGGCGGCGAGCCGGTCGGCCACCGGGCGGCGCTCGTCGCGCAGCCCGTCGACGGCCGCCAGCACCGCCTCCCGGCCGTCGTTCTTGGGCACTCCGGCGGCGGCCCGCTCATGCAGCCGGGCCCCCTCCTCCAGGACCAGATCGGTGTCGATCCCGGCCGGGACCTTGATGCGGGCGTGGTGGCGCCAGGTGGCGATCGGATCGCTCCACGCCTCGACCGTGTACGTCCAGCGGCCGGGCGCGCCGGGGGTGACCTCGGCGCCCCAGCGGTCGGTGCCGGGGGCGAGTTGGCGCATCGGGGTCCAGGGGCCGGAGCGGCCGGACGGATCCCGGAGGACCACATTGGCGTTGACCGCGTCATGGCCCTCACGGAACACGGTGGCACTGACCTCGAAGGTCTCGTCCACCACCGCCTTGGCGGGGCGGCGGCCGCAGTCGATCAGCGGGCGGATATCCAGAATGGGAATGCGACCGATCATAGGATCACCTGACGGCAGTGCGGATGGAGACGCGGGGGCGGCTTTTGTCCTTTGTATCGGTTTTGCCGCCGGGCGTTGGGTTGCGGGCATGACAGCTCCTGTCCGCGTTCACTCTGGTGGGCGGATGGGGTCGGCCATGGGGGGCGCGCGTGGAAAGCCTTCCCCTGCGGAATGGGGAGACAATCCGGGTTCCCGTGAACTACCGGTTCGTAACGCGGGGTACATGGATCGACCCCGCCCGTAGGCGGGGCCGTCCACCCGACGCGTTCCGTGGTTACGTCAGTTGGCCACCCGCAGCAGACGGTTCGGTGAGCCCGGGCCCGCGCCGCGCACCCGGCCCTTGCTCGCCCCGGCCGTCAGCGCCGCCCCGACCTGGGCCGGAGTCGCGAAGCGATGGCCGGCGAGGTACAGCGCGGCGGCGCCCGCGACATGCGGGGCCGCCATCGAGGTGCCCGACAGCGTCCTCGTCGCCGTGTCGTTCGCGTTGGACGCCGAGACGATCCGGTCGCCGGGCGCGAACAGGTCAACTCCCGGGCCCCAGTTGGAGAATCCCGAACGCCGGTCGGCGCGGTCGGTCGCGCCCACCGTGAGCGCCCCCGGCACCCGGCCCGGCGAGAACGAGGCGGCGGGCCGGTCCTGGTTGCCCGCCGCCACGGTGAAGACCAGACCGGCGGCGATCCCCGCCCGCACCGCCGCGTCCCATTCGGGCAGCGGGGTGGCGGCCGCCGAGCCCAGGCTCAGATTGACCACCGCGGGCCGCCTGGCGTGTCGCAGCACCCAGTCCATTCCGGCCAGCACCTGGGCGATGGTGCCCTCGCCCCGGTCGTCCAGCACCCGTACGGCCACGATCGTGGCCTCGTTCGCCACGCCGTAGCGGGTGCCCGCCGCCGTGGCGGCCACATGGGTGCCATGGCCGTTGCCGTCCTGGGCCACCGGATCGTCGTCCACGAAGTCCCAGCCGGAGCGGGCCCGGCCGCCGAAGTCCTCATGGGAGGTGCGCACCCCGGAGTCGATCACATAGATCGTGGTGCCGCGCCCGCCGCCGCGGGGCGCGGTGTACGCCCCGTCCAGCCGCCGGTCCGGCTGGTCGATCCGGTCCAGACCCCACGGCGGCCGCGCCCGGCCGCGCGGCGGGGCCGGTAACCGCGCCCGGGACCAGCGCAGTGACACCCGCTCGTCCCGGGTCACCGAGGCGATCCGCGGATCGGCCGCCAGCCGCCCGGCCTGTGCCGCGTTCGCCCGTACCGCATAGCCGTTGAGCGCGGTGCGGTAGACCCGGCGCACCCGCGCCCCGTACCGCTCGATCAGCGCCCGGCCCGCCCCGGACGCCGCCGCGGGCGCGTCCGCGCCCCGCTTCAGGGCGACGATATAGCCGTGGGTCCCCGCCGCGCCCGTGGCCTGGACCCCCTGCGCGGGAACGGTCTGAGCGGGCGACAAGACCACCAGGACCACCGCGACGACGGCGGCCGGCGCCGCCACCCTCCGCCGGGGGCCCGCAGATGCGCATGCCATGGAACGATCCCCTCCCCAACTCGACGGCGTAAGCCTGACCTGGGATGAAAGATCCCGACAAGGGCGCATCAGGGGGCGTGGAACGCGACCGCCTCCCGCGACAGCAGCCGCAGCGCCGCCTCCGACGGCGACCCCGGCTCGGCCCCGTACATCAGCAGGGCCTGGCCGCCGGAGTCCGGCAGCCGGGTCATCTCGAAGTCCAGCTCCAGCGGCCCCACCAGCGGATGGTGGAAGGACTTGGTGCCGAAGGCGCACCGGCGCACCGGGTGGCGCGACCACAGTGCCGCGAACTCCTCGCTCTTCATGGATAGTTCGCCGATCAGCTCCGCCAGCCGCCGGTCGTCGGGGTGCGCCCCGGCCACCACCCGCAGCGAGGAGACCGCGCGCCGCGCCTCGCCCGTCCAGTCCGGATACAGCTCACGGGTGTGGGAGTCGAGGAACAGCATCCGCTGGGTGTTGGGCCGGTCGGCGGGGCGCTCGGGCGCGCCGGCGGGCAGATGCCCGGCGATCAGGGCGTGCCCCAGCGGATTCCACGCCAGGACGTCGAACCGGAGGCCGAGGACCACGGCCGGTACGCCGTCCATCGCGGCGAGCAGCCGCCGGGTCGCCGGGCGCGCGGACTCGGCGCGCCGCGCGGGGCGCCGCCCGGCGCGCGGCGGACGAGCCAGATTGCCGAGGTGCGCCCGCTCGTCCTGGCTCAGCCGCAGCGCGCGGGCGAGCGCGTCCAGCACCCCGTCCGAGGCGCCGGTGGACTGGCCCTGCTCCAGCCGGGTGTAGTACGCCACGCTCACCCCGGCCAGCTGCGCCAGCTCCTCGCGGCGCAGCCCCGGGACCCGGCGCCGGGTCCCGTACGCGACCAGGCCGACGTCCTCGGGGCGCAGCCCGGCGCGGCGGGTGCGCAGAAAGCTCCCCAGCTCGGCGGTTGTGTCCATACCCACCAGTGTCCGGCACGGGCACGCGCCGTGCCTGTCCCTGTGAGGGTCAGGCACGGCGCGCGGTCATCCGCGCATCACTTGTAGGTGATGTCGGACGAGCTGTACTTGCAGTACGTGCCGTCGGGGCCGCTGCCGTTCTTGCTCGGCTCGGCGCCGGTGTTGTTCCCGATGTACTTCTGGCACGGGACGATCTTCTTGCTGCTGTCGCCGACGATCGTGATCCCGCGCAGGGTCAGCGAGTCGCCGTAGTTGGTGTTGATCCCGCCGATCACCTTGCCCGGGGCGGTGATCTCGGAGTTGCTCACGTTGATGGTGCGCTTGTACTGCGAGGAGCAGTTGCCGCAGGAGCGGACGAAGGTCGAGAAGTCCTGCCCGGCGAAGCCCGAGATGTTGAGCGTGCCGCCGCCGTTGAACTGGAAGATCTTGTCCGCGGCCTTACGGGCGCCGCCGCCGATCACATTGAACGTCTTGCCGGTCCCGCGGAAGGTGGCGGCGTCCTCGCCGACATCCTCCCACCAGACGTTCTGGAGGGTGCAGCTGCCCTCGCAGTGGACGCCGTCGGCGGCCGGGGCGCCGAGGATGACGTTCTTCAGGGTGGCGCCGTCCTTCAGCTCGAACAGCGGGCCCTGGTCCTCGTCCTGGTTGTCACTGCCGAGGTCGCCGGAGCCGTAGTAGCGCTTCATGCCGCCGTCGGTGGTCCCGCTGACGCTGATGGTCTTGGAGACCGCCTGCGGGGTGCCGCTGGGCGTGGGCCAGGTGGCGGCGGAGGCAGTGGGCAGGGTCAGCCCGGTGGTGATCGCGCCCGCGGTGAGGGCGACGGCGCCGAGGGCCCCGGCCATCGCCCGGTACCTGGTGCGTTGTTCAGCCATGTCGGATCTCCTTCTTGGTGGGGGGTCTCACGGGGTGGTGATGGCCGGCCGCGGCGGGGTCGCCATCTTGTCGCCGATGAAGAAGCTGGGGTGCGGGGGCTGGTTGTAGGCGGTGTTCTGCCAGGCCAGCGCCTCGCGGTACTGCCGGTCGTGGAGCAGTGTGGTGATCTTCCGGTCGGTCTCGTACGGCGTGGAGTAGATCCGCAGCGCCTTGTTGTCGCTGGTCGGCCAGACCACCTCCTCGCGCCAGTCGCCGAGGATGTCGCCGGACAGCGACGGGGTGGCCTTGGTGCCGTTGTTGGAGTGCACCCCGGAGCCGGTGAGCAGCCGGGTGTCACCCGAGGTGCCGTACTTGTCGATGTGGGTGCCGTCCAGCAACTCGCGCACCGGATCGCCGTCCCACCAGGCCAGGAAGTTGATCGAGGAGGGCTTGCGGCCCTTGGCGCCGCCGCCCTCGTCGCGGATCTGGTCGTCCCGCGCGGACCACATCTCGGCGCCGTCGTTGCCCGCCCAGATGTCACCGGCCACGCCGCGCCCGTTGTCGCCGCCGGACGCGGTGGACCACAGCACCTGGCCGGTGCGCGCGTCGGCGAAGTACGAACCCGGTTTCGAGGAGTCCTCGTCGACCTTGAAGTACTCCAGGCCCGCCCGGGAGGGGTCGAGATCGCCGAGGTGGGCGGCGTCGCCGTGGCCGTTCTTATTCGTCCACAGCCCCGAGCCGTTGTCGTCCACGGCCATCGAGCCGTAGACGATCTCGTCCCTGCCGTCGCCGTCCACATCGCCGGTGGCCAGCGCGTGGTTGCCCTGGCCGTCGTAGCCCCTGCCGGTGTTGGTGGAGCTGTTGGTGTCGAACGTCCACTGCCGGGTGAGCTGGCCTCCGCTGAACCTCCAGGCGGAGATCACGGTGCGGGTGTAGTAGCCGCGCGCCTCGATCAGCGAGGGGGTGGAGCCGTTGAGATACGCCGTCCCGGCCAGGAAGCGGTCCACGCGGTTGCCGTAGGAGTCGCCCCAGGAGGAGACGGTGCCGCGCGGCGGGACGTAGTCCACCGTGCTCATCGCGGCGCCCGTACGGCCGTTGAACATCGTCAGATATTCGGGTCCGCTGAGCACATAGCCGCTGGAGTTGCGGTAGTCGGCGGACGCGCTGCCGATCGTCTTACCGGCGCCGTCGACCGTGCCGTCCGCGGTCTTCATCGCGATCTCGGCCTGGCCGTCGCCGTCGTAGTCATACACCTGGAACTGGGTGTAGTGGGCGCCGGAGCGGATGTTGCGGCCCAGGTCGATCCGCCACAGCCGCTGCCCCTGGAGGGTGTAGCCGTCGACGACGGTGTTGCCGGTGACGCCCGACTGGGAGTTGTCCTTGGCGTTGGTCGGCTGCCACTTCAGGACGAAGTCCAGGTCGCCGTCGCCGTCGAGGTCGCCCACCGAGGCGTCATTCGCCTCATAGGTGTAGCCCGAGCCGCCCGCCGGGGGTGAGATCGGCACATCGTAGTACCCCGGGCGGAACTGGATCGCGCTCGGCGAGGCGGGCTGCTCCGCCCCGCCCACAATGGCCCGCACGGTGTAGTCCGCGCTGTTCGGGGCGTCCTTGTGGAGGTAGTTCGTGGTGGTGATGGGGGAGGAGTTGACCTTGACGCCACCCCGGTAGAGGTTGAACGTCACGTCATTCGGATCGGTGGCCAGCCAGCGCCAGCTGACCAGGTTGTCATTGCCGGTGTGCACGCTCACCAGCCCCCGGTCCAGCTTCTCGAGCTGGGCCGCGGCGGCCGCCTTCGGCGTGGGCCCCTTGCCCTCGGCGGCCTCCGAGACGCTCACCAGCGAGGTGACGGTCAGCGCGCCCGCCGCGCAGGCGGCGGCCAGCATCCGGCCCCGGCGCGGGGTGGATCTGGGCGGATGAGCGGGGGGCGGAGTGTGCGAACTGTCCCGAGAGCGCACGTGGTCCTCCAAGGCATGGGGGGAAGGTGTGACCCCTAGTCGCCCCCTTGGCCTGAAAGGTTGCCGCCTTCGGGCCGACTTCTCGGGAGCGGGGCGAAACAGTCGAAACAGGGACTCGTCGGCCGCTACCGTCAAAGGGTGAAGGCCATTCGTCGATTCAGCGTGCGCCCCGTCCTTCCGGAGCCCCTGCGACCGCTCAACCGGCTGGCGCGCAATCTGCGCTGGTCCTGGCACCCCGAGACCCGCGAGCTCTTCGAGTCCGTGGACCCCGAGGGATGGCGGGAGTCGGGCGGCGACCCGGTACGGCTGCTGGGCGCCGTGCCCCTCTCCCGGCTCGCGGACCTCGCCGAGGACCGCTCCTTCCTGCGGCGTCTCACGGCGGCCGCGGATGATCTGCACGACTATCTGACCGGACCCCGGTGGTATCAGGGCCGGGCCGCCGCCGAGGACAGAGCCGGGCCGATCCCGGTCGAGTCCGTACCCACAGCGTCCTCGGGCGCGCCCGTGCCGTCAGACGCGTCCGTACCCACCGTGTCCCCAGGCGCGCCCGTACCCTCCGTCCCACCCGCCCCCTCCGGACTCCCCACCGCCATCGCCTACTTCTCGCCGGAATTCGGGATCACCGCCGCCCTGCCCCAGTACTCCGGCGGCCTCGGCATCCTCGCCGGTGACCACCTCAAGGCCGCCAGCGACCTCGGCGTCCCCCTGATGGGCGTCGGCCTGCTCTACCGCCACGGCTACTTCCGGCAGTCGCTCTCCCGCGACGGCTGGCAGCAGGAGCACTATCCCGTCCTGGACCCCGACGAGCTCCCGCTCACCCAGCTGTGCGAGGCGGACGGCCGGCCCGTCCGGATCCCGCTCACCCTGCCCGGCGGCCGTCCGCTCCACGCCCGCGTCTGGCAGGCCCAGGTGGGCAGGGTGCCACTGCTGCTGCTCGACTCCGACGTGGAGGAGAACGGCCACGGCGAGCGCGAGGTCACCGACCGGCTCTACGGCGGCGGCAGCGAGCACCGGCTGCTCCAGGAGATGCTGCTGGGCATCGGCGGCGTCCGCGCCCTGCGCGCGTACTGCCGGCTCACCGGCCACCCCGAACCCGAGGTGTTCCACACCAACGAGGGCCACGCCGGATTCCAGGGCCTGGAGCGCATCCGCGAACTGATCGCCGACGGGGCCGACTTCGACACCGCCCATGAGGCGGTGCGGGCCGGGACCGTCTTCACCACCCACACCCCCGTGCCCGCCGGCATCGACCGCTTCGACCGCGAGCTGGTCGCCCGCCACTTCGGCGACGACGCCGAGCTGCCCGGGATCGAGGTCGAGCGGATCCTCGCGCTCGGCATGGAGACCTACCCCGGCGGCGAGCCCAACCTCTTCAACATGGCCGTCATGGGCCTGCGGCTGGCCCAGCGCGCCAACGGGGTGTCCACCCTGCACGGCCGCGTCAGCCGGGAGATGTTCGCCGGGCTCTGGCCGGGCTTCGACCCTGAGGAGGTGCCCATCACCTCCGTCACCAACGGGGTGCACGCGCCCACCTGGACGGCCCCCGAGGTCACCCGGCTCGGCGCCCGCCAGTTCGGCCACCTGCCCGACGCCGAGCTGTGGGAGCTGCGCCGCACCCTGCGCAAGCGGCTGGTCGCCGAGGTCCGGCAGCGGCTGTACGCCTCCTGGCGGCAGCGCGGCGCGGGCACCGCCGAGCTCGGCTGGATCGACGGGGTGCTCGACCCCGACGTCCTCACCATCGGCTTCGCCCGCCGCGTCCCCTCCTACAAGCGGCTCACCCTGATGCTGCGCGACCAGGACCGGCTGATGGAGCTGCTGCTCCACCCCGAGCGGCCGGTCCAGATCGTGGTCGCGGGCAAGGCCCACCCGGCCGACGACGGCGGCAAGCGCCTGGTCCAGGAACTCGTCCGCTTCGCCGACGACCCCCGGGTCCGCCACCGCCTGGTCTTCCTGCCCGACTACGGCATGGGCATGGCCCAGAACCTCTACCCCGGCTGCGACGTCTGGCTCAACAACCCGCTGCGCCCGCTGGAGGCATGCGGCACCAGCGGTATGAAGGCGGCCCTGAACGGCTGTCTCAACCTCTCCGTCCTCGACGGCTGGTGGGACGAGTGGTACGAGCCGGACTTCGGCTGGGCCATCCCCACCGCCGACGGCGACGCCATCGACGAGACCCGCCGCGACGACCTGGAGGCCGCCGCCCTCTACGACCTGCTGGAGCAGCGGGTCGCCCCGCGCTTCTACGACCGCGGCCTGGACGGCCACCCCGGCCGCTGGATCGCCATGGTCCGCCGCACCCTCACCACCCTCGGCCCCAAGGTGCTCGCGGGCCGCATGGTCCGCGAATACGTCGAGCGCCTCTACGCCCCCGCCGCCCGCTCCCACCGGGCCCTGAACCTCGACGCGGCCGCCGAACTGGCCACCTGGAAGTCCCGAATCCGCGCCGCCTGGCCGGACGTCGCGGTCGACCACGTCGAGGCCCACCTCACCCCACCCGCCCCGGGCGGCGCCGCCGAACTCGGCTCGACCCTCTCCCTCCGCGTCCGGGTGCGCCTCGGTGCGCTGGACCCGGCGGACGTCGAAGTCCAGGCCGTGGCGGGCCGCGTGGACGACACCGACCACATCACCGACGCCACCCACGTCCCCCTCAAACCCACAGCGGGCCCCGACCTGGAAGGCAGCCGCCTCTACGAAGCCCCCCTGGCCCTGAACCGCACCGGCCCCTTCGGCTACACCATCCGCATCCTCCCCACCCACCCCCTCCTCTCCCACCCCGCCGAACCGGGCCTCATCGCCATGCCCTCGGAGACCGCGTCCGAGGCGGCGGGAGTCCTGATGCGCTGAGCCTCCGGCGGCTGGTGGACTCGTCGATCTCGCCGTGTGGCGCAGGCCGGGGCGGCCGCCGGTGATGCGGACCTGCGGGAATGAACCCGATCTCCGGGAACCCACGCGCCCGGCATGACATCTTGGCTGCCGTCACCACGTAGCCGCACGGAGGTCGGATCAGGTCATGGCGCACGAGGGAACCCAGTCGACCAACCGGGTGGCCGAAGGCATCGGCGACAACCCCACCGAGCAGCCGGGCGGCGGCATCGGTGGGGCGCTCCGGTCGTCGCTCGGCGTCGTCAGACGCTACCGTGGCGCGCTGTACGGCTTCACCCTCCGCGTGTCCGTCCTGACAGCCGTGCTCGGCTGCGCGATCGTGGCCGGCGGGTTCGCGGCGGCCTGGGACACCTTCGAGGGCGTCCGGGACTACGCGGACCGCAACATCGCCAACGAGGACTCCTATGTGGCCTACGCCGACGGTGGCCTGCCCCCGTTGGTGCGGGTCGGTTTTGTGGTGTCGCTGCTGTTGCTCGTGCTGGGACTCCTCGTCGTCTCCGTCCTGCACACCGCGTACGCCATCGGCGACTCCCACGCCACGCGCGACGGCGGGCCGCTGACCACCCGCGAGCTGTGGCGGCGCACCCGCCGGCGCTTCCCCGCCGCGCTCGCGGTCAACGCGCTGACCGGGCTGGCCGTGGGCGCCGTGGTGATGGCGGGCCTGGTGCTGTTCAGCCTCGTGGACGGCAACAAGGTGCCCGGCGTGGAGACCACGCCACTGGGCGAAACCGCGTCCTGGCAGTACACGCTGGTGGGGTGGGTGCTGCCGATCGCCATCTGGTGTCTCGGCCCGCTGCTGTACTCCCGCCTGTCGCTGGCCACCGCCGAGACGGTGCTGGAACGCCGTTCCCCGTTCGTGGCGCTGTACCGCTCCTGGGTGCTGACCCGCCGCGCACGACGGCGCACCCTCGGCCTGGGCACGCTGGTCACCGCGGCCGCCGTGCTCGTCTTCTGGCTGGCCCGGTACGCGGCCGCTCCCGTCGCCCATTTCGCCGGACTCGGCATGCTGTGGCTCAGCGACGACAATGTGTGGATCACTGGCGTGCTGGTGATGATCCTGCCCACAGCCGTGGCCCTTCTCCTCCTGCCCCCGGTGGTCATGCCACTGGTGTGCGCGGTGTTCGCCCGTCTCCACGGCGACCTGCGCGCTCGTGAGGACGCGGAGCGGGGCGCCGGGGCGGTGGGTGCTTCGGCGGCCAGCCGCCCAACCGGCAGGGCCAGTTGACCACAGGGCCCGCTTCCTGGCGGGAGAACCGGCGTGGGGATGGTCCAGCGCAACACCAAAGCGTGTCGGCCTGACGTCCTGGCCGCCCAGCCTACTGACCGGCGCCTCGATCGAAGACCTGGTCGAACGCGCCGTTCAGATGTCAGGACGGCTGGCACTACACCCTTCCCACAGACCGGTCGGCCACCGGAGGCAATGAACCCGGCGAACGCTAGGCGGCCAGGTCGGGACCGAGCGAGGCGACGGTGGCCGGGGCGAGCCATACGAGCTGTGCGGTGACCTCGTCCCGGGAGAACCACGCCGCCACCCGCTCGGGCGAGGCGAGGACCAACCGCTGCCCTGACCCAACCACTTCGGTACGGCCGTCCTCGTAGGCCATGCCCCATGCCGCGATCTCCACGTCTGATTCTCCGGTGTCCTCGTACGGGTGGATACGGGCCACGGCGAAGAGGCGGGGTGCGGTGGCGAGGACGAGGGCGCGGAGTTCTGTGCCGAGGTCGAAGGGCTCCGAGGCGGGTTGGTCGGGGTGGCCTGGATCACAGCGTAGAGCGAAAGGTCGAATTACTTCTACGGTGTATCGAGAAGTCTCTAACCTTGACTTCGTTCCAGTGACCCTTGCACCACCTGTGCGATCGTGGAGGACCGCATGCCGCCAAGGACAACTCCGACCGCACGTCAGCTACGCCTCGGAGTTGAGCTGCGCAAGCTCCGCGAGCGCGCGGGGCTCAACACCCGGGAGGCCGCTGAGCTGATCGGGGCCAACCCGGCCCGCATCAGCAACATCGAGACTGGACGCTTCGGCCTCAGCGAGCGCAGCATCCGCACCTTGGCCGGGAACTACACATGCGGTGACGAGGCCCTGATCGCCGCGCTCATCGCCATGACCGGCAAACGGAAGCGGGGCTGGTGGGAGGAGTACCGGGAGCTGCTATCTCCCGGACAGCTCGACCTGGCCGAGTTGGAACACCATGCGGCGGCACTGTTGCTGGCTACTGTGCTCCACATCCCCGGCTTGCTTCAGACCGTCGATCACGCCCGTGCGGTCTTCGCCGAAGGGGTGCCCGCGCTCCCACCGCCCGATGTGGAAGACCGCGTCTCGTACCGCATCAAGCGACAACGCATCCTCTATGGCGAAAGTCCCACCCCGTGCAAGGCGGTGATCCACGAGGCCGCCCTCCGTATGCCCTTCGGCGGGCCACAAACGTCCCGAGCGCAGCTCAAGCACTTGATTGACATGAGCGAACGGGATCACATCACTATCCGGGTGGTTCCGTTCCGTAACGGCACGTTTGCCGGGTCCGGGCAGTCGATCAACTACTTCTCCGGCCCCGTACCCCAACTCGACACGATCCTGTTGGAACAGGCGCACGGCTCCCTCCTGCTCGACGCGGAAGCCCAGTTGCAGAAGTATCGGTTGGTGATCGGCAAGATGGAGGCCATCGCTCTGGAGCCGGACGAGTCTCGCGACTTCATCCATGGCCTCATCCAGGAACTATGACAAGGAGCAGCACATGGACCCGGCGTCATGGCGGCAGTCCTCCTACTGCCAGGAATCGGCCTCGTGCGTCAACGTCGCCGCAGGTGAGCGCGACTCGATAATGCTCCGCGAGAGCGAGCACCCCGAGGTCGTACTTTCGACCACTCGGGCGCGCCTGAGAACCTTCATATGCGCCGCCAAGGCCGGTCGGTTCGACCATGTCGCCGGACCCTGACGAGGCTGTGCGGCGGGGCGCGCCGCAATGCACGATCGGCTGGCGTATCCCTTAGCGACGACTCCGAGAGGTTCACGATCGATGGCTACAGCGGTACGTCAGGCATTGATCAACGCGCGGCGTTCAGCGGTTCACCTGGAAATGCGTGATATCTACACGCCCGGCGACCCTGACTTCGCCGACTGGTGCGCCGGGGTGCGCTTCGACCCCGCAGAGCGGTGGCGGAGCTGGTTCGACCTCGTGGTGTCGACAGTTTCACGCGGTGTTCGGATGCGGCGTGCCCGGATCATTTCCGAGCCCGTCAGTGAATACATCAAATTCGAGTACGACGTGACCGGGCGCCACAATGTCGCCGCAGGGGAGGAGGTGCGGTGGCTGCCCAGAAGGCGGGCGGCTGACTTGGCGCTTCCGGGAGCGGACTTCTGGCTGATCGACGAACAGGTTGTGATCTTCAACCACTTCGACGGCGATGGGAACTGGAACCCGGCCACGGATATGGAGGTTCGGCACGAGTCCGACACGGCTAGGCTGGCCGGTTCCGCGTTCGAATCCGTTTGGGAGCGTGCCTTGCCCCACTCCCAGTACTGGCCACTGTGAACCGTCGTGGTGGCAGCGCAGGTCCGTTCACGCAGCCGCGCACCGAGAGCGATACGACCGGCCTGAAAATCAGTGCTCATGCGGACGACGGTACCTGTGCCTCGAACTCCCTCGTGGGCATGGCGTAATGCCATGCAGCGTCACGGACCTGGCACGCGCGAACCACTGATTCGGCGTCTTCCAGGACGTGCACGCCCAACGTCGTTCCCTCGCCGTCGATGACGAACTTGACGACGGAGCGGGAATCGAATAGCCAGAAGTCATAGTCCGGCAGGCCGATACGCTCCGCATCCGACCGGAAGAGGTTCCGGATGTCCTCTCCGGCCTCGACGTTGCCCAGCCCGGAGGCGAGCAAGAACCGTTGCCCCTCTGTGGGAGGCTGATCCACCAGGCGCACCCGCTCGAAGCGCTTGCCCTGCATCGTCTGTTCGCGGACGTTGAGGTGCCAGGAGTTCTCCGGGTTGTAGCCGAAGGTCTCACCCCGCTGGAAGCGCGGCCAGTTGGGGCTGGCGAGGTCGGAGGCGTACCCCCGCTGCGTCTCCAGCCGCCAGGCGGTGTGCACGAAGTCTTCGAAGAAATGTGTGATGTCTTCGAACGGAACGAGGTCGGGCACGCTTTCTCCTCCCCGGAGAAGACCTGGGGGCAACATCGAGCAATTACGTGAGTAGACATTACTGAACTCGTAGTCCCCGTGTCAGAGGTCGCGTTGTCCGGTTGCGTGCTGTCCGTCGCTGAACGTGGCTTATAGGCTTGGGGGTTGGCTGTCCGCCCGTTTCAGGAGGTGTCGTGCGAGGCCAGAAGATGTACTGCTACACCTGTGGAACAGACGAGATGCACCGTCGTCTCTCTGCCGCCGAGAAAGCTTGGCTCAAGAACCGGACGGGGCGGAAGACGGTCGAGGAGTTCTTCATGTGCAAGGCGCCCGGTTGCCGCAATCTGCGCACTGGTTTCCAGAAGCGTCCCTTCGACCGTCCCATCCGCATGCCGGACGACCTCTGATCGCGCATGGGGCAGCAGCGCCGTGCGGCAGATGCGTTTGCTGCACGGTGGCGTCGTGCCGCCCGCGCCCCTGCGAAGGTCGTGGTTGAACGCGGGACGAACATTGGATGAGAGCTGGGCCACCTCGGCCACATGTGCGTTCGTGGAGCGTACATTCGCCCCCCTGAAGCCATTGCATGCACGGGGGGCAACCATGAAGTGGCTGGAGCAGTTGACTGCGCCCGAGAATCTGCTGGCGCTGCTCGGTGTCGTCGTGACGGTCGGCGGGCTCTCGTATGAGCGGCTGATTCCCGGGCGGAAGCGTATCGGCTATCGCGTGCAGATGGACACGTTGATAGACGACAGCACCCAGGGCGGGCCGATTCATCAGCGGTTGCGGATGCTGGAGAACACTCCGGATCTGGCCGGGGCCTCGCTCGTACTGTTGCGGATCGAGAATGATGGGTTTCGGAGCATTGACGCCGACGACTACATCACGGCGCCGGCGACGAATCACTGAGGGCTCACCGCGACCTTTCCCAATCGCACCGTGCGGGATGTGGCGGTCACCGAGCCCAGCCATCCGGATCTGCTGCGGCATCTGCCGCAGCGCGGGACGCCGGAGAATCCCGGGCTGGTCTGTGCGGGCAATGAGATCTCGCTGCCCCGGGTGCCGCTGAACAAGGGCGATCACTTCAAGCTGCTGGTGCTGCTGACGGGTGCCGGGACCGATAAGCCGCCGCATGTGGGCGGGCGGATCAAAGAGGGCAGGATCCGGAACAACGAGAAGTTCCGGCGGCCGAGCAACCGGATGCTCGGGCTGATCGGCAGTCTGCTGGCGATGCTGATCCTCCAGTCGTTCGGGATGCGGGTGTGGCGGGACGATCCGCTCCCGCGCGGCTGCGCCGAGGGGGATCTGACGATCGTCGGCTCGACCGCGTTCAAGCCGGTGGCGCAGGACGCGGGCACGGCGTATCAGGGCGACTGCCGGGATGCCCGTGTCACCGTGGAGGCGCAGGGCAGCGGGCGCGGTACGAAGACGCTGATCGACGTCGGGGAGGCGGCGAAGGGCGGATTCCCGTCGTATCTCGCCTTTTCCGACGGGCCGGAGGGGGACGGGGACCCCAGGCTCAAGGAGCATCTGGTGGCGCTGTCCGTGTTCAGCGTGGTGGTGAACAAGGACGTACGGATGACCGATCTCTCGCTCGACGAGCTCCGCAGGCTCTATTCGGGCCGGATCACCAACTGGAACCAGCTGCCCGGCGGGCCCGATCTGCCGGTGCGGCTGGTGAGCCGGGACGCGAAATCCGGGACGCGCGGGGTGTTCGAGAGCCGGGTGCTGGAGCGTAACGAGATTTCGCGGACGTCCGACAACTGCCGGACCCCGAAATTCACCGGAGACACCGTCGTCCGCTGTGAACTCGACAGCACCGGCGAGGTGTTGAAGACGGTGGCGAACACCCCTGGCGCCATCGGCTACGCCGAATTGCACTCCGCCGAGGAGAGCGCCCAGAAAGGGGATCTCCATCTGGTGGCGCTCGACAACCGCAAGCCCTCCATCGACGCGGTGCGGGAGCGGATCTACCCCTTCTGGGAGCCGGAGTACGCGTACACCTACACCGCGCCGCCCGCGAACTCCCTGACCTCGAAGTTCCTCGACTATCTGGCCGGGGACACCGGGCGGAACCTCATCGAGAAGCATGGCCATCTGCCCTGCGCCGCCGCGGAGAACCAGCGGGCGTGTCAGCTGGCGACCGGCGGGCGGTAAGCGGGCGGTAGGAGACAGCGGGGCAACCGGTCGGCCGGGGTGGGTACCGAAGCCCGGCCGACCGGCGGGGGTCACTTAACGTTCACGCCGCCCCAGGCGTTGTCGACCGCCTTGTACTCGGCGCTGCTCGCGCCGTAAAGCGCCTTCGCGGCCTTGAGGGTCGCGGTGCGGGCCTTGGCGTAGTTGGTGGTCGAGGTCATGTACGTGGTCAGGGCCTTGTACCAGATCTTCTCGGCCTTGGCGCGGCCGATGCCCTTGACGGTGCGGCCGTCCTTGGTCGGGCTGTCGTAGGTCACCCCGCCGATGACCTTGCGGCCACTGCCCTCGGCCAGCAGATAGAAGAAGTGGTTGGCGATGCCGGAGGTGAAGTGCGGGTCGTCGTTGCCCACACCGCTCTTCCAGTAGTCGTAGGACAGGCCGTCCTTGCTGGGCTTGTCCATGTAGCGCAGCGGGGTGCCGTCGCCATTGATGTCGATCTTCTCGCCGATGAGGTAGTCACCGGGGTCCTTGGCGTTCTTGGCGTACCACTCCACGGCGGTGCCGAAGATGTCGGAGGTGGCCTCGTTGAGCCCGCCGGACTCGCCGCTGTACTCGAGGTTGGCGGTGGCCGAGGTGAGCCCGTGGCTCATCTCGTGGCCGGCGACGTCGAGCGAGGTCAGCGGCTTCTTGTTGCCCGCGCCGTCCCCGTAGGTCATGCAGAAGCAGTCGTCGTCCCAGAAGGCGTTCTCGTACGCGTCGCCGTAGTGGACGCGGGAGTACGCGGCCTTGCCGTTGCCCTTGATGCCGTTCCGGCCGAGGACCTTCTTGTAGTAGTCCCAGGTCATCGCGGCGCCGTAGTGGACGTCCACGGCGGCGGTCTGCGCGATGGTGGGCTTGCCGTTGCCCCAGACGTTGTCGGCGTCGTAGAACGCCGACCCCTTCTTGGTTTCTTCCCACGCGTGCTTGAGGTTGTACGTCTGGTGGCCGCCGCGCGCGGTGTCCTTCAGCAGCCACTGGCTGCCGCTCTTGACCGAGCCGACGGTGACCTTGCCGTTGTGCTGGCCGGTGCCGGTGCCGTTCTCGACGGCCTGGAACTCGTAGAGCTTCCTGCCGGAGTCGGCGTCGGTGATGACGTGCAGCTTGCTCGGCGTGCCGTCCTTCTGCACCCCGGTGACGACCGTCTCGTACGCGAGCGTGGGCTTGCCGGTGGCGGCCCAGATCACCTTGCGCGCGTCCTGGGCGCCCGCCTTCTTGTCGCCCGCGGCCCGCGCGGCCCCGAGCGCGGACCGCTCGGCGCCGGAGGGGGCGATGGCGGCGCTGGTGTCGCCGACCTCGATGTCGGCGTCGGTCGCCTTGTCGACACCCTGGGAGGCGCCGTTCGCGGACTCATGGACGATCAGGTCGCCGCCGAGGACCGGCAGTCCCGCGTAGGTGCGCTCGTAGCGGGTGTGGGTGGTGCCGTCGGCGTCCTTGACGACGTCCCTGACGACCAGCTTCTCCTTGGCCCCGAGCCGCAGCGACTTCGCGGTGGCGACAGCGGTGGAGCCCGCCTCCCGCAGCAGCTCGGCGCGGGCCGAGGGGGAGAGCGAGACGGTGGTGG
The DNA here is from genome assembly GCF_039525925.1 of Streptomyces javensis. NCBI lineage: Bacteria > Bacillati > Actinomycetota > Actinomycetes > Kitasatosporales > Streptomycetaceae > Streptomyces > Streptomyces javensis. The sequence continues at coordinate 125,950 of NZ_BAAAIF010000004.1, read as the reverse complement.
CACCTGAAGCGGTGGCCGAGGAGGGGGCCGCGTTCGCGGATCCGGCGGTGGCGCCGGCGGCGAGCAGGGAGGCGGCCAGGGTCGCCGCTCCGGCGGCGAGGGCGGTACGCGAGCGTCTGAGACGGGATATGCCGGATATGGCTGACGTCGAACGTGAATCCACGCGTATCTCCAGTTGTGATGGGGAGTTGGGCGAAGCTTCCGCCCAACGCGACAAAGATGTCGCTTTGCCGTGGATAAAACATACCGGTGCCCGGGGCCTCAGGCCCCGGGCACCGGCAGAGTGTCGTGCGGTAACTCAGGTGGTTTTACTTGACGTTGACCCCGGCCCAGGCGGCGTCCACGCCCTTGGCCTCGGCGCTGTCGGCGCCGAAGAGGTCCGTGGCGGCCTTCTGGGTGGCCTCACGGGCGGCGTGGTAGTCGGTGTTGGAGGTCATGTACGTGGTCAGGGCCTTGTACCAGATCTTCTCGGCCTTGTCCCGCCCGATGCCCTCGACCTTGGAGCCGTCGGCGGTGGGGCTGTCGTACTTCACACCGTTGATCTCCTTCGCGCCGCTGCCCTCGGACAGCAGGTAGAAGAAGTGGTTGGCGACACCGGAGGAGTAGTGCACGTCCTGGTCGCCCACGCCGTCGGACCAGTTGTCCGCGGACTGGCCGTCCTTGCTCGGCTTGTCCATGTAGCGCAGCGGGGTGCCGTCGCCGTTGATGTCGATCGCCTCGCCGATGAGGTAGTCACCGACGTCGGTGGTGTTCTTGGCGTTGAACTCCACCGAGGTGCCGAAGATGTCGGAGGTGGCCTCGTTGAGACCGCCCGACTCGCCGCTGTACTCCAGGCCCGCGGTCTTGGAGGTGACGCCGTGGCTCATCTCGTGGCCCGCGACGTCGAGCGCGGTCAGCGGGGCCTTGTTGTCCTGGCCGTCGCCGTAGGTCATGCAGAAGCAGCTGTCGTCCCAGAAGGCGTTGACGTAGCTGTCGCCGTAGTGCACGCGGGAGTAGGCGCCCTTGCCGTCGCCCGCGATGCCGTCGCGGCCGTGCACGTTCTTGTAGTAGTCCCAGGTGGCGGCGGCGCCGTAGTGGGCGTCGACGGCGGCGGTCTGGGGGTCGTCCGGCTTGCCGGTGCCCCAGTTGTCGTCGTCGTCGGTGAAGGCCTTGCCCTCGCCGTCCTCCTTGTTCTCCAGGTTGGTGGTCTTGTGGCCGCCGCGGTCGGCGTCGGTCAGGGTGTAACCACTGCCTTCCTTGCTGGTGCCGAGCTCGACCTCGCCGCTGTACTCGCTGGCGCCCTTGCCGGTCTCGATGCCCTGGTACTCGTAGAGCTTCTTGCCGGTGGCGGCGTCGGTGATGACGTGCAGCTGGTTCGGGGTGCCGTCCTTCTGCACCCCGCCGACGACGGTCTCGTAGGCGAGCACGGGCTTGCCGTCGGCGGCCCAGATCACCTTGCGCGGGGCCTGGTCGGCCGCCGCCTTGGCGGTGTCGTCGGCCTTGGCCAGCTTGACGGCCGACTTCGCCGCGGCGCTCGGGGCGATCCCGGCCGTGGTGGAGGCGACCTTGACGGTGGCCTTGGTGGCCTTGGTGACGCTCTTCACGTCACCGCCCTTGGCGCGGTGGACGATCAGGTCGCCGCCGAGGACGGGCAGGCCGTCGTAGGTGCGGTCGTAGCGGGTGTGGGTGGTGCCGTCGGCGTCCTTGATGACGTCCTTGACGACCAGCTTCTCCTTGGCGCCGAGGCCGAGCGACGAGGCGGTGTCCGCCTTGGTCGCGTTGGCCTCGCGGAGCAGCTCGGCGCGGGCCGAGGCGGTGAGCGCCGCGGGCTGGGCGCCGGACGTGGCGTCGGCCGGGGCGGCGCCCGCGGTACCGGCGCTCAGTCCGGAGGCGAGCAGGGCCGCCGCGGCGACGGCGGTACCGGCCGCGATGGCCGAACGCCGCTTGCCGGAACCGGATATGGGCATGCTGAAGGTCTTGCGCACGCGATCTCCTCGTTGCTGTGGGGGGTCAGCGCCGGGCTGCGGGGAAGTGCGGCCCGGTGCTGAACAAGAGGTACTGATGCGTAATGCGTTGGGCAGACTGTCACACAAGTCCGGGACATGTCACGGGTTTCACGACAGGTCGAAGGGAAAATGTTCGTTGAATGCTGATCAACCTTCGGATTCCGGACGAGCGGACGTAAGAGTCTTGGACGGAAAGAGGCGCCGCCAGGGGGAGTCGGGTCGACCCCTGGCGGCGCCTGTCCTGGGTGGGCCTCACGGCCCGTCAGAACGTCAGAGCGTCAGAAACTTCAGAACGTCAGCTTCCAGCTGTTGATGTAGCCGGTGTCCTGGGCGTACATGTCCTGGACCCGCAGCTTCCAGGTGCCGACCGCGGTCTCGGAGGACGCGTTCACGGTGTACGTGGTCCGTACGTCGTCCGCCGAGTCGAAGAGGCTGGCATCCTTGAGCCGGTAGGCCGTACCGTCCGGGGCCACCAGGTCGATCACCAGGTCGCCGCGGTAGGAGTGCACGATGTCCACGCCCACCTGGAGGTTGCTGGGCGCGTTACCGGCCCGGCTCACCGAGATCGGCGAGGTGATCGGCTCACCCGCGTCCGGGATGGCGATGTCCGCGGTGTTCTCGAAGACATTGCCGCCGCTGACGCTGACCGTCCAGGTGAAGGACGCGGTACCGGTCTTGCCGGCCGAGTCGGTCACCGTGACGGTCACCGAGCTCGACCCTTCGGTGGTCGGGGTGCCGGAGATCAGACCGCTGGAGGAGTTGATGGCCAGGCCCGCGGGGAGCCCGCTCGCCGCGTAGCTCAGCGCGCCCGGGTTGGAGCTGGTCGCGGTGATCTGGAGGCTGGTGGCCTGGTTGACGATGCTGGTCTGGTCGCCGGGCGGGGTGACGGTGACGCCGTCCGCGATCCGGGTGCCGACGTTGACCCCGGCCCAGGCGTTGGCCACCGCGTTGTACTGCGCGCTGCCCTGGCCGAACAGCTCGCCCGCCGCCCACAGCGTGGCGTCGCGGGCGCCCGCGTAGTTGGTGTTGGAGGTCATCCGCTGGCTCAGGGCCTTGAACCAGATCTTCTCCGCGTTGTCCCGGCCGATGCCGGTGACCGGGAGGTTGTCGTACGTCGGGCTGTTGTAGCTCACGCCGTTGATGACCTTGGCGCCGCTGCCCTCGGAGAGCAGGTAGAAGAAGTGGTTGGCGATGCCGGACGAGTAGTGGACGTCCACATTGCCGACACCGGAGTACCAGCTGTCCTTGGAGGCCCCGTCCTTGCTGGGCTTGTCCATGTAGCGCAGCGGGGTGCCGTCGCCGTTGATGTCGATCTTCTCGCCGACGAGGTAGTCGCCGGGGTCGCTCGCGTTGTTGGCGTAGAACTCGACGGCGGCGGCGAAGATGTCGGAGGTGCCCTCGTTGAGCCCGCCGGACTCACCGCTGTAGGTGAGGTTGGCGGTGGCCGCGGTGACACCGTGGCTCATCTCGTGCGCGGCGACATCGATGGAGGTCAGCGGCTTGGCGTTGCCCGAGCCATCGCCGTAGGTCATGCAGAAGCAGGCGTCCTGCCAGAAGGCGTTGACATAGCCGCTGCTGTAGTGGACCCGGGAGTACGCGCCGACGCCGTCGCCCCGGATGCCGGTGCGGCCGTGCACGTTCTTGTAGTAGTCCCAGGTCTCGGCGGCGCCGTAGTGCGCGTCCACCCCGGCGGTCGCGGCGTCGGAGGTGGTGCCGTTGCCCCAGACGTCGTCGGCGTCGGTGAAGAGGGTGCCGGTGCCCGAGGTGGAGCGGTTGAGGTTGTACGTCTTGTGGTTGCCGCGGCCGGAGTCGGTGAGGTTGTACGAGCCCGAGCTGCCCGAGGTGCCGAGGGTCACCTGGCCGCTGTACTGGCTGTTCCCGGTGCCCTTCTTGACGCCCTGGAACTCGAACAGCTTCTTGCCGGTGGCCGCGTCGGTGATGACGTGCAGCTCGTTCGGGGTGCCGTCCTCCTGGAGGCCGCCGACGACTGTCTCGTACGCGAGAGTTGGCGTGCCCTTCGCGGCCCAGACCACCTTGCGGGGCGCCCGGTCGGCCGAGGTCTTACCGGAGCCCTGCGCGTTCGCCGCCTTCACGGCGGCCTTCTCGGCGGTGGCGGGCGTGACGGCGGCGCTGGTGGTCGGGACGGTCAGCCGGGCCTTGGTGGCCTTGGCGACGGTCAGCGGCGCGCCGCTCTTCGCCCGGTCGACGACCAAGTCGCCGCCGAGGACGGGGAGTCCGGCGTAGGTGCGCTCGTAGCGGGTGTGGGTGGTGCCGTCGGCGTCCTTGATGACGTCCTTGACGACCAGCTTCTCCTTGGCCCCGAGCTTGAGATCCCGGGCGGCATCGCCCTTGGTGGCATCGGCCTCGCGGATCAGCTTGGCGCGCTCGGCCGGGGACAGCTTGACGGGGAGGGCGCCGCGGTCGGGGGCGCCGGAGATCGTACGGGCGGCGGGGCGGTCGGCGGCGTTCGCGGCGGAGCCGTCCGGGCGGGCGGCGGCCGTGCCGCTCTGGAAGCCGACCCCGATCATCGCCGCCGCGACGACCAGCACACCGGTCGCGATCGTCCGGTTGCCCGGGGTGCGGCCGGATCTGCGGCTACTGGGTCTGAGGTGCCGTTGGGGGAGGGATCTCACGCTGACTCCTTCTGCGCTGGCCGCGCGGTGGCACGGCCGGGACGACCGGGCGGCTGGGTCGCCGTCCGGGCAGGGCAGGGCAGAACGCGTGCTGGTGTGGAGGGATTGGGTGGCTGTGGCGTCAGGCGCGGCTATGGGCTGGGGGAAGCGCTGCGCCTCGGCCGAGGGAAGAGTGCCACCAATGGACTCGACCTGTCAGGATCGCGACAAAAACTTGTCCGGAAAGTGTCCGTTGACAGGTGTGCCGTGTTCATATGACGGTGATTTACGGTCAATTTCGGTAAGGGGCGATGTCGGTGGCGTATCCCGGCATCACCCGCCATGTCCCACCCTCATCTCCCACCCCCGTGCCCCACCCCCCCGAACCCGGCGAACCCGATCCGCGCCGTCAGCGCGCGGCGGAGTCGAAGCGCGGCTCCTCGCGCAGCAGGGCGCTCAGCTCGGCGCCGGGGCGCAGTTCCGCCGGGGCCTCGCCGCGGCGGAAGAGGATGGCCCCGGCGTCGATGCCGCCCAGGGTCAGCCGGTCCGCGTTCCGGCGGAGCCAGGTGCCCTCGCGCAGGCCGACCACCGGGACGTCGTTCTCCTCGAGGAACTGCTCGAGCCGCTGGGCCCGGGTCTCGCCCATGTGGGCGGTGTCCGGCTTGGCGTCGAGGTAGTGCGGGTTGATCTGGAACGGCAGCAGGCCCAGCGCCTCGAAGGTGGGCGGCTGGACGATGGGCATGTCGTTGGTGGTGCGCAGGGTCGGGCAGGCCATGTTGGTGCCCGCGCTGGAGCCCATGTAGACCGCGCCCGCGGCCACCCGCTCCCGGATCGCCCGGACCAGATCGCGCTCGTGCAACGCCTTGAGCAGCCGGAAGCTGTTGCCGCCGCCGACGAACACCGCCCGCGCCCCGCGCACCAGCGCGGCCGGGTCGTCGGCGGTGTGCGCGCCGGTGACCTCCACGCCCAGCGGCTCCAGGGCCGAGGCCACCTGGGCGGTGTAGCCGTCGTGGTCGGCCAGCGCGTACGGCACGAAGACGAGCCGGCGCGCGCCGTCCAGCGCAGAGGCGATCTCCTCCCGCGCGTGTTCCAGATAGCCACGGCCGGGCGCGGCGGAGTTCGACAGCAGCAGCAACTGCATGAGGGGGCCTTTCCGGGACGGGTCACAGGGGGGAGGGCGGCGGGACGGCGGACGGCTGGGCGCCGACGCCGCGCCGTTCAGCGCCGCTCGCGGTGCGGGGCGCGCCGGGTCCGGGCGGGCGTCAGCGCCCGGCCCAGATCGGCGGCACCCTGGAGCAGCGGTGCCACCAGCTGCTCCCGGCGCGGGCGCAGCACCTCGGGGGTGGCGGCCAGGGTCAGGGTGCCCACCGGACGTCTGCCCACCAGAACCGGCGCAGCGAGCGCCGCGGTGTCCGGATCGTACTCGCCCTCGGAGTAGGCGTAGCCCTCGCGCCGCGCCTCGGCGAACCGCTCCTCGAGCCGCACCGGGTCGGTCAGGGTGTGCTCGCCGAAGCGCGCCATCGGACGGCCGTACAGCAGCACGGCCCGGTCACCGGGCGGGAGCATACCGAAGTAGGCGCGGGAGGTGGCCCCGGCGTGCGCCGGGTACAGCTCACCCGCCAGCACGTAGTAGCGCAGCGGTCCGGTCGCCCCGTCCACCGCCGCGACGCAGCGCATGTGCACCCCGTCCGGGACCGCGAACAGCGCGTTCACCCCGACCGCCCCGGCCAGCGACTCCAGGGTGGGCCGGGCCAGGCTGGCCATGCCGCCGCCCCGCTCCCACACCCAGGACAGATGCCACACCGCCGGGCCCAGCCGGTAGCGGCGTGAGCGCTTGTCGGAGACCAGGAAGCCCCGGTAGGCCAGCGCGGCCAGCAGCCGCTGGGCCACCGACTTGTCCAGCCCGAACTCCTCGGCGATCTCGGTGACGCCCCACTCCGGGCGCTCCCGGTCGAAGGACAGCAGCACATTCAGCACGCGGTCCGCGGTCTGGAGGGGTGGGGCGCCGGTTACGGGCGTCTGTTCGGCCATGACGAAAGGGTAAACATTCTCGGATATAGAGAAAACATTGCGCACTGCGCGACAGCGGGCGGACCCTGGCGGGGCCGGTGCCGGGAGGATCCCCGGCCAGGCCGGTGCCCGGTGGCAGTGCCCGCCCCGCGCGCCGCTTCCCCGCTCATCTCCGGTCGGGCCATCGCCGCCACCGACCGCATCTTCCCGACCACCGCATCACCCCACCACCGCTTCACCCGCCGTGAGAGGCCAGCCGTGCTCAAACACGTCCTTGACATCATCGAACTCCTCGACCGTCCGCAGACCAGCGGCGCCCTGCTCGCCGACCATCTGCGCGCGGTCCAGGCCGCGGCCGGAGCCGACCCCCAGACGGCGCCCGCGATCGAGGTACGCACCGTCGAGGGCGACAAGGGCAGCACGGACTTCGTCTCCGTCACCGTCCCCGGCCGCCGCGGCAAGCTGTCCGGCGGCGCCGCCCCGACCCTGGGCATCCTCGGCCGGCTCGGCGGAGTCGGCGCCCGCCCGGAGCGGATCGGGCTGGTCTCGGACGCCGACGGGGCGGTCGCGGCGCTGTCCGCCGCGGCCAAGCTGCTGGACATGCACGCTCGGGGCGACGTCCTGGACGGCGATGTCACGCTCTCCACCCATGTCTCCGGCTGGGCCCCCACCCAGCCGCACGACCCGGTGCCCTTCATGGACTCCCCGGTGGACACCCTGGTGTGCAACCGCGAGGAGATCTCGCCCGCGATGGACGCGGTCGTCTCCATCGACACCACCAAGGGCAACCGGCTGCTCAACCACCGCGGCGTCGCCCTCTCGCCCACCGTCTGCCAGGGCTGGATCCTGCGGGTCAGCGAGGATCTGGTGTCCGTCCTGGAGAGCGTGACCGGCGAGTCGGCGCGGATCCTGCCGATCACCACCCAGGACATCACCCCGTACGGCAACGGAGTGCACCACCTCAACTCCATCCTCCAGCCCGCCGTGGCCACCACCGCCCCCGTCGTCGGCCTCGCGATCACGGCGGGCTCGGCGGTCGCCGGCTGCGCCACCGGCGCCAGCCACGAGACCGACATCGCCGTCGCGGCCCGGTTCGCCGTCGAGACCGCCAAGGAGTTCGGCCGCGGCGTCGCCCGCTTCCTGGACGCCGAGGAGTTCGCGCGCCTGGTCGAGCTGTACGGACCCATGACCCACCTCCAGGCCCTCACCCCGGCGGGGTGACCGACCCGTCCGGGGCGATCGACCAGTCCCCGCCCCGGACCCCGCAGGAGTCCCCATGAACCCGAACCCCCAGGCCACCGCCGCGGCCGCGGAAGCCCCACCGCGGTCGCACCCCAGAGCCTTCGAACCGGTCACCCTCGTGCTGACCATCGTGCTGTCGGTCCTCGGCGCGCTGATCGGCATCGTACTGATCACCACGCTCGGGGTGTCGCCCAATACGGCGGTGATCGGCGCCCTGGTGGCGATGCTCATCGGCCGCATCCCGGTGGGCGTGCTGACCCGGATGCGCTCGAAGCACCGGCAGAACCTCGTGCAGTCGGCGATCTCCGGCTCCACCTTCGCCGCGGCCAACTCCCTGCTCACCCCGATCGCGGTGCCCTTCGCTCTCGGGCGTAACGACCTGGTGTGGCCCATGCTCGGCGGGGCCGTCATCGGCCTGGCGGTCGACAGCTGGGTGCTGTACCGGGTGTTCGACTCCAAGCTGCTGCCCGCCACCGGCTCCTGGCCGGCCGGTATCGCGGCGGCCGAGACGATCAAGGCCGGGGACACCGGCGGGCGCAAGGCCGCGATCCTGGGTGCGGGTGCCCTGGTCGGCTTCGTCGGCGCGCTGTTCAAGCTGCCGACCAGCGCCGCGGGTGTGGGCTTCCTGGGCAACATCTGGGCGCTGGCCATGTTCGGCATCGGGCTGACCGTGGGGCAGTACGCCCCCGACTTCGGCTTCGACCTGGGCGCGAACCACGTCCCGCACGGGCTGATGATCGGCGCCGGGCTGGTCGCCCTTTCCCAGGCGCTGCTGCTGATGCGGACGCGGAAGGGCGGGGGCGCCGGGGCTGATCGGGCGGAGAGCGCCGACGGCGGCCCGGACGCCCATGGCGCTGATGGCGCCGATGGCGCCGATGACGTCGATGGCGGCCGTACGGTCCGGGCCCCCCAGCTGCGGCGGGGACTGCTGGAGGGCATGGGCCTCTTCGTCTGCGGCGCGGTCGTGGTCGCGATCGCGGGCGGCGTGGTCGGCGGGCTCTCCGTGCCCGCCCTGGTCGGCTGGGTGCTGCTGGCCGGTGTCGCGGCCATCGTCCACCAGCTGATCGTGGGGCTGGCGGCGATGCACTCCGGCTGGTTCCCGGCCTTCGCCGTCACCCTGATCTTCCTGATCATCGGTCTGGTGCTGCACATCCCGACCGTCCCGCTCGCCCTGCTGGTCGGCTACACGGCCTCCACCGGCCCCGCCTTCGCCGACCTCGGCTACGACTTCAAGGCGGGCTGGCTGCTGCGCCGGGACGCCGCGCCCTGGCGGCCCTTCGAGATCGAGGGGCGGCGCCAGCAGTACCTCGCCCAGCTCGTCGGCTTCGGTGTGGCGCTGGTCGTCGTCGCCGTGGCCTGGAAGGCCTTCTTCTCCGACGGCAAGGTGCCGCCGGTCGCCGAGGTCTACGTCACCACCATCAAGACCGGCCTCGAGCCCGGCACCATGACCACCATGCTGCTGTGGGCGATCCCCGGCGCGCTGGTCCAGCTCATCGGCGGACCCTCCCGGCAGATGGGCGTCCTGCTGGCCACCGGACTCCTGGTGGCCACGCCCCAGGCCGGATGGATGGTCCTCGGCGCCCTGGTGGTCCGTCAGCTCTACACCATGTGGCGGCGGCGCGGGATCGCCGACGCGAGGGCGCGCAAGGAGTCCGACGAGCAGGCCGAGAACGATCTGTCGCTGGTCGGCGCGGGACTCGTCGCCGGAAGCTCCCTCAACGACGTCGGCCAGCTCACCAAGGCCCTGTGAAGAAGCCTGTGGCAGGCCCCGACAACGGCCCTGTGAGGAAGGACGTGCACGCTGTGGACAGCACCGAGGTTGTGGACACCACCGAGGCTGTGGACACCACGGAGACCGTCGACCGCGACCACCCGGCGGGCGGCCCGGCCCTCGGCCTCGTCACCATCGGCCAGGCCCCGCGCGCCGACCTCCGCCCGGACGCCGAACCGCTGCTGCCCGGGGTGCGCCTGGTCGAACACGGTGCGCTCGACGCCGACCGCTTCGACGGCGACGCCGAGGCCGCGACCCGTCGCCTGCTGGCCCCCGAGCACGGCGAGGCACCGCTGGTCTCCCGGCTGCGCGACGGCCGTTCGGTGCTGCTCGGGCACGGCGCGATCGTCCCGCGCATCGCGGACGCGGTCGCCCGCGCGGAGCGGGACGGCGCCGCCGCGACGCTGCTGCTGTGCACCGGCCGCTTCCCGGCGGTACGGGCCACGCGGCCGCTGCTGTTCGCCGAACCGCTGGTGCAGCAGGCCGTGGCCGCGGCCGTGGGCACCGACCCCGTGGGCATCATCTGCCCGCACCCGGACCAGGCGGAGGATGTCTCGCGGCGCTGGGCGGAGCTGCTGCCCGGCCGGGTGGAGACCGCGGTCGCCGATCCGTACGGTCCCGCCGAACGTGCCCTGGACGACGTGGCCGCCGCGGCGCGCGGCCTGGCTGAGCGCGGCAGCTCCTGGCTCGTCCTGGACTGCATCGGCTACACCGAGCGGATGCGCGCCGCCGCCCTGCGGGCCGCGGACCGCCCGGTACTGCTGGCCCGCGCCATCGCCGTCCGGATGGCGGCGGAGGTGGTGGCGGCCTCGGCGTAACGGGTGCGCGGCGTCTGCCGCGCGCCTCCCGTCCGCGTCTCCAGCGCGCCTCCCGCCCGCGTCTGCCGCGCGCCTCCCGTCCGCGTCTCCAGCGCGCCTCCCGCCCGCGTCTGCCGCGTGCCTCCCGTCCGCGTCTCCAGCGCGCCTCCCGCCCGCGTCTGCCGCGCACCTCCCGTCCGCGTCTCCAGCGCGCATCCCGCCCGCGCCTGCCGCGCGCCTCCCGTCCGCGTCTCCAGCGCACCTCCCGCCCGCGCCTGCCGCGCGCCTCCCGCCCGCGCCTCCAGCGCACCTCCAGCCCGCACCTGCCGCCCACACCTCCCGCCCGCGCCTTTCGTCCGACCCGATGTGCCTCATCCACCGGAGGTCCACCATGTCCGTGCCCCAGTCCGCGGCCCCGGCCCGCCCCATCGGGGTGATCCGCGTCCTCACCAGCGAGGACCCCGCCGCCGTCGCCACCCATGGCACGGCCATCGAGGAGCGCTACGGTCTGCCGACCGTCTCGCGGTGCATCCCCGACCAGCCGTACGGCATCCATGACGACGAGTCCGAGGCCCGCGCCGAACCCAAGATCGTGGCGCTCGCCCGGGAGTTGGCCGATGCCGGGGCGCGGGCACTGATCATCAGCTGCGCCGCCGATCCGGCGCTCCAGGAGACGCGTGCGGCCGTCGGCGTCCCCGTCATCGGCGCGGGGTCGGCGGCCGCCGCCGTGGCCCTGGGCCTCGGCCGCCGGGTCGGGGTGCTGGGCATCCGGGACGAGGCACCGCCCGCCGTACGTGCTCTGCTCGGCGACCGTTTCACCGCCTCCGCCCGCCCCCACGGCGTCCACCGCACCACCGATCTGCTCGCCGCGGAGGGGCCCGAGGCGGTGCTGGAGGCGGCCGCCGGGCTCGTCGCGTCGGGCGCGGACACGCTGCTCCTCGCCTGTACGGGCCTGAACACCATTGGCGTCCGGCCCCTGCTGGAGCGGCGGCTGGCCGTCCCGGTCGTGGACCCGGTGCTCGCCGCCGGGCTGCTGGCCTCGTACGCGCACCGGGCCTGAGCGGACGGCGACGGATCGCCGCGCCGCACCCGGCGCCCGCCTCACACCAAGCGGCCCCGCCTCACGCCAAGCAGTCCCGCTTCACGCCAAGCAGTCCCGCCTCACGCCAAGCGGCCCCGCCTCACGCCGAAACAGCCCCGCCTCACACCAAGCTGTCCCGCCACGCCTGGTGCAGTTCCGCGAACCGGCCCTCGCCCGCGATCAGCCGGTCCGGCGGGCCGTCCTCGACGATCCGGCCGTCGGCCATGACCAGCACCCGGTCGGCCGTCTCGACCGTCGACAGCCGGTGGGCGATGACGACCGCCGTACGGTCGCGCAGCACCGTGTCCATGGCGCGCTGCACCGCCCGCTCGCCCGGGATGTCGAGCGAGGAGGTGGCCTCGTCGAGGATGAGGACGGACGGATCGGCGAGCAACGCGCGGGCGAACGCCACCAGTTGGCGCTGACCGGCGGAGATCCGGCCGCCGCGCTTGCGCACATCCGTGTCGTAGCCGTCGGGCAGCGAGGCGATGAAGTCATGTGCGCCGATCGCCTTGGCCGCCTGCTCGATCTCGGCGCGGGTGGCGTCGGGGCGGCCGATGGCGATGTTGTCGGCGACCGTGCCGGAGAAGAGGAACGCCTCCTGCGTCACCATGACCACACCGCGCCGCAGTTCGGGCATGGCCAGATCGCGCAGATCCACCCCGTCGAGCAGCACCCGGCCGTCGCTGGGGTCGTAGAAGCGGGCCAGCAGCTTGGCCAGGGTGGACTTGCCCGCGCCGGTGGCCCCGACCACCGCGACCGTCTGCCCGGCGGGCAGCGTGAGGTCGAAGCGGGGCAGCACCTCGCCGCCGGTGCGATAGGCGAAGCGCACCCCGTCGAAGACCACCTCCCGGCCGGGGGCCTTCGCCGGGCGCGGCGGCAGCGGCTCGGGGTCGGCGGGCTCGGGCACCGAGGGGCGCTGGGCCAGCAGACCGGCGATCTTCTCCAGTGAGGCGGCCGCCGACTGGTAGGAGTTGAGGAACATCCCCAGCCGGTCGATCGGGTCGTACAGTCTGCGCAGATACAGCGCGGCCGCGGCGAGCACCCCGAGCGCGAGTGAACCGGAGGCCACCCGGTAGGCGCCCCAGAGCACGATGGCGGCCACCGCCGCGTTGGCCACCAGCCGGGAGCTGACCACATAGCGGGCCATCTCCAGGATCGCGTCCCCGTTGGCGCGCTCATGACGGTGGTTCTGCTCGCCGAAGCGCGCGTCGTTGGCGCGCTCGCGGCGGAACGCCTGCACGGGGCGGATGCCGTTCATGGTCTCGGTGAACGTCACGATCACCGCCGCGATGGCCGTCGACCGCTTGCGGTACACCCGCATCGAGCGCCGCTGGAAGGAGCGGATCAGCAGATACAGCGGCCAGAAGGAGAGCACGGCCGCCCCGCCGAGACCCCAGTCCAGATACAGCAGCGTGATGGAGATGTAGACCACCGAGAGCGCGACCCCGAGCAGCTCCTCCAGGCCCTCGATGAGCAGCTCGCGCAGCGACTCGACGTCCGTCGTGGCGCGGGAGATCAGCCGGCCGGAGGTGTACCGCTCATGGAAATCCACGCTCAGCGCCTGGGCGTGACGGAAGATCCGGCCGCGCAGATCCAGCAGCACGTCCTGGCTGATCCGCGCGGAGGCCCGGATGAACGCGTACTGGAGCGCCCCGGAGGCGAGCGCACAGCCCAGATAGCCCGCGCCGACGGCGATCAGCGGGCCGTGGCCGCCGTCCCGGAAGGCGGGCACGGCGCGGTCGATGGCGTACGCCACGAGCAGCGGACCCGCCTGGACGGCGGCCTGCTGGAGCAGCAGCGACACGGCCGCCAGCCACACCCGCCCCCGGCGCGGGGAGAGCAGCGAGCGCAGCAGGGCGAACGACGCGCCCTTGGGCACCGGCAGGACGTCCCGGTCGAACGGGTCGTCCGACGACGCCCGGCCCCCGCCTCCGTCCTCCCCGTCCCGGCCGTCCCAGTCGTCGGTGCTCTCCCGCTCCTCCTCGACCGTGGTCATGGGCTTCTCTCCCCCTCCTCGGCTTCCTGCCCGGACATCAGCGAGCGGTACTCCGCGCTCTCCCGCAGCAGCCGCTGATGGGTGCCGACGGCGGCGATCCGGCCCTCCGACAGCAGCGCGACCCGGTCGGCGAGCAGCACGGTGGACGGCCGGTGGGCGACGACCAGCGCGGTCGTGGACGCCAGCACCCGCCGCAGCGCCGCCTCCACCAGCGCTTCGGTGTGTACGTCGAGCGCGGACAGCGGATCGTCGAGCACCAGGAACCGGGGGCGGCCCACGACGGCCCGCGCCAGCGCGAGCCGCTGCCGCTGACCGCCGGACAGGCTCAGCCCCTGCTCGCCGACCTCGGTGTCGGTGCCCTCCGGCAGGGCGTGCACGAAGTCGGCCTGCGCCACCTTCAGGGCCCGCAGCAGCTCCTCCGTCCCCGCGTCGGCGGCGCCCATGAGGACGTTCTCCCCGGCGGTGGCGGAGAACAGCGTGGGCTCCTCGAACGCGACGGCCACCAGGCCGCGCAGCTCCTCCCGGGAGAGGGCGGTGATGTCCCGGCCGTCGAGGGTGATCCGGCCGCGCGTGACCTCGTGGAGCCGGGGGACGAGGGCGGTGAGGGTGGTCTTCCCGGAACCGGTCGCCCCGACCAGCGCCATGGTCTCGCCGGGCCTGATGTGGAGATCGACCCCGCGCAGCACGGGCGGCTCCTCCGGCGGCGCGTCCGCGTAGCCGAACTCCACCCCCTCGAACCGCAGCCCGCCCTCGCCCTCCCGCTCCTGCGCGGAGTGCTCCTGGCCGCGCTCCTGCGCAGGCCGCTCCTGGTCGCGCTCCCGCGAGGACGCGGCCCGAAGCCGGTCGGCGGCCGTGGCCGGTTCCGCGTCCATGACGTCGAAATAGCGGTCGGTGGCCGTGGCCGCGTCCTGGCTCATGGCGAGGAGGAAGCCCAGGGACTCCACCGGCCAGCGCAGCGTCAGGGCGGTGGAGAGGAAGGCGACCAGCGTGCCCGCCGACAGATCCCCGTCGGCCACCCGCACCGTGCCCAGCACCAGCGCCGCGCCGATCGCCAGCTCCGGCAGGGTCATGATCAGCGCCCAGATCGCGGCCAGCAGCCGCGCCTTGTGCAGCTCGGTGGCGCGGACCCGCTCGGACAGGGCGCGGAAGGCGCGGGCCTGGCTGCGGTGGCGGCCGAAGCCCTTGACGATCCGGACGCCCAGCACGCCCTCCTCCACGACCGTCGTCAGGTCGCCGGTCTGGTCCTGCACGGTGCGGGCCACCGTCGAGTACCGCGTCTCGAACAGCGAGCAGAGGATCATCAGCGGCACCGCCGGGACCATCAGGACCAGGCCCAGCGTCCACTCCTGGGACAGCAGAATGCCGAACCCGGCCAGGATGGTGACCCCGTTGACCACCAGGAAGGTGAGCGGGAAGGCCAGGAACATCCGCAGCAGCATCAGATCGGTCGTGGCCCGCGACAGCAGCTGGCCCGAGGCCCAGCGGTCGTGGAAGGAGACCGGCAGCCGCTGGAGATGGCGGTAGAGATCGGCGCGCATCGCGGCCTCGACGGACGCCAGCGGCCGACCCACCAGCCAGCGCCGCAGCCCGAAGAGCGCGGCCTCGGCCGTGCCGAGGGCGAGCAGCAGCGCACCGCCCAGCCAGACCCCGCCCGGGTCCCGGTGGGCCACCGGCCCGTCCACCATCCACTTGAGCACCAGCGGGATGACCAGCCCCATGCAGGAGGCGACGACCGCCACCCCGGCCGCGCCGAACAGCCGCGCCCGCACCGGGCGCACATATGGCCACAGCCGCAGAAGCGAACGCGTGGCGGAGCGGTGCCGGGTGGCGGCACCGCCTTCCTGGGCGCGGGGTTCACTCGTCACAGCCATCAGTGGGGAGACTACGGTCCGCCACTGACAGTGCTCACTCGGTTTTTTGGCGTAGGTCCACGGAGGTGAGGGCGCGCAGCAGCAGGACCGAGCGTTCCGGAAGCTCGATGGGCGCGCCCGCCGCGAGGAGTGTGCCCGGGGGCGCGTCCTGCTCCTCGCGGGTGGTGTCCAGCAGGAGCTCGTACCCCCGGGCCCAGGGCGGCCCGGGGAGGGTGAAGGGGACCGGCCGGGGGCCCGCGTGCAGCAGCGCCAGGAAGCTGTCGTCGGTGACCGGGGCGCCGTGCGGATCGCGCTGGGGCAGTTCGCGGCCCGACAGATAGGCCCCGAGGGCGGTCGTCGGCGCGTACCAGTCGGATTCGGTCATCTCGGTGCCGTGCGGGGTGAACCACGCCAGGTCGCGCAGCCCCTCCGGGGGCCGGGCCACCCCGGAGAAGAAGGCCGGGCGGCGCAACACCGGATGGGCCCGGCGCAGCCGTATCAGCCGGGCGGTGAGCTCGGTGAGGGCGCGCCAGCCCGGGTCCTCCAGCAGCGACCAGTCCAGCCAGCCGGTCTCGTTGTCCTGGCAGTACGCGTTGTTGTTGCCGCCCTGGGTGCGGCCCAGCTCATCGCCCGCGACCAGCATCGGCACCCCGGTGGAGAGCAGCAGGGTGGCCAGCAGGTTGCGCAGCTGGCGGCGGCGCAGCGCGCGGATGCCGGGGTCGTCGGTCTCGCCCTCGGCGCCGCAGTTCCAGGCGCGGTTGTCGGGGGAGCCGTCGCGGTTGCCCTCCCCGTTGGCCTCGTTGTGCTTGCGCTCGTACGAGACCAGGTCGCGCAGGGTGAAACCGTCGTGCGCGGTGATGAAGTTGACCGAGGCGTACGGGCGGCGGCCACGGCGCTCGTACAGATCGCTGGAGCCGGAGAGCCGGTAGCCCAGCTCGCGGGCGTCGGGCAGCGCCCCGCGCCAGAAGTCCCGCACCGCGTCGCGGTAGCGGTCGTTCCACTCCGCCCACAGCGGCGGGAAGGCGCCCACCTGATAGCCGCCGGAGCCCACGTCCCACGGCTCCGCGATCAGCTTGACCCGGCGCAGCACCGGATCCTGCGCGATCACGGCCAGGAAGGGCGAGAGCATGTCCACGCCGTGCGCGGCGCGGGCCAGCGCGCTGGCCAGGTCGAAGCGGAAGCCGTCCACGCCCATCTCGGTGACCCAGTAGCGCAGCGAGTCGGTGATCAGGCGGAGAACCTGCGGCTGGAGGACGTTGAGGGTGTTGCCGCAGCCGGTGAAGTCGGCGTAGCGGCGGGGGTCCTGCTGGAGCCGGTAGTAGCCGCGGTTGTCGACACCGCGCAGCGAGAGGGTGGGCCCCAGCTCATTGGCCTCGGCGGTGTGGTTGTAGACCACGTCGAGGATCACCTCGATCCCGGCGGCGTGCAGGGCGCGCACCATCCGCCGGAACTCCCCGACCTGCTCGCCCCGGGTGCCGCCGGCCGCGTATCCGGCGTGCGGCGCGAAGTAGCCGATGGAGTTGTAGCCCCAGTAGTTGCGCAATCCCCGGCGCAGCAGATGGTCCTCGTGGGCGAACTGATGCACCGGCAGCAGCTCCACCGCCGTGACCCCGAGCCGGGTCAGATGGTCGATCGCCGCCGGATGCGCCAGCCCCGCGTAGGTGCCGCGGAGTTCGGGCGGCACCCCGGGGTGGCGCATGGTGAAGCCGCGCACATGGAGTTCGTAGATCACCGATTCGGCCCAGGGGGTCTTGGGCCGCCGGTCCCCGGTCCACTCGTCGGGCGCCCCGGCCGCCGCGTCGTCGCCGATGACCACGCCCTTGGGGACGTACGGGGCGGAGTCGCGATCGTCCCGTACGGTGTCCGCCACATGCTGCTGCGGCCAGTCCCGCACATGTCCGTAGACCTCCGCGGGCAGCGCGAAGTCCCCGTCCACGGCGCGGGCGTACGGATCCAGCAGCAGCTTCGCCGGATTCCAGCGGGCGCCGGTCCAGGGGTCCCAGCGGCCGTGCACGCGGTAGCCGTAGCGGCGGCCGGGCAGCACTCCGGGGACGAAGCCGTGCCAGACCTCATGGGTGAGCTCGGTGAGCGGACAGCGGAGCTCCTGGCCGTCGTCGTCGAACAGGCACAGGTCGACGGCCTCGGCACCGCCCGCCCACAGCGCGAAGTTGGTCCCCCACGCCCCGTCGGGGCCCCGGCAGGGCCGGGCGCCGAGCGGCTCCGGGCTCCCCGGCAGGACGGCGGGGCCCGCCGCGGGGGCGGGGGACCGGTCGCGGCGCGGCGCGACGGCCGTGGGGCGGTGGCCGACGGGGTGCCCCACCGCCGTCGCCGAGGGGCGTGCGGGCGTTCCGTCGCGGGTCTCCCGCTGGGCTGTACGCGTCTCCTGCTCGGCTGCGCTGGACACATCGGCCTCCGCGGCTCGCGGCCAACCGCCTCCGCCCGGTGGGAGGGAGGCGGGCAGCACCTCATGGCGGGCCGGTGGGCCCGCGGTGTCCCGTCCCGCACGGCCCGCCCTGCGCCCTCCCACCTGTTCTGCCCGTAATCCCGCCGACTCGCACGTTTTCCCCCGCCGCCACCGGACGATCATCCTGGGACCCCGCTGGCCTGGGACTGAAACGTGACCATCGAGGGGAGCCCACTGTCGGCGGCGTGTGATTACCTATCGCCAGGCACGCCTTGCGCGTGGTCGGGGTTGCCGCGGGGGCGCGGCCCTGGGGAGGGGAGAAGTGTTGTGACGGTGCGGCGGATACCGGGGGCGGTGCGGGGCGGCCGCAAGGGGCTTCTCGCGCTGCTGCTCGCGGGGTTGCTGATGGCCGTGGCCGCGTGCGGCGGCGGTGGCTCCGACGACGACGGTAAGAAGGACGGCAAGGGCGACCGGCCCAGGACCTCCCGCGCCGTGGTGACCATCGCGCCCAAGGACGGCGCCAAGGGCGTGGACACCAGCGGCGCCCTGAAGGTCACCTCGGCGAAGGGCACCCTGTCCTCGGTCAAGGTCAAGGACGCGAAGGGCGCCGCGGTCGAGGGGAAGATCGCCCAGGGTGGGAAGAGCTGGCGGCCCGACGCCCATCTCCGCTCGGACACCACCTACACCGTGGACGCGGTCGCCAAGGACGCCCACGGTCTGACCACGGCCAAGCACGCGACCTTCACCACCCTCCGTCCCAAGAACACCTTCGTGGGCATCTACACCCCGGAGGACGGCACGACGGTCGGCGTCGGCATGCCGGTCTCGCTCCACTTCACCCGCGGCATCACCCACCCCGCGGACGTGGAGAAGGGGATAAAGGTCAGTGCCTCGCCGTCGGTGCCGATCGAGGGCCACTGGTTCGGCAACGACCGGCTGGACTTCCGGCCCGAGGAGTACTGGAAGCCCGGCACCAAGGTGACGCTCCGCATGGACCTCGACGGGGTCGAGGGCAGGCCGGGGGTGTACGGCGAGCAGCGGAAGTCCGTGACGTTCACCATCGGCCGCAGCCAGATCTCCGTCGTCGACGCCAAGTCCAAGAAGATGACGGTCAAGCGGGACGGCAAGACCATCAAGACCATCCCCATCACCTCGGGCGCGCCCGGCCACGAGACCTACAACGGCAAGATGGTGATCAGCGAGAAGCATCCGGTGACCCGGATGGACGGTGCCACGGTCGGCTTCGACGGGGAGTACGACATCAAGGACGTGCCGCACGCCATGCGGCTGTCGACGTCGGGCACCTTCATCCACGGCAACTACTGGGCGGGGCGGCCCACGTTCGGTTCTTCCAACGTCAGCCACGGCTGTGTGGGCCTGTTCGACCAGCGCGGCGGAGGGGACTCCTCCACCCCGGCGGCCTGGTTCTTCCGCAAGTCGATCCTCGGCGATGTGGTGATCGTGAAGAACTCCCATGACGAGACCGTCCAGCCGGACAACGGGCTCAACGGCTGGAACATGTCCTGGGAGAAGTGGAAGGCATGACCCCGGCCGGTGTCCGGGCGCCCCGTCGAGGGCGTCCCGGCGCCGCCCCCGCCCCTCCGCTCCGGTGTTAGCGGGCGCTAACCTGCGCTCATGACTGTGAACCTCGAGGTTGCCGACGGCGTTGCCACCTTCCGCCTTGACCGCCCCCCGATGAACGCGCTCGACATCGCCACCCAGGACCGGCTGCGGGAGCTCGCGGCCGAGGTGACCCGCCGCGACGATGTGCGCGCGGTGGTCATCTGGGGTGGTGAGAAGGTGTTCGCGGCCGGCGCGGACATCAAGGAGATGCGGGAGATGGACCACGCCGCGATGGTGGTCCGCTCCGGTGACCTCCAGGAGTCCTTCACCGCCGTGGCCCGGATCCCCAAGCCCGTGGTCGCCGCCGTCACCGGCTACGCGCTCGGCGGCGGCTGCGAGCTGGCGCTGTGCGCCGACTTCCGGATCGCCGCGGAGAACGCCAAGCTCGGCCAGCCCGAGATCCTGCTCGGTCTGATCCCGGGCGCGGGCGGCACCCAGCGGCTGGCCCGGCTGGTCGGCCCGGCCAAGGCCAAGGACCTCATCTTCACGGGCCGTCAGGTCAAGGCCGACGAGGCGCTCGCCATCGGCCTGGTGGACCGGGTGGTACCGGCCGAGGAGGTCTATGCGCAGGCCCACGCCTGGGCGGCGAAGCTGGCCAAGGGCCCGGCGATCGCGCTGCGCGCGGCCAAGGAGTCGGTGGACCGGGGGCTGGAGACGGACCTCGACAGCGGTCTCGCCATCGAACGGAACTGGTTCGCCGGGCTGTTCGCCACCGAGGACCGGGAGATCGGGATGCGCAGCTTTGTCGAGGACGGGCCGGGCAAGGCCACGTTCCGCTGACATCCGACCGGTTCCGATCGCCTCGGCCGGGGCCAGAGACGTCATCCCGGCCGAGGTCGCGGCGGTGCGTATGCCCCGTGCGAGCGAATTTTCTTCGCCAACGGTCGGCCCTCGACCGATCCGGTCCGGTACGCTGGGTGATCGCGCGTATGCGCGGTGACATCGCTGGTCAGGCGGGGTGTTGCGGTTCCCCAACTGCCCTTGGCATATGTCGGATCGGATGTATGGAGCCTGGGGCTCCGGTGTTCGGAATCCCATGGTTCCGCCCCGGATGGCCTTTTGGGCGGCCATGATGGGGGGCATGGCGGGCTTGGAGGGAATGGAGCAGCCGCAGCAGCGCACTGGTACGGCTGCGGTGCGGGGGGCGCCGTCCGTCGAGGACGATCTGGCCCTCAGGGCGCTTGACCTCTTCGGGAACCCCGCGTGCGAGGAGGTGCGGCTGCCCTCCCGTCCCGAGTCCGCGGGGACCGCCCGCCGGATGGCCGAATTCGTGGTGGCGCGGGACTGGGGGCTGGGCCATCAGCTCGCCGAGCACACGGTGCTGCTGGTCTCCGAGCTCGTCGGCAACGCCGTACGGCACACCGGCGCCCGCACCTTCGGGCTGCGGATGCTGCGGCGGCGCGGCTGGATCCGGGTCGAGGTCCGCGACCCGTCCCGGGGGCTGCCGTGCCTGATGCCGGTGGGGGAACTCGACACCAGTGGGCGCGGGCTGATGCTGGTCGACCAGCTCTCCCAGCGGTGGGGGGTCGATCTGCTGCCGTGCGGCAAGACGACCTGGTTCGAGATGCGAGTGGCCGAAAACTGATCGTCCGTACGCCGGGGTGGACCACGCGCGGGGCGCGAGAGCGCGCGAAGGGCCGCGGAGGAGCGTGAAAGGGGCCCCCGTGTCGTCGCGCGCCGACGGCACGGGGGCCCCTTCCGTCCCCGGCCATGGCGCGAAAGGGGTGTTCGCCGTGGCATTCGGGGGAAGCGACCTCGCCCGGGTCAATGGGGGTCGCGGCCCCGACTATCGCAGAGACGGTAGAGCACTTCCAAGCCAATCCAAGGTGAGGTGTAACACTTGCCTTGTTAATGGCGGGTAGGGCGGCAAATTTCCTTTGTTGTCGACCCGATACTTTCGAAACTCCAGTGGTCCAGACCGTGACGCGAAATCTTTCTTTGCGCGGCGGTTCTTGGCATGGCCCTGCCGAGGACTCACCATGGAAGCGCGCTACGCGCGTCACACCCCCACCGCGTCACCCCCTTTGTCCCCGCTACGACATTCGGGAGACCCCCCATGGAAGCGCACGGCCGCACCCCCACCCGGCGCGCCCTGCTCCGCTCGGGCGCCTATCTCGCCACCGCCGCCACCGGACTCGCCGCCGCCACCGCCGCGACGGCCACCACCGCCCACGCCGACGACAGACGCCGCCGCCGCGCGGCCGCCTATCCCCCCACCCACTGGATCCCGGCCTCCACCGCCAACTACCGCGTCTCCAGCCGCCCGACCTCGTATCCGATCGACTTCGTCGTCATCCATGTGACGCAGGAGACCTTCCCGGACGCGATGAAGATCTTCCAGGACCCGGCCAAGCAGGTCTCCATCCACTACATGGTCGCCTCGGCCGACGGCTATATCGGGCAGTTCGTCCGGGAGAAGGACGTCGCCTGGCACGCGGGCAACAAGGACTACAACAACCGCAGCATCGGCATCGAGCACGAGGGCTGGGTGGATGACCCCAAGTGGTTCACGGACGAGATGTACGCCTCGTCCGCCGCCCTGACCGCGGCCGTCTGCGACCGCTACGGCATCCCCAAGAACCGCGACCACATCATCGGCCATGTGGAGGTCCCCGGCACCGACCACACCGACCCCGGCCCGCTGTGGGACTGGGACCGCTATATGAGGCTGGTCAACGGAGGGAGCCGGGTACACCGCCGGGCCTGAGGCCGCGAACCGGACGCCGAGCGCGCCGTGACACGGCCGAGACGAACCGGCCACCCCGGACCGCTAATCTGTGCGGGTCAGGAAACGCACGGAAGGGGCGGAACAGGTGGCGGACATCGAGGCGGCGCGCAAGGCGTTCGAGCGGTATGACCTCAACGGTGACGGCCAGATCACCGCGGCCGAGTACAAGAGCGTGATGGCGCAGCTGGGGGACCCGTATGTCACGGAGCCCGTCGCCCAGGCCGTCATCAACGCCCACGACTCCAACGGTGACGGTCTGCTCACCTTCGACGAGTTCTGGGCGGCCCAGAACAAGAGCGGTGAGAAGACCGCCTGAAACAGGCCGCGAGCGGACCCGCTGAGCAGGTCGAAGACCGGCGACACGGGCCGGACGGACGACGGCGCGGCCGGCGCGCTCAGCGCCAGCCGCGCCGCTGTGCGCCGGCCCGCCGTCTGCGGTCGTTGCACAGCAGACAGCGGCCGTAGCCGGGCGGCAGCGGGTCGTCCGGATCCCCGTACAGCGGATCGACGGCCCCGCGCGGATGCTCCGGACAGCCCGTGGAACCGTGCTCGGCGGTCAGCGATCCGGCCGCGGCGAGCGCCCGCCGCAGGGCGTCGGTGAGCAGCTCGGTCTCCGGCCCGGAGGGTGCGGCGTCCAGCGAGAAGGCGATGTCCGACGCGGTGGTGAGCGCGCTGCGGAGTTCGCGCAGGTCTGCGTAACTCATACCGGGCAGCGTAGGCGCCCCCACCGACAACGCCCCGAGGGGCCCGGGGCCTCCGGGGCCCGGTCAGACCCCGTCCTCGGCGTTCTCGGCGTTCTTCACATCCTCCGCCGCGTGTGCGTCCGCCACGTCCTCCGTCTCCTCATCGGCGGTGAGCGCCGCCCGGCTGGGGTCGGCCCATGCCTGGAGCGCGGACTTGCTGGAGAAGTTCGCCACGTCCTTGTCCAGCGGGCGGTCGGTGTACTGGTGGATCCGCCACTTCGCCTTGATCCGCGGCTTGCCCGCCGTCACGTAGTCCGCTATCCACAGGCCGTCGCCGGCGTACGACGTGGTGTCGTGGTTGAGCCAGAAGTTCCGGTTGCAGTAGAGCATCACCCGGTGCGTGGGCCGCAGCTTCTTGACCTCGCGGATGAACCGGTCCTTCTCGGCGTTGCTGGCGCGGGTGCCGGAACCGGTGGTCTCCCAGTCCACGGCGAGCAGATCGTGCTTCTGGGACGCGCACTTCTCGACGAAGTAACGCGCCTGTGCCGCGATGTTGCCCGGCCACAGGAAGTGGTAGAAGCCGACGACGCATCCCGCCTTGCGCGCCCGGGACGCCTGCGAGGTCTGCTTCGGGTTGATGTACGACCGGCCTTCGGTGGCCTTGATGAAGACGAAGGCCAGTCCGTCCGCGTCGAACGTGGACTGGTGCGAACTCACGTCGATGCCGTGCAGCATGGCGCCTACCTCGGGTCAAGAACGGGTGAATACACGGGTGTTATTCCCCCTCTCGTACGCAGGACCCTACTGGGACGGGATCTCGATCCGCAGCCGTTCGGCGCCACACTGGGGGGACCGGGCGGGAGGAGGAGCGGACCCGAGGGTTTGGCCATCCCCCGGGACCGGTCCCGCACGGGCCGTGCCAGCGTGATCCCGCTGAGGAAGGCCCTCAGGTCGACCTACGGGAGCCGAGCCATGCGCGGGACACCCTCCACCCGACGACGCGACACACTCGCCGCCTCCGCCGCCCTCGGTGCGGCCGCCGTGCTGCTGCTCACGGGATGCGGTACCGATGACGAGCGCCCCGAGGCGTCCTCGGACAAGCCGAGCCCGGCCACGACGTCGGCGACCCCGAGCCCCAAGGCCCCTACGGCTCCAACCGCTCCTACGAGCCCGGCCACTTCGTCGGTTCCGCCCACCGACCACAGGCTTCCGGTGCAGGTCCCCTCCGACGCGAGTGACCAGGCCAAGGAGGACATGCTGGGCCTCCGCGCTCTTGAACTCCAAAGCGCCCTACGCGATATCGACCCCGCGCTCGGGTCCGCCGAGGACATCAACAAGGCCGGCGACCAGTGCTACGACCTCCGCCGAAAGGCCGCGAACCCCGACGAGAAAGCGGCCCGTCGCTTCAGCAGCGCCCACCACAAGGTGACCGTGTCCAACGGCAAACGCATCAACGCGCTGCTGCGCGAGGGCTACTGCTCCTGAGGAACCGCCGAGGCGCTCCGCGAGCGCCTCGGCGGACTCGACGGCTTCAGAAGGCCCCTTGCCCATCCGCCGGGAAACGCAGGGCCGCGACATCGGCCGTCCACTCGACCCCGCCTCGCTCCGGCCGGAGGAACGCGACGCGGTCGCCGGTCATGCGGTGTTCGAAGAGCAATTCGGCGACGCCGTGCACCGCCTGCACCACGCCGGTACGCCCACTGACCGGGTCGTACGCCACCTGGCCGGGAGCGGGCACTTGATGGTTGTGGTTCATACGGCTCGTCCTTCGGGCTGCCGGGGGATGTGGACGGTGTGGGCGGGGTGGCGTCGGCGTAGTACCTCGTAGTCGGTGGCCTTGCTGTGGTCCCCGGCTCGTCTGGCCTGTTCGCGCAGTGCCGCGTAGTGGCGGCAGGTGGGGCAGGTGTCGTTCAACGGTCACTCTCCGGTGTGGATGCGGGTGTGGGCGGCTGTTGGCGCCGTGCGAGGTCTTCGGGGAGCGCCCCGCAGAAAAGGACACCCGGAGTCCCTCCCGCCGACGGCTCGGCCGGGCCCGCCGAACTCCAGCCACGTCGCCGCGCCACGTCCCGCATCTCGCGGGTGACCCGTTCCGCGACGCGATGTCGGGTGGATTCGGTGATGTGTTCGGAGGGAAACACCATGGGGGGTTCTTCCTGACCTGGATGTGCCTTGCGAGCTTTAATCACTCTGTGTACTCCCAGCGTTGCCCTGCGGGGCCGCGCGCAACAGGGATCGGGGCACACCAAGAGGCTTGGGGTGAGGGGAGAACCACAGGTGAGTGAGGCCAAGGAAGGCCAGGAACCGCCCAGCGGAGCGGCGTTCTTAGGAGCCGAGGTGCGGACCTGGCGGATGCGGGCGGAGCTGAGCCAGCGGGAGTTGGGCTTGAAGGCCAACTACGGACAGCAATATGTGGCCAAGGTGGAGGCGGGGGAGCGCTTGGCCAGCCCCGAGTTCGCCGACGCGTGCGATCGGGTCTTCGGTGCGCCGGGCACGTTCGGGCGGCTTCGGGAGCGCGCCAGCCAGCATGGCTATCCGGACTGGTTCGTGCCGTACGTGCAGTTGGAGCGGCAGGCGGTGAGCATCCTGGACTACTCGGCGACGCTCATCATGGGCATGTTGCAGACGGCCGAGTACGGGCGAGCGGTGTTCCGGTCCGCACATCCTCGGGACGCCGCCGACCAGATCGATGCAAGGGTGGCCAGACGATTGCAGCGACGAGAGGTGATGGAGCGGGATGCGCCGCCGTTGCTGTGGTGCGTCCTCAGTGAGGCGTGCCTACGCAATGAGGTGGGAGGAAGGGAAGTGATGCGCACCCAGCTCGGCCACCTTGTAGCCGAAGCGGAGTCTCCGCACGTCACACTTCAGGTGCTGCCGTTCTCGGCCGGAGCACCTCCGGTGCCGGGAAGCTTTACCCTTCTGACGTTCGACGATGGACCGAACATTGTGTACGCAGATACAGCCATGGCGGGCCAGACGATCGATTCACCGGCAGAAGTGCAGCTCGCGACTGCCAGGTACGACCGAATCAGGGCTTCGGCTTTGTCGCCGGACGGTTCGCTGGTCGTGATCCGCAGACTGATGGAGGACTACACACGATGAACACCGCCCTCGACCTGTCCGGTGCTGAATGGGTCAAGTCCAGCTACAGCAGCGGCGACGAAGGCCAGTGCGTGGAATTCGCTCCCTCCATAGCCACCACTGCCGGTGTCGTCCCCGTCCGCGACAGCAAACACCCGGCAGGCCCCGCCCTCGTCTTCCCCGTGGAGGCGTGGACTTCGTTCACGAGCGCCGTGCGCAGCGGAGAGTTCCCGGCCAACTGAGGCGCTGCACCGGCGGCCTCGTCGTACGTTAAGGGTTGTCGTGTTGTCGACGTGGGGCATATCGAAGATCCAGCCTCTTAGGTCTGCCCCACGAAGCCGTAAGGAAGTAGATCCACCACACCGGGTTGATGAAATTGAACCAGTTCTTCCTGCTCTTCAGGTGCTTTTCCCAGTAGGTATCTTGCTCTTCGGTCGAGCCGGTGAGTTCGGCCGGGCAGTAGCCAAAAGTCGGAACAAGGTCCCGTACGGTGGGTGGCCGCCACAGGTGGAGAACGTAGACCATCCAAGCGCCATGCGATGCCGACAGCCCGGAAGGTCTTACATCGGTTCGTGCGCCGTGGCAGCAGACTTCTACCCCTCTTGACGCAAGACCGGGTCGCATGGAGCGCAGTGCTTCGAACACGTTGTCGCCCATGGCTGTGGCTTCAACGCCATGAGGTGATTCCAGGCGCAAGTGCCAAGGCCCGTCTCCCTCGACGGTCATCTTCCACTGCAACTCCTGGCCGTCGCGTCGCACATAGAGTGGAATTTCTTCATCCATGTCTGAACCCTGGGTTTTCTATGATTTCTCTTGTGGGCATGCCGTAGCGCCATCGCTCTGCGCGGACAATATTGCCATGGCCGACGCTCCTGAAAATCACTTCTCGTTCGGACGGGAATCCCGTTCCTCGAATGAAGGAACGAACCGCTCCGCCCAATGCTCGGTTCACGTCCACACCGTACCCGTTCCCGCGGATCTCATACACCCAGGTGCCGCGTCCTCGAGCCGATTGAGGAAAATTGGCGGCCTGGCTGGCGCTTTTGCTTGTTCCGACCCAGTTGGACGGGGTGTCGTGGAGCGCGTACTGGCCGATATCTTCGTTAGTTCCTTTCGGTGAGAACCCGTTTTTGAATATGTCGTCGGGGTGCCGCGTATCTCCCCGGAAGACCCGGCGCGGCTGAATCACAGCCCTTCGCCTGACCCCGAAATCGTTTGCGACCTCCTGACGGCATGGCCCTAGTCCTTCAGGGTCGACCGCCGTCAGGGGATTGTGGACGTAGGTCGCCGGGTTGGGGGCTGGGGCGAGGCCCAGGGGGTCGGGGGTTAGGTAGCGGGCGGAATCAGGGTCGTAGTAGCGGTGGAGGTTGTAGTGGAGGCCGGTTTCGGGGTCGAAGTATTGGCCGGGGAAGCGGAGCGGGGTGTACGCCGTGCTGTCGGCGGCCCAGGTCGTGGTGCCCCAGAGGGTGGAGCGGGTGTGCCACGCGATGGTGCCCGAATCGTCGATGAGTTCGGTGGGGGTGCCGACCAGGTCGGTGATGATCGCGAAGAAGCGGGCGTCGATCTCGCGTTGGGTGGTGGCTTCCGTGATGCGCTCGGTTTGGGCCACCGGGCGCAGGCCGTCGTGGTCCCAGGTGAGGGTGACCGGGTGGGGGACGTCCGGGGTGGTGGTGGTCTGTTCCACGAGGGTGGGGCCGTCCCAGGTGAAATCCGTTTGCTCCAGGACGCTTTCGCCGTCGGCCGCGAGGCGTTGTTTGGAGGTGCGGCGGCCGAAGGGGTCGTAGCGGTAGCGCCAGACCGTGCCGTCGGGGGTGGTGACCGATACCAGGCGGTCCTCGGCGTCCCAGGTGTAGCGCCAGGTATCCGGCTTGCGGGACGGGCGGGTCTTCTGGCGGAGGGTGAGGCGGCCCGCCTCGTCGTGTTCGTAGCGGACCGAGCCCGCGCCGGTGATGCGGGTGCCGGTGTAGGTGCGAGGGCCCGTCGCCTCCTCGGCGGGCCGCGTGCTCGGCCAGGTCGCGTGTGTTTGGTTGCCCGCCTCGTCGTAGGCGTAGGTCTCGGTCCAGCCGTGGGCGTGGACGGCCGTCACCCGGCCCGCCGTGTCCAGGTCGAAGGTGCGTCGGCCCGACAAGTGGTCGTCGACCGAGGTGAGGTGGCCGTCGGCTCGATAGCTGTACGCCCGGTGGACGGTGCCGGATGTGCCGGTCAGCGACTGCGTGGTCAGGCGGCCGAGCGGATCCCAGGCGTTGGTGAGGGTGAGGGCTTCGCCGATGCGGCGCGTGGTCTCGCGGCCCGCCGCGTCGTGTGCGGAGGCGAGGACGTGGCCCCCGGCGGTCAAGGAGGTGCGGTTGCCCGCCGCGTCGTAGGCGTACGTAGTCTCCGCCCCTGCCGGGGTACGGCGGGAGACGAGCTGCCCTGCCGCGTCGTAGGCCAGGTGCAGGGTGCGGCCGTTCACTGTCTCCGACACCATGCGGCCGACGCTGTCGTAGGCCCTGGTCAGCTCGGTGTCCGGGCCGGTGGCCTCGAGCAATTCTCCGGCGGGGCCCCAACGGAAGGTCGATACCCGCCCGGCGGCGTCCTGGGACACTACGCGGCCCAGCGCGTCGTGGACGTAGCCGGTGCGCTGGCCCAGCGGGTCGGTACGCGAGACGAGTTGACCAGCCGCGTCATGCTCGTAGGTCACCCTACGGCCGTCGAAGTCCGTCTCCGTCACCAGGCGGCCCGCCAGGTCGTACCCGTAACTCCACGTCAGCCCCTGCGGATTGGTGACCTTCGTCAGCCGCAGCGACGCATCGTGCTCGAACTCGTAGCGGACCCCGTCCGGACCCGTACGGGCGGCCAGCAGGTCGAAGTGGGTGTACTCGTACACCGTCGTGCCGCCGACGGGGTCGGTATGAGAGAGGCAGTTGCCCTCGCCGTCGTACGTCCAGGACTCCGCCGAACCGTCCGGCCCGGTGCGGCGCAGGAGTTCGCCCTCCGGGCTCCAGTCGTAGCGGGTCACCGCGCCCAGTGGGTCCGTCTCGGCCACGACGCGGCCGAACGGGTCCCGCTGGTAGCGGGTCGTGGCCCCCAGCGGGTCGGTGATCTCGACGGGGAGCCCGGCCCCGTCGCAGCGCACCCGGGTCGTCGCGCCCAGCGGATCGGTGACGGCGAGCAGACCTCCGCGCGGGTCGTAGAGGTAGCGGGTGGTGGCGGCGAGCGGGTCGGTGAGGGCGGTGCGGTTGCCCGCCGGGTCGAAGGTCTGCCGCCATACCGCGCCGCCCGGGTCGGTGACCTGTACAGGGTTGCCCTGTGCGTCCAGCGCCGCGCTGATCTCGCTGCCGTCCGGCCGGAGCACGGCCGTCAGATGCCCGTGCTCGTCGTAGCGGAAGCCGGTGGTGCGGCCCAGCGGGTCGGTTTCGGCGATCGTACGGCCCGCCTGGTCGTACGCCGTGCGGCTGACCGCGCCGGCCGCGTCGATCTCCCCGACGACCTGGTGCGCCTCGTCGATCAGATAGCGGGTGACCGCACCGTCCGGTGAGGTCAGGGTCGTGATTTTCAGGCCCGGGAAGTCCGGGTCGACTCCGTCGTAGCCGATCCGGAGGGTGTGGTGGCCGCCCTCGCCACCCTCGGCGATGACCCGGTCCCGCTCGTCGTAGGCGTAGGAGTACCAGCGGTTGTTGGTGTCGGTCCAGGATGTGACCCGCCCGGCCTCGTCGTAGGCGAAGCGCAGCGGCAGGCCCGAGGAGCCCGTGACCTCGGTGAGGTGGCCGTCGGTGTAGCCGTAGCCCATCACCCGTACGTCCCCCACCCACAGGCCGGTGATCCGCTCGTGCTCCGATGTCAGCCGCAGCCGGTAGCCACCGCTGTGGAGGATCTCCAGGGGTGTGCCGGACGGGTCGTAGGTGAAGGTGACGCGGTTGCCGTTGCGGTCGGCGATCTCCCGCGGGAGTGCCACCGTTCCGTCGCCGTACGGGGTGAAGGTGCGGACGAGTCCGGCGTCCGGATCGGTGACGGTGTACGCAACCCCGTCCGCCGTCCGTGCCAGCGGCCACCGCGGACCCTCCGCGGGCAGGACCGCGGCGCCGCCCGGCACCGGATGCGGATAGGCCAGCAGCAGACCGTCCTCGGTGAAGAAGACCACGCCCTCCTCGTCGGACTCCAGTCGCTGGTCGGCCGTCGAGGCCCAGGTCGGGCCGAACCACCGGCCGGCGCGGTAGCCGGAGTCCACCCGGCGGGAGAACACCAGCGGCAGCACACCCGGCAGTTCCACATCCGTCTGCGGCAGGAACATCCGCCCGGTCGCCAGATCCACCGGATCGGTGCGGCCGTGCCGCACCCGGTCCCAGGTACGGGAGAAGAACCCCCGGCCACGGCTCCGGAGCGCACCGCGCGCCCATTGCGTCGCCTCACGCGCCGCCAGCCTGGCTCCCACGCGTGAGGCGATCGGCGCCAGGGCGCGCGGGGCGAGGCCCATGAGCAGGGTCTCCGCCAGCCCTCCGCCCATGGCGAGCTCCAGCGGCAGCGCGTAGGGCATGGCGAACATGGCGAGGGTGAGGAGGAGGGGAAGGCCGACCTCGAGGAGCTTCTCCAGCAGGAAGCGGTCGGTGCCCAGGATGCGGTAGCCCGCCAGTGGGGCCTCGCCGTCGGCGATCGCCGACCAGCGGGACAGCAACAGGACGCCGACGACGAGCGAGCCCGCGCAGACGGCGATCCGGAACTGGACCAGGGCGACGGCCTCACCCAGCGGAGACGCGCTTGCCGCCCGGTAGCCGCGTACGGCGGAGATCAGGCGCCACAGGGTCAGGACCAGCCCGGCCAGGGCGACGCCGACCAGAATCCGCAGCCCGGTGCCCCCGGTGAAGTACTCCTGTAGATCCCTCGTGGACGGGAAGGAGCCCACCGCCAGATACAGCAGGGAGGGGACGGCCAGTAGCAGGCTGAGCACCAGGAGGACTTTCTCCTGCCGCGGCCAGCGGGGTCGCTGCTCCCGGGCCCGGCGCCACAGCTGCCGCAAGGTCACGCCGCGCCATGCCTCCTGGCTGTGGGTGGCGTCCATGTGGCGGGTCTGCTGGACGACCGACCCGCGCAGCGGCGCCAGCTTCTCCGCGCGGGTACGGGGGTGGGCCATGGCGTACAGCAGTGCCCGGCGCCGCCGGGCGTAGCCCAGGGCGATGATCCACGTGGCCGGAGGGCGCAGCAGGGCGTACCCGGAGAGAGCCTCGAGGGCGGTCCGGCCCTGGCGCTCGGCCGCCAGTACGGCGTCGGGCGCGCGGCGCCGACCCAGTCCGGACCGGCGCAGATCCCAGATCCACGCGGCGGCGAGGCACCCCAGGACGATCCACAGGCCCCACTCCCCGGCCAGCCGCTCCCGCCACTCCATCGCGGTGTGGTCGCCCTGGAAGGCCGCGGCGTAGTTGGTCACCCAGTGGATCGCCACCGCCCCGGCCAGCGGCACCAGTGCCGCGATCCGGGTCAGCGCGCGGGCACCGCACCACAGCAGGCCCACCGCCAGCCCGGCCAGCGCGCTGGCGAAGATGTGTACGTCATAGGGGAGTACCGCCCCTTCGACGACTTCGACGGTGCCGGTCGGTGCGGGAAACCAGCTGCCCACGATCTGCCCGGGGCCGGGAACATACGGCTGGTCGATCAGCCCCTTGGCGATCTGCCAGCCTCCCTCGTCCGAAGGAACGGCCTTGCCCGCGGACTCGGCGTACATCAGAAGGTTCTCCAGCAGGCTGAACCCCGCCCCGGCGGCCCCGCCCAGCACCACGAAGTCCGCCAGACCCCACTGCATCCGCCTACGCAGCGCCCACCCCGCGACCAGGAGCGGGGAGATCTTGATCAGCTCCTCCACCACCGGAGCCGTCGTC
This sequence comes from Streptomyces javensis, assembly GCF_039525925.1. NCBI lineage: Bacteria > Bacillati > Actinomycetota > Actinomycetes > Kitasatosporales > Streptomycetaceae > Streptomyces > Streptomyces javensis. Next base: position 94,238 of record NZ_BAAAIF010000004.1, on the reverse strand, counting down.
CACGACACCTCATCCATGACGGCCGACAGCGAGGTGCCCCTCGCGGTGGCCAACTGCCGCGCCACCACGAGCTCCAGCACCATCGAGAGCACACCGCAGCCGTACGCACCCACCCCGAAGGCGAGCAGCACCGTCGGCCACCGCACCGTCCGCACGGGCCAGGACAGCAGCAACAGCTGCACCACAGCCCATATCGATGCCGCAGCCATCCAGAACGCCACGCCCCGTGCCCCCTCAACGTCGCCGGTGATCCGTCACGCTAAGTCGAACAGCGGTCACGTACAAGGGAGTTCATGGTCAGGATGGCCTATGGACACGCCGAGGACCCGCGCTCTGCGCGGGTCCTCGGCGTGTCCGCGTGTCCACGCTCACTGGTGCCGGGACGGACGGGTGCGGGGCAGCAGGAACGCGGTGACGACCAGCCAGATGAGCCCGCCGAAGCGGACGACCGGCAGCAGGTAGCCGAACGGGTCGGCGATCAGCGAGAGCAGGGAGACCATGCCCGCGGCGGCCAGCGCCAGCCCGGTCCAGGTCAGCGGGCGGGGCAGCAGGCGGGTCATCAGGCCGGTCACCGAGACGCCGGAGACGAGCATCGCGAACGTCACCGAGTAGGTGACACCGCCGGACAGGAACGACAGGTCGGCCAGTGCGCGGGCCAGGGCCGGATCGGCGTCCATGGGCAGCCGCCCGCCGGCCCAGCCGAACAGCGCGCTGCCGCTCAGCGCCGCGGCCGCCAGCACCCCGCCCACCAGCGTGATCGCCGAGCCCGGTGCGGTGATGCCCAGCGCCCGCAGCCGCCGGTAGAGCACCGCCGCCAGCAGCGCCAGCGGCGTGGCCGAGGCGAGGAGCAGGAGCGAACCCAGCTCGATGGCGGTGCCGTTGTCCCGCGCGTACCGCAGGACCTCCTTGCCGGAGGCGTCGGGGCGTGGGGTCGAGCTGTTGACGACGACGTAGCCGATGGTCAGGGCGGTGAACGCGAGCACGGGCGCCAGCAGCGGAGGCCCGCCCTGCGGGCGACGGCCCGGGGTGTGCTCGCCGGGGGCGGTCCGGGTGGAAGGGGCGGCGGACGTCTGGGGGGTCGTGCTGGACATGGCTTTCTCCTCCGTTGGTCGGTCAGGCGACCGACACGGAAGATAATGATTACAAGTCGAAACGATTGTCAAGCGGCTATGATGCCCGCATGGGAATGACCAATGAAGGTGAACGGCCACCGGGCCCGGCCCCGACCGGTGCCGCCTTCCTGCTCGCCCAGCTCGGCGCCCACGCCGCCGGGCTGTTCGCCGAACGCCTCGCCGAGCTGGACCTGACCCCGCCGCAGAGCGGCCTGCTCCGGCTGCTGGCCGACTCGCCGGGCCGCAGCCAGCGAGAGCTCGCCGACGACCTGGGCATGCCACCGAGCCGGTTCGTCGCGTTCGCCGACGAGCTGGAGGAGCGCGGGCTGATCGAGCGCCGCAGAAACCCCGCCGACCGGCGCCTGTACGCGGTTCATCTGACCGATGAGGGCGGGAAGTTGCTGGAAGGGCTGCGGAAGGTGGGCGCGGAGCACGAGCGCCTGATGACCGATGGCCTCTCGGAGCAGGAGCGGAATCAACTGACCGGTCTCCTGCGGCGCCTGGCGGCCCGCCAGGGCCTCAGCCCCGGCGTCCACCCCGGCTTCCGCTCGATGCGCGCCGACCGTGCCGGCCGCCGGGGAGGCCGCCAGAAGGGGATGTCCGCCGACGCGCTCGAAGACGTGGAGACCCGTGAATCGTGACGGGACAGCGGACGCGGGTCGGCGGGCCCCTGCGCTGGGGCCGTGCGTCCGGGGCAGGGGGCGCACGGCCCCGGTACGCTGAGCCCAGCGGCACACCCGTCGCGCGGGATCGGGGAGGTGAGTCATGACCGCTGAGATGGTCGCTCCGGCGTGGATGCATGAGCAGATCACGGCTGAGCAGTACGACTCCTGGTCCGAGGAGCAGTGCGCGGGCATTGAGATCGTGGACGGGATGGTCGTGGTGAGCCCCAGTGCGTCGAAGCGGCACAACCGCCTGGCTCGGATCCTGGCCAACGCCCTGGAAGACGCCGCAGGCCCTGACTGGAATGCCGATACGGACTTCGATGTCCGGCTACAGGACGTGCCGCTCACCAATCGTCGTCCGGACGTGGTCGTGTATCGCGCGGAAACGATCGACGTCACGCCCACCCGCCCCGAGCATGTGCTGCTGGTCGCCGAGGTGGTGTCGCCCGGTTCGGAGACCACCGACCGCGTGGTGAAGGTGGACCAGTACGCCAAGGCCGGCATCGCCTTCTACTGGCGGATCGAGCAGGCGGCCACCGGCGTCCCGCTCGTCTACACCTACGTCCTCGACCCCGCGACGAAGACCTACCGGGAGGGAGACGTCTTCACCGGTGTGGTGAAGGTCGCGGCTCCGTTTCCGGTGCGGGTCGATCTCGGTCAGCTCTGACGGGTCGGCGCACCGCGTAGTCGCCTCACGGGTCAGCGCACCGCGTAGTCGCCTGACGGGTCAGCGCACCGCGTAGTCGCCCAAGGACGGCTCCAGCAGGGCGAAGACCTTCTCGGCTGAGTGGGTTGCCGCGGTGGCGACCTCCTCGGTGGGGTGGCCTGCGCGGGTGAGGGTCTGGACGTGGTGGAACAGGGTGCGGTGGGCGGCGGTGAGGAGGGCGGCGGCGGCTCGGGGGGTGGGGTCGTCGGGTGTGGCCGCGGTGGCGGTGGTGAGTGTGTCCGCCAGGGCCTCTTCGCGTTGGTCGTGGAGTTCGCGGAGTCTCGCGGTCAGGGTGGGGCTGTCGGCGAGCATGCGGGCGAACTCCGGGCTGGAGAAGCCCGCGACAGGGTCGTGACGCTCGACGGCGGCCAGGTGTGCGCGGCGCAGCGCATGCAGGGCCGATTCGCCGGTCGGGCGGCCCTCGACCGTCCGGGCCAGGGCGGTGGTGATGGTCTCGTGGTAGTCGAGGGCCAGGTCTTCCTTGCGCGGGAAGTAGTTCGTGACCGTCATCTTGGCCACCTGGGCGGCCGTCGCGATCTCGGCGATGGTCACCGCCTCGAAGCCGCGCTCCATGAAGAGCCGGGTCGCGGTGTCGGAGATCATCTGGCGCGTCTGCCGCTTCTTCAGCTCGCGCAGTCCTGCTGTCATGACCCCCATCCTCGCATGGGCGGGTCTATTTTTTATGCTTGACCTAAATTTGTGTTCGGGCTAATTTTGCTGTTCGTCAGTCAGTCACCACGAATCATCTGAGGAGTGCGTTTGAACCTGCGTCTGATGAGCGTGCACGCCCACCCCGACGACGAGTCCAGCAAGGGCGCGGCCACCCTGGCCAAGTACGCCGCCGAGGGGGTGGAGGTGCTGGTGGTCACCTGCACCGGAGGGGAGCGGGGCGATGTGCTCAACCCCGCCATGGACCGGCCCGGTGTGCGGGAGAACCTCGCCGCGATCCGGCGGGACGAGATGGCCGAGGCCCGCAGGATCCTGGGGGTGCGGCAGCACTTCCTGGGGTTCGTCGACTCGGGGCTCCCGGGGCCGGGGGAGCCGCTGCCCGAGGGCTGCTTCGCGCTCGCGCCGCTGGAGGAGGCGGCCGGGCGGCTGGTGGGGCTGATCCGGAGCTTCCGCCCGCATGTGGTCGTCACGTACGACGAGACCGGCGGTTATCCGCACCCGGACCACATCAGGACCCATCAGGTGACGGTCGCCGCCTTCGACGCGGCGGGGGAGGCGGGCCGCCACCCCGAGGCGGGCGCGCCCTGGCGGCCGCTGAAGCTGTACTACCAGGGCGGCTTGTCACGGCCGTGGTTCCAGGCCCTGCACGACGCCATGACCGCACGGGGCATGGACTCGGGCATGCGGGAGGTGCTGGCCGAACTGCCCGAGACCGGGCTGGAGATCACCACGCGGGTGCCGTGCGCGGAGTACTTCGCGACCAGGGACCGGGCGCTGCTCGCGCATGCCACGCAGATCGACCCGAACGCCGGGTTCATGGTTCATGATCGTGACGTGGAGCGCGAGGTCTGGCCCACTGAGGACTATCAGCTGGTCCGGTCCCACGTGGATGTCGATGTCGACGTCGACGTGGACGGCGCGACTCCCGAGGACGATCTGTTCGCCGGGGTGCGGCGCCCCCGGCGCCCTCAGCGGCCTACGGCGGCGGCAGGTGCCGCAGCTTCTCCGGGTTGCGGATGATGCGGATCTCCGTGATGCGCCCGTCCTCGACCTCCGCACAGGCGACCGTGTCCGGGCGGCCCGCGACCGTGAGCAGCAGTCCCGGCCGGCCGTTGACGTCCACCGCGTGCACCTGGGGGTCGTCCATCGGCTGGGCGATGACGGCGGCGAGGAAGCGGGCGACCTTGTCCGCGCCCCGCTGCGGCCGGAGGGCGGCCTTCACCTTGCCGCCGCCGTCGCTCCACGCCGTCACATCGGGGGCCAGCAGCTCCATCATGCGGTTCAGGTCGCCGCCGAGACACGCGGCCAGGAACTCCTCGGTGACCTGCCGCCGCACCTCCGCCGGGGCGTCGTAACGCGGCCGGCGGGCCTGCACATGGGCCCTGGCCCGGCTGCCCACCTGCCGTACGGCCGCCTCGCCGCGGTCCAGCATTCCGGCGATCTCCCGGAAGGAGAAGCCGAAGACCTCCTTGAGCACGAAGACCGCCCGCTCCAGCGGCGACAGACTCTCCAGGACGACGAGCATGGCGAGCGAGACCGACTCGGCCAGCTCCACCTCCTCGCCGATGTCCGGCCGGGTGACCAGCGGCTCGGGCAGCCAGGGCCCGACGTACTGCTCGCGGGTGGCGGCGGCCGAGGTGAGCCGGCTGAGCGCGAGGTTGGTGACCGTACGGGTCAGATAGCCCGCCGGGTTCTCCACCGGCGTGGACACCTGGCTGCACCGCAGCCAGGCGTCCTGCACCACGTCCTCGGCGTCGGCGACGGAGCCGAGCATGCGGTAGGCGATGCCGAACAGCATCCGCCGGTGCTCTTCGAAGGTGGTCGTGTCGATCACGCCTGCGACGGTACCTCGCAGGCGTCCGAGAAGCCCTGGCTGGTCAGGCCGAAGGCGCTGTTGACGCGCGAGCGGTAGTTCTCCAGACCGACCATGGCGGTGAGTTCGACGAACGCCGCCTCACCGAGCCGCTCGACCAGGGCGGCCGCGAGCTCGTCGGTCACGCGCGGCTCGGTCTCGGTCATCGCCTCGGCGTAGTCCAGGACGAGCAACTCGAGATCGGTGAAGGCGTCCCGATGGTCGCGCCACCGCGGCACCTTGGAGATCTTGTCCATCGGGAGCCCGAGGTTGTCGGCCTCCCAGTGGCCGAAGTCCATGCACCACGAGCAGTTGATCCTGGCCGTCGCGGCCATGACCGCGAGGTGCTTGAGGCCCGGGTCGAGGCGGTTCCACTTGGCGGCGCCGCGCTCGGCCCGGACGTAGGTGAGCAGCACCCGCGGATTGTGGCCGGCGGCCAGACCGGGGTGGAGCACCTTGCCGTAGGTGCGCCGGGAGTACCAGGCGCCGATGCGGTTGAGCAGGGTGCTGGGCGGGGTGAGCGGGATACGGGCCATGGCGGGCTCCCCATCGTGTCGTACCTGTGGTGGCAATGGCTTGCGCAGGTACGACAGAACAGCCCGCCGGAGTGTGACATCCGGCGGGCACGGGTCCGCGAGCCGTTGCCGCCCGGTGGGTACCGGTGAAGGCGCCTCCACGGCCCGAACAGCGGTGACGGTTCCAGGGCACTCGTGCCGAAGCGTGCTCACCCGGCCCCCTCAGTCCGCTGCCGTCGGATCGTGGAGCCCGCCGCCCTACCCGGTCCGGTGCGTGTCCCCGGCGTGGTCCACCGTGTGCTGGACGACGTCGCAGGTGTGCTGGGCCTCCTCCATGAGCCGCAGGGCCTCGGCGAGGAGGATGCCGTAGGGGCGGGACGGGTCGCTCAAGGCGAGGTCCGTCCGCTGGGCGTTCTCGACGAGGCTGGTGCGCTTGTGCTGCGCGGCCTCCGCCGCCCGGCACAGCTCCGCCGACTGCTCGGTGAGGTGCCGCTCGTCGATCCGGCTCAGCTGCCGGGTGATCTCGCCGAGTGCCTCCAGCAGGTCCGCGTAATCGTGCAGGAAGCTGTCGCGGTCCGCCCCCGTTTCGTCGCCCGGCCACTGGTCCAGGGTGCGGGTCATCGAGGCGACCTGATAGGTCACCCGCTCCAGTGCCTCCAAGACCTGCCGGTAGCCGGAGAAGTCCCGGTTGCGGTGGCTGGGCAACAGCCGCCAGGGATTGTAGTACTTGGCTTCGACCGCCGTGTCGAGCGCCGAACGGGCCTGTCCGACGATCGAGGTCGTTTGTGCCGCCCGCGCACGCCACCGCCGCGTGCGCTCCTCCTCCAGCTCGCCCTCGCGCAAGGCGGGATAGACGTCGCCGATCAGATCGCACAGGGCGTGGGCGAGGTTACGGATGCCCTCTTCGGCGCCCCGGTACCGCATCGGCGGGAAGAGCGTCAGGTTCACCAGTACGCCGATCGCGCAGCCGATGGCCACCAGCAGGATGATCTGACCGAGCTGTTCGAGCCGCTGCGAATCGCCGGAAGAAGCGACGTAGGTGGAAAAGGCGAACAATGCGGCGGTCACCACCTGGTGGCCCTGTTCCCCGAGCCGCCGCCAGCGGCCGATCACCATCGCGATGAGCACCACCAGAACGAAGGTCACCAGATCCGGTCCGGCCAGGAAGCCGAGCGCCGCCTGCACCAGCACCCCCGCGCAGACCGCGCCGACGTAGCGCAGGGACTGCAACAACGACTGGTACACGGTGACCTGGATCATCAGGACGGCCGAGAACGGAGCGAACGCCGGTGACGCGGCCGCCATCAGGTCGTGTGCCACGTACCAGGAGAGGGCGGCGGCCAGCGTGCTCTTGCCGATCATGTCCAGGATGTGCCGCTCGTGCCCCGGGGAGCCCTTCGCCCGCGCCCACCACTGCTGGATCCGAGCCCCCCGGCCCGTCCCGGCCGGCTCCCGCTGATCGCCGCCCACTGCAACTGCCCTTCTGATCAGTCCTGTGTGACTCCGGGCCGTCGACGATCTCTCCCGGAAGGCGCCTCCGGTCGCCCTGGGGGTGATGTTCCCAGGAGCCGGACGTCATGGGGTCCTCCGGCCGTCCCGGGCCCGGTGGCGGCGGTGTGCCGCCTCCACTGCCCCACGGTGTTCCCGCACGGTCCGAAGGCCCGGGTGCCCGTGCGGGCGAGGCGGTGCCACGTCTACCCGCGGACCGGATTCTCATGCCCGGCCTCGGCAGGTCCGGCACGCCCCCGGCCCCAGGAGGGCGGGCCCGGACGGGGGCGGGACGAGGCCCGAAGGTTTCGACGGGAGGGATCGGGTCACCTGTCCGCTCCAACAGGACGGAACCACTCAGTCACGCCGTCCCGGATCGAGAAAGGTCCCATCGTGTTCAAGGCCATCGCTGATGTACTGCGCGCCATCGGAGGCGCTGTCGCCACTGTCGTCACCTTGCCCTTCCGCGCCGTCGCGCGCCTGTTCGGCGGGGCGTCCGCCAGTGCGCGCGGACACCACTGATGCCGGGCACGAGCGCCGGCCTCCTTCCCGCCCGGCGCTCCCCCCTTACGGGCGGTCGGCGGCGCCATCGCGGCCGGTCGCCCTTCGTCTGTCCCGGCTGATCGCGGATTGAGGGCGCGCCCTTCCCGTACCCGGTGGACCGCTGGTACCGGGGTGTACGACGACGCTGAGGTCATCGCCCGGCCACGTCACCCATCCATACCCTGCGGCCCATCTCGTCCAGCTCCGCCTTCCACCGGGCGTACTCCGGCATCGCCCGACCCAGCAGCCGCCAGTAGTCCGGGCCGTGCCCGGAGATCCGAACATGCGCCAGTTCGTGGGCGATCACGTAATCGATCAGGTGAAAGGGGAGCTGGAGCCGTCCTTGTGCCCAGCGCAGACCGGCGCGGGTGTACCAGTCCGCCAGCGCCCGCAGGGCCCGTGCGGGGTCGGCCGCGGTGGCCAGGTCCACGCGCAGACGGCCCGCGACGAGCCGTACGGGCGCTCCCGGATCGTCCACGTACAGCAGCCGGTAATCCCGGCCGAGATAGCGGTGGATCTCCCCGTCGGCCAGCTTCCGGGTGGGGTGCAGCGGCTGCCGCTCCTCACGCAGGCGCAATTTGTCGTCGACCCAGCGGTCGTTGGCGCGGGCGAACGCCTCCGCCCGCTCGGGCGGGCATGCCGGTGGGACCCGCACGATCAGCGCCCCGTCCCGCTCGACGGTCAGCCCAAGGCGGGTACGGCGCGCGCTGACGTGTACCTCCAGCACGCGGCCGTCCACCGACAGGGCTGGTGCCGCGTGCGTACCAAGGCAGCCGTGGACGAGGGCGCCGAGGCCGAATGGTTTTCCGGGGCGAGTGGCGCGGGGATACAGTCCGGCCAGGGACATGACCGGGACCAGGGGAGGGGCCGGTGTGATCGAGATCGTCACGGTGAGCGCGCTCACCGCATTCCTCGCGGCGGCGGGGAACGGCGCGGCCGGAGAAGTCGGCAAGCAGGTGCTCCTGTCGACGGGTGCGCTGGTGAGACGGACCCTGGGGCGGGAGACGCCGCTGCCGGTCACCGCGGAGGGGTGGGAGGCGCTGGCGCGCCAGATGCATCCGCGCCTGGGTGAAGACGGCCGACGGTCCGCCGAATGGGCCCTTCTGCTGCGGAGCCTGCCGGACGCGGCGGTCGGCCTGCGCACCGCGGCGGGACTGCCGCCCGCCACGCGGGACTTCACCGACCGCGAGTCCGTTCTCAAGCGGCTGAGGCGGGAGGCGACCCGCGCCGCCGACGGGCGGCCACGGGTCGCGCTGCTGCACGGTCCGCCCGGCATCGGCACCAGCGCGGTGGCCCTGCACTGGGGCGCCGCCCAGATCGCTCGGTACCCCGACGGGCAGTTCTACGTCGACCTCTCCGACGCCGCCGGAGACCACGGACCGGAACCGGCCGCCGTCCTGCTGCGCCTGCTGCGGCAGATGGGCGTCGAGCCCGAGCGGATTCCGCCGACCGAGACGGGACGTGAACAGCTTTATCGGCGGTTGACGGCAGGCCGCAGGACGCTGGTGGTGATCGACCACGCGTCTTCGGTCGCGCAGGTCCGCAACCTCATTCCGGCCACGCCAGAGGTGTTCTTGCTGGTGGTCGCGTCCGGCCCGCCGTTCGCGCTGGAAGCGGAGCGCATCGATGTCCCACCGCTGAGCGAGCGGGACGCGCTGAAGATGCTGAGGAAGGTGGCCGGGCCTGAGCGGGTCGCGCGAGCCAAGCCGCGGATGCCCGTCCTGCTGGACACCTGCGCGGGCAATGCCTTCGCCCTGAAAGCGGCGGCGATGCGCCTGCTAACCGATGAACCGCCCTTCCCGGATCCGCCCGACGAGCCCGCGAGGCACCATCCGGTGCACGCCATGACGCAGGACGTGTGTCGCCGTCTCGGGCCCGAGACGGCGCGGCTGTGCCGACTGACAGCGCTGGGCGGCTGGCCCGCGGTCGACGCCCGGCTGGCCTCGGACGCCGCCGCCGTCGCCGAGGAGGAAGCCGCCCGGATGCTCGCCGCGGCGGCGGACGCGCAGTTGCTGGAGCCGGCGGGGGACGGACGTTACCGCTTCCGGCCCGAGGTGTGCCGCCATCTGGCCGACGCCGCCGGCCTGGAGCACGGGATCCCGGAGTGCTTCGCGGCGGTGTCCCGGGTGCTCGACGGTCTGCTCGACCGAGCGCTGCACGCCGCGCACGCGGCCCTGCCCCAGAGCTGGCGGACCGAGCCCGCACCCGCGCAGGGCACTCCGTACGGTGACGAGGCCGAGGGCATGGCGGCCCTGCTGGCCGAGGCCGGGAACCTGGTACGGGCGGTCTCCGTGGCGGATGAGTACCAGCACATCGACACGGCGCTGCGAGTCGCCCGCGCGCTGTGGCCACTTCAGCTGAAGGCCGGACACTGGGACGAGGTGCTGCCCGCCCTGCGGATCGCGGCCCGGTGCGCCGACGAGCATCAGCCGCGTTCCCGCATGGCGGGCGCGCTGCACTTCCAACTGGGCCACTGCCTGGGCGAGATGGGACGGTGGGAAGATGCCGAGCACGCGGTGCGCGCCGCCGTCGCCTGCGAGCGCGCCGCGGGCCACTTACGGGGCGAGGCGTCGTCCGTGGAGTTCCTGGGCCTGCTGTGCTTGAACCGATGGCGGTACGAGGCGGCGTACGAGCGGTTCGTCGAGGCGGAGGGCGTCTACCGGCGGATCACCCCCGGCCAGGAGGGCGCGCAGGACCTGCCGCGCGCCCTCGCCTTGATCGGGCGTCACCAGGGACGTGCCCTGCGCGGCCTGGGGCGGCTGGCGGAGTCCCGCCTTCGCCTGGAGGCCGCGCGGGACTTCTTCGCGGAGCGGGGAGAGGCGTACAACCAGGCCCGTGCCCTCACAGACCTCGCCGAGACGCTGCACGACGCCGGTGAGAACTCCGAAGCACTGACGAAGATCGCTGAGGCTGAGCGCCTGCTCAGGCCGGAAAAGGCGACTCCGCATCTGGGCTACCTTGCCCGTCTGCGGCTGCGCTGCGAGGCGGCCGAGCGGGCGGAGTAGCGGGAGTCACCGTCACCGGGTGCACGCGGCCGGCCGCGCGCACCCGGAGCGTCGTCCCGCCCGGCGCCACCGCACCGCCGCCCGTCAGCCACGCGTACAGCGCGGAGGCGTAGGCCGTCGGATCGGCATCCGCTCCTGGGTCCGCCGACAGCCGCAGCAGGCCGTGGTCCCGGCTACGCACGGCGCAGTTGTGCGGGCCTGTCACATACACGGCGAGTGAGCAGTGCGGGTACCGGTGCAGCACCTCGGCAGTCCACTCCTCCGGGCCGCCCAGGCGGGGGTCGTCCGGCTGCCCCGCACGGAAAATCACATCAGCCAGTGTCAGGTCGCCGGGGTCCCGGGTGTCCTCATGTACGGCGAGGTGCCTCTGGCCGACCGTGTCGTACGGGTGCCCCGTGGAGCGTTCGATCCTGACGTCCGCTCCTCGTATGCGCGTACGGACATCCAGCGGAGCCGTACGCGCTGGGGGCTCGTACGGCGGCAGCGGCAGTGGCTCCAGCAGGGCGGGAGCCGCGGGCTCGGGCAGATCCATCAGCGTGTAGAAGAGTCTCCGCAGCAGTGCCGCCGACGCGCCCGGAGCCGAGCTGATGTACTCCGCCGGACTGGCGGTGGCCGATGGGCGGTGCCGGGCGAGCAGGCCCTCCAGTTGGTCTCGCAGCGGTCCGTACGGGTCGAGCCGAGGGGCCTGCCGGACGAACGCCGCGAGGGGTGCCTCCGGGGCCAGCCGGTCCTGCCTGGCGGACGCGAGCAGCACGGGGACGTCCAACGCCGCGGCGTAGTAGGACACCGCTCCGAAATCCCCCAGGACGACATCCGCCGCCAGCAGGGCCTGTCGCCACGCGTGCACGGGGTCGATCAAGGCCAGTCCGCTGCGGCGGGCCCGATCCAGCCAGACGCGTATCTGCCCCGGCCCGTGCCCGTACCAGATGTTCGGATGCAGTACGGCCGCCAGCCGATAGTCATCAGCCGGCAGCTCGGAGGCGAGCCGGGGGAGCAGGCTCGGCAGGATGTCCTGGTCGCCACCGCTTCCGAAGAAACCCTCGGGATTCCAGGTGGAGTTCAGTACGACGAGCCGCTGGCCCGGACGCACGCCCAGGGCGCGGCGGAACCGCTCCCGGTGGGGACGCCCGGCCAGCATGCGGTCGAAGCAGGGGTCGCCGGCGAGTACGGATGCTCTTTCGGCTTCCGGGCACACCCGCCGCAACCGCTCCAGCTGCTCAGGGTGCGAGAGGACGAGGCCGTCCACGAACGGCTCGCCGTTCGCCAGCAGCCACTCCGGCGACAGGCCGAATGTCGGTTCGTGGTTCGCGGATCGCGGATCGCGGATCGCGGATCGCGGATCGCCCAATTTCTTAGTGTATCCCACTCCATGCGACAAGATGGCCAATTTGCCTTTGATGTCCTGGAGTTGGCCGCCGAAGCTCGCGGCGATCGCCAGCGCCACCGGTGTCGCCGATGCCTGCTCCCAGGGCAGTACGGGCAGACCCAACTCCGCGAACAACTCGCCGATTCCGGCCTGAAACGCGGATGACTCCGTCGAGGTGACCAGGAGTTGTACCCGGAAGTCGTCGTGGAACAGCGGCAGCACATCCAGCAGACGGCCGGCGGAGGTGACGTTGTGCACCACCAGGAGTACCCGTCGGCTCGTCGCCCGGCTGGCCCAGAGATCCGAGTCCTCTCCGACCGGCACCCTTATCGCCGGGGCATCAGCCGATCCCACTCGCCGTTCCCTTCGTCAGCACTCGATGACGTTCACCGCGAGCCCGCCCCGCGCCGTCTCCTTGTACTTGACCTTCATGTCCGCGCCCGTCTGCTTCATCGTCTTGATGACCTTGTCGAGCGAGACATGGTGGCGGCCGTCGCCGCGCAGGGCCATCCTCGCGGCGGTGACCGCCTTCACCGAGGCCATGCCGTTGCGCTCGATGCAGGGGATCTGGACCAGGCCGCCGACGGGGTCGCAGGTGAGGCCGAGGTTGTGCTCCATGCCGATCTCGGCGGCGTTCTCCACCTGCTCCGTGGAGCCGCCGAGCACCTCGGCGAGGCCGCCCGCGGCCATCGAGCAGGCGGAGCCGACCTCGCCCTGGCAGCCGACCTCGGCGCCGGAGATCGAGGCGTTCTCCTTGAAGAGCATGCCGATGGCGCCCGCGGCGAGGAGGAAGCGGATGACGCCCTCCTCGTCGGCGCCCGGGACGAACCGGGTGTAGTAGTGCAGAACGGCCGGGATGATGCCCGCCGCGCCATTGGTGGGGGCGGTGACCACGCGGCCGCCCGCCGCGTTCTCCTCGTTGACCGCCATCGCGTAGAGGGTGATCCACTCCATGGCGCGGGCGCCCGGGTCGCCCTCGGAGCGCAGGGCGCGGGCGGCGGTGGCGGCGCGGCGGCGGACCTTGAGGCCGCCGGGCAGGATGCCCTCCTGGGACATGCCGCGGGCCACGCACGCCTCCATGACCTGCCAGATCTCCAGCAGCCCGGCCCGGATCTCCTGCTCCGTGCGCCACGCCTTCTCGTTCTCCAGCATCAGGGCCGAGATGGAAAGGCCCGTCTCTTGGGAGAGCCGCAGCAGCTCGTCGCCGGTGCGGAAGGGGTGGGTGAGGACGGTGTCGTCGAGCTTGATGCGGTCCTCGCCGACCGCGTCCTCGTCCACCACGAAGCCGCCGCCGACCGAGTAGTACGTCTTCTCCAGCAGCGGATGGCCCTCGGCGTCGTACGCGCACAGCGTCATGCCGTTGGCGTGGTACGGCAGGGAGCGGCGGCGGTGCAGGATCAGCTGGGAGGAGTCGTCGAAGTCGATCTCGTGGCCGGGGCCGATCTCGGCGCCGAGCAGCCGTAGCCGCTTGGTGGTGCGGATGCGCTCCACCTCGCCGTCGGCCGTGTCGACGTCCACGGTGCGCGGGGAGTTGCCCTCCAGGCCCAGCAGCACGGCCTTCGGGGTGCCGTGGCCATGGCCGGTGGCGCCCAGCGAGCCGAAGAGCTCGGCCCGGACGGACGCGGTGTGGGCCAGCAGGCCCTCGTTCTTCAGCCGGCGGACGAACATCCGCGCGGCCCGCATCGGGCCGACGGTGTGCGAACTGGACGGGCCGATGCCGATCGAGAAGAGGTCGAATACGGAAATGGCCACCGGGGGACTCCTTCGTCTGCACGCCGGGGGAAGCGTGTGCCCGCCGGGAAAGCGCGCGGGCCGTGCGTGGGTTGGTGCGGGTGGTGCGGGTTGGTGCGGGAGTTGCGAGGGTTGGTGCGGGTGGTGCGGGTGGTGCGGGTGGTGCGGGTGGTGCGGCGGGGGCGCGCCAGGGCGGGCGCGCCCCCGGATCCGGCTACTTGGACAGGTGCGCGTACAGCGGGTGCTTGTCGGCCAGGGCGGTGACCCGGGCCTTCAGCGCCTCCGCGTCGTAGGACGGCTTGAGCGTCTCCGCGATCACGTCGGCGACCTCGCGGAAGTCCTCCGTGGTGAAGCCGCGGGTGGCCAGCGCCGGGGTGCCGATCCGCAGACCCGAGGTGACCATCGGGGGCCGCGGGTCGTTCGGGATCGCGTTGCGGTTGACCGTGATGCCGACCTCGTGCAGCCGGTCCTCGGCCTGCCGCCCGTCCAGCTCGGAGTCGCGCAGATCGACCAGGACCAGATGGACATCGGTGCCGCCGGACAGCACGGCGACGCCCACCTCCCGGACATCGTCCTGGGTCAGCCGCTCGGCGAGGATCCTGGCGCCCTCCAGCGTGCGCTCCTGGCGCTCCTTGAACGCCGAGCTCGCCGCCACCTTGAAGGACACCGCCTTCGCCGCGATCACATGCTCCAGCGGACCGCCCTGCTGACCGGGGAAGACCGCCGAGTTGATCTTCTTGGCCAGGTCGGCGGTGGAGAGGATCACGCCACCGCGCGGACCGCCCAGGGTCTTGTGGGTGGTGGTGGTCACCACATGGGCGTGCGGTACGGGCGAGGGGTGCAGCCCGGCCGCCACCAGACCCGCGAAGTGGGCCATGTCGACCATCAGGTACGCGCCGACCTCGTCCGCGATCCGGCGGAAGGCGGCGAAGTCCAGCTGGCGCGGGTACGCCGACCAGCCCGCGATCACCAGCTTGGGGCGGTGCTCCTTGGCCAGCCGCTCGACCTCGTCCATGTCGACCAGACCGGTCTCTGCGTCCACGTGGTAGGGCACCACGTTGTAGAGCTTGCCGGAGAAGTTGATCTTCATGCCATGGGTCAGATGGCCGCCGTGCGCCAGGTTCAGACCCAGGATGGTGTCGCCGGGGGAGAGCAGGGCGAACATCGCGGCCGCGTTGGCCTGGGCGCCCGAGTGCGGCTGGACGTTGGCCGCCTCGGCGCCGAAGAGCTCCTTGACCCGGTCGATGGCGATCTGCTCGACCACGTCGACGTGCTCACAGCCGCCGTAGTAGCGGCGGCCGGGGTAGCCCTCGGCGTACTTGTTGGTCAGGACCGAGCCCTGGGCCTCCATGACCGCCGACGGAGCGAAGTTCTCCGAGGCGATCATCTCGAGGGTGGACTGCTGGCGGTGGAGTTCGGCGTCGACAGCGGCGGCGACGTCCGGGTCGAGCTCGTGCAGGGAGCTGTTCAGAAGCGACATCGAGGGTCCCGATCGAATAAAGAGGGTCAGTTTTCGGCGAAGGCGGTGTACTCGTCGGCGGAGAGCAGGTCCTCCGGCTCGCTCGTCACCCGCACCTTGAACAGCCAGCCGCCCTCGAAGGGGGCGGAATTCACCAGCGCCGGATCGTTCACCACGTCCTCGTTGATCTCGGTGACCTCACCGGAGACCGGCGTGTACAGATCGCTGACCGACTTGGTGGACTCCAGCTCACCGCAGGTGTCACCGGCGGAGACCGTGGAGCCGACGTCCGGGAGCTGGACATAGACGACATCGCCGAGCGCGTTGGCCGCGAATTCGGTGATGCCGATCGTCGACACGCCGTCCTCGCCGGCGGCCGACAGCCACTCGTGCTCCTTGCTGTACCGCAGCTGCTGGGGGTTGCTCATGGTCCGATTCTCCTGGATACGGGGGAGTGCTTGGGAAACGGGTCTTAGCTGGTGGGATGCGACGCCGAGGGGGTACGACGCCGAGGGGACGCGATGGGTACGACGCCGAGGGACCGTGGTGGACCGGCGCCCCGCTCGCGTCTGGGGGAGCTCGGCGACGGGCCGGGGCACCGCTCGCGCCCGGAGGAGCTCAGCGCTCGCGCTTGTAGAAGGGGAGCGCCACGACCTCGTACGGCTCCCGGGTACCGCGGATGTCCACGAAGACCCCCTCGGTGCCGGGCTTCGCGTACTCCGGGTCCACATACGCCATCGCGATCGGCCTGCCCAGCGTCGGGGACGGCGCGCCCGAGGTGACCTGGCCGATCGCCGAGCCGTCGGCGGCCACCACGGCGTATCCGGCGCGCGGCACCCGGCGGCCTGAAGCGATCAGGCCGACCAGGGTGCGCGGGGTGACGGTGTCGGCCTGGTGGGACGCGGCCTCCAGGGCCTCGCGGCCGACGAAGCCGCCCGGCTTGTCGAACTTCACCACCCGGCCCAGCCCCGCGTCGAAGGGGGTGGTGTCGGTGGTCAGCTCATGCCCGTACAGCGGCATGCCCGCCTCGAGGCGCAGGGTGTCCCGGCAGGAGAGACCGCAGGGGACCAGGCCCACCGGAGCCCCGGCCTCGGTCAGCGCCTCCCAGACCCGCTCGGCGTCGTCCGGTGCCAGGAACAGCTCGAAGCCGTCCTCGCCCGTGTAGCCGGTCCGGGCGATCATGGCGGGGACGCCCGCGACGGTGCCCGGCAGCCCGGCGTAGTACTTCAGCCCGTCCAGGTCGGCGTCGGTCAGGCGCTTCAGGATCCCCGGGGACTCGGGCCCCTGGACGGCGAGCAGCGCGTAGGCGTCGCGGTCGTCCCGCACGGTCGCCTCGAAACCGCCCGCCCGCCCGGTCAGCGCGTCCAGCACCACCTGGGCGTTGGCGGCGTTGGCCACGACCAGGAACTCCTCGTCGCCGAGGCGGTAGACGATCAGGTCGTCGAGGATGCCGCCCTCGTCGTCGCAGATCATGGTGTAGCGGGCGCGGCCCACGGCGAGCGCGGACAGCCGGCCGACCAGCGCGTGGTCCAGGGCCTCCCCGGCCTGGGGACCGATGAGAGAGATCTCACCCATGTGGGAGAGGTCGAAGAGTCCGGCGCGGGTGCGCACCGCGATGTGCTCGTCGCGCTCGCTGCCGTAGCGCAGCGGCATGTCCCAGCCGGCGAAGTCGGTCATGGTGGCGCCGAGCGCGCGGTGCCGCGCGTCCAGCGCGGTACGGCGTGGGGTGGGCGGGGCGTCGGTCACGATTCAGGCTCCAGGGGTCGGGGTCGCGCGACGGCGAGGACGGACGGCAAGGACGCGTGCGTCCTCCCCATCTGTCATCGGAACCTGAGAGGTTCGCCGTGACGCCCGTAAGGGGCCCGGCTTGCACCTTGGGTGGAGCCGCGCCCGCGCGGCCCGCTTTTCAGATCTGCCTCGTCCGTGCGGTATCGGGGCCTGAGAGATTCAAGGGAGGACTTGCTCCTTCGGCGCCCTGGACACCCGGCACGGATGCCAAGGCCCAAGGACTCTCCCGCGCGGATTCAAGCGGCCGGTATGGAGTTGCGCCGACATCATCGCATGTATGGCCGAGAAGGGAAGCCCCGATCCGACCGGGCTCCGGCCGTCCGGCCCGGGGCAGCCTTGCCCGACATTACCTTTTCTTGACACTCTGCGGGTACGAGCAGCGTTGACCGACCTGGGAGGACGATCACGGTGCATGGGCAGGAAACGCACGCGACGACACAGAGGCTCCTGCCGGCGCGGCGTGGCCGCATCCCCTCCGGGTCGACGGCCCGCCCCGGTCGAAGAAGCGCGGTGCACGATCTGCGCGCCGGGGCGGAGGGTGGCGGCGCGGACCCGCGTGAGCTGCGCTTCCCGGCGGGGGACGTGCTGGTCGCCTCCGGGCTGCCGGGCAGCGGCAAGAGCACGCTGATCAACCGGACGGTGCCGCTTCTGGACGAGACGGGCGCGGTCGTCATCAGGGTCGACTCGCAGAACACCCGCGAGGCATGGGAGCGCCGGCTGCCCGGCTGGCTGCCGTACGCGGTCTACCGCCCGCTGGTCCGCTGCGCCCACTACGCGGGGCTGCGCCGGGCGCTGCGCTCGGGCGCGAGCGTCGTGGTGCACGACTGCGGCGCGCTGCCGTGGGTCCGCCGCTGGCTGGCCCGGGACGTGCGGCGCCGGGGCCGCAGCCTCCATATGGTGCTGCTGGACGTGGGCGCCACGGAGGCGCTGGAGGGCCAGGCCGTCCGTGGCCGCGGGGTCTCCGCCTACGCCTTCGGGCGGCATCTGCGCGCGATGCGGCGGCTGATCACCGGGATGGAGGAGGGGCGGCCGCCGCGGGGGTGCGCGTCGGCGGTGCTGCTGGACCGGCGAGGTGCGAGCGCGCTGCGCTGCATCTCCTTCGAGTGATCACGCCGCTCCCTCGTGGGTGGCCGGAAATCGACCATCGGCATCACACAGCGTGACGCGGGCGCGCCCGGGGGAGGTGGGGAAGTGCTGTGGAGATCGCCGTCGCCCCCTCCGGCCGCGGGCCACCCAGCGGTTAGGGTGCTTCGGGCAGGTCGGACGAGATGGCGGTTGGACGAAGATGAGCTTCCCGGAGCAGTACGGAGTGGCCCCGGCGCACGGAGGATTCCCGGACGGCGGGTACGCCGCGCATCCGGCGTTTCCCGGCAATGAGCTCGAAGAGGTGATGGCCGCCTCCGTCGACGTCCCCGGGGCCGGGGCGCGCATCGTCGAGACGCTCTCCCGCAGCCACCTCTGGATTCCGCTGCCCAACGGCGGGGGGCCGGGCAGCCCGAGCCTCGATCTGCCCACGATGGAGATCGACGGCGGCGCGTATGTCCCGGTGTTCAGCTCCGAGCAGCAGTTCCTCCAGCTCGTCGGCTCCCATATGTCCTTCACCATCGCCCCGGCCGTGGAGTTCGCCCGCGGGCTGCCGCCCCAGCTCGGCATCGCGGTGAACCCCGGTGGCGCGGTGGTCGTACCGCTGCCTCCGCCCGCCGTCCGGGAGTTGTGCCGCGCCGGGCGTACCGAGCTCGACGGCCCGGCCGCCGGTGGCCGGGTGCGGCTCTTCGAACCGGACTGGCAGGACGAGCCGGTGGACTTCCTGGCCGCCGCCGGGATCGAGTTCGCCAAGGGCGCCGGGGTGCGGACCGCCCGGCGCGCCCTGGCCAGCGTCGAGGGCGACGAGCCCGCGCTCTTCGTCGGTGTGCAACTCGACGAGCCCGGCCCCGAGGGGCAGGCGCGCGCGGTGGAGGCGCTGGGCCGCGCCCTCGGTTCGGTGCCGGTGCCGTGGAAGGTTCAGCTGGTGCTGCTGGACGTGGCGCAGGGCGACCCGGTGGCCGACTGGATGCTGGGACGGGTGCGGCCGTTCTACGACCGTGACCTCTGACTCACCCCTGGGTCCGCTGCCGCGGCCCGTAAGCTGGTTTGATGACCAGGAGGGGTGCGAGCACGCTCCCCGGTGAGGTGTGGGCAAGGCGATGAGAAGGGGCGGACCCAGGTGAGCGCGGGCGCGGATTGGGGGGCGGCGGCCGGCCAGGTTGAGCGAGCGTTGCAGCAGGTCGCTCCCGGCCGGTACGACGCCTACGAGGCGCTGCTGCACGCCATCGGCGAGGGCCAGGTCTGGATGCTGCTGTGGCACGGCGCGCCCGGCTCGCCCGACGCCCAGTACGGGAACATGGACGTGGACGGCCTCGGTTACGCCCCGTGTGTGACCTCGGCGCAGGAACTGGCCGCCAGTGGCTGGAACCGCGCGCACGAAGTGGTCGACGGCCGCCTCATCGCCGACTCGCTCTACCGCGACCGCTACGGCCTCTGGCTCAACCCCCACGCCCGCGGCGGCGGAGTGGGCATCCCATGGCCGGACTTGCGCCGGATCGCGGGCGGTCTGGACCGGCTGCCCGCCGGACCGCTGCGGCTGTCCGACCCCGCCATCGACATCCCCCAGTTCTACGCCCTGTTGGGGCAGAACGCGCATCGCACCGCCGCGGTGCGCTCGCTGCGGCGCGCCTGGGTGCAGCCCTCGCTGGGCGCCCCGTACCTGGCGATCGGCCTGGATCTGTACGACACCGGCGCCGCGTCGGTGCAGTCGGTGCGGGTGATGATGGAGCAGTCGATCACCGCCGTGCCGGACGGGCTGCCGGTCTCCACGGTCGCGCTCTCGGACGAGTACGACCCCGTCGCCATGTGGATGCGGGCCAACGCCCGGCCCTTCTTCGACCGTGACGCCTATGGCGCCGCGCCCGCCGCGCCGCCGTCGTACGGCTACGGCTATCCGCCGCCGCGTCCCGCGTACTGAGCCACCCCGGCCCGCGCGCTGGGCACCCCGGCCCGCGCGCTGGGCCACCGCGTCCCACGTGCTGGGCCACCGGGCCCCGCCGCGCACTGAGCCGCGCACCGATTGACGGGATTGCCCGCCCGGCCTTCCGCCCCTATCGGGCCGAACACCCCATTACGGGCGCGAGGTTACTGCTGCGTTCTCGTGTCGCGACCGTCCGTATAGCGGAGCGGTACTCCTCACATCACGGTTAGGCATCCATTGCCCGGGAGTACTGGCGGGTGATCACAAACGCGTTGAAGACTCCCGCTCCAAGGGGTGCGGTTCCTGCGTACGACCCCTTCCAGAAAGGTTCCGTACCAGAACGCGACTTTCACCCAGGTTGTGAACAAAGCCGCCACAGCGGCGAGTCGTGGGCCGGTCACCACCGGTCGAGAGGGGTCTCCACCACGATGACGGCACCATTGCACGGCACGAGCACGGACAGCGATCCGGTGGCGACTGCCGATGTAGCGGCGGATGTGGTCAAAGCGTCCGTCGAAGGCAGATCGCTGCGGCAGATCGCCTGGTCACGCCTGAAGCGGGACAAGCTCGCACTGGCGGGTGGCATCGTTGTCGTCTTCCTCGTACTGGTGGCGATCTTCGCTCCGCTCATCGTGAGCCTGCTCGGGCATCCGCCCAATGAGTTCCACCAGGAGGAGATCGACCCGCTGTTCGGCACCCCGAAGGGATCCCTGGGCGGTATCAGCTCGGACTTCCTCTTCGGCGTGGAGCCGTCCAACGGCCGCGACGTGTTCAGCCGGGTCATCTACGGCGCCCGGATCTCGCTGCTGGTGGCCTTCCTCGCGGCGGTGGTCGCGGTGGTCCTCGGCACCATTTTCGGCATCATCGCCGGGTACTTCGGCGGCTGGGTGGACTCGCTGATCAGCCGGGTGATGGACATGCTGCTGGCCTTCCCGCAGCTGCTCTTCATCATCTCCCTGGTCTCGGTGCTCCCCAACGACCTGCTGGGACTGACCGGCAGCGGGGTGCGGATCGCGATCCTGGTCTCGGTCATCGGCTTCTTCGGCTGGCCGTACGTCGGCCGCATCGTGCGCGGCCAGACGCTGTCGCTGCGCGAGAAGGAGTACATCGAGGCCGCGCGGAGCCTGGGCGCCGGCCGGCGCTACATCCTCTTCCGTGAGCTGCTGCCCAACCTGGTGGCGCCGATCACCGTCTACACGACGCTGATGATCCCCACCAACATCCTCACCGAGGCCGCGCTCAGCTTCCTCGGCGCGGGCGTGAAGCCGCCCACCGCCTCCTGGGGGCAGATGCTCTCCAAGGCGGTCGGCACCTACGAGGACGACCCGATGTTCATGATCATCCCGGGTCTGGCGATCTTCGTCACGGTATTGGCCTTCAACCTCTTCGGCGACGGCGTCCGCGACGCACTGGATCCGAAGGGCACCCGATGACGGCGCGGCACACGGCCGCCCGGTCGTACTCGAACGCAATCAGCGGCCCCTGCCACATCCGGCAGACGGCTCCCCAAGGTATTCCGCGGCGCCATGCTCAGGACCGCTCTAACCCGGAGGTTGCAGCAACTATGAAACGGCTCTCGAGAAGCAGGCGGATCGCCGGAGCGGCGGCTGTCGTCGGCGCTCTGCTGGCCACCGCCGCCTGCGGTGGTGGCGATTCCGACGACGAGGGCTCGGGTGCCGGGTTCAACGCCGCGGTGAAGGGTGTCGCGGCCAAGTCGGCCAAGAAGGGCGGCACCCTCAAGTTCATCAACAAGCAGGAGTTCGACTCCCTCGACCCGCAGCGCCAGTACTACGGGTTCGCCTGGGACTTCTCCCGCTTCTACGCGCGCCAACTGATCTCCTACACGCCGAAGCCGGGCAACGCCGCGAACGAGCTGACCCCGGACCTCGCCACCTCCACTGGCAAGATCACCAACGGCGGCAAGACCTACACCTACACCCTGCGCGACGGGATCACCTGGGAGGACGGCTCCCCGATCACGTCCAAGGACGTCAAGTACGGCATCGAGCGCATCTGGGCCAAGGACGTCGTCTCCGGCGGCCCCGGCTACCTGCGCCAGGTCCTGGACCCCAAGAGCGAGTACAAGGGCCCGTACAAGGACAAGTCCAAGGACAAGCTGGGTCTGAAGGCGATCGAGACGCCGAACGACAAGACCATCGTCTTCAACCTCGCCAAGCCCAACGGTGACTTCGAGCAGATGCTCGCGATGCCGACCGGCTCCCCGGTGAAGGCGGACAAGGACACCGGCGCCAAGTACACCAACCGGCCGTTCTCCTCGGGTCCGTACAAGGTCCAGTCGTACACCCCGGGCAAGAGCCTGTCGCTGGTCCGCAACACCAACTGGAAGAAGGCGTCCGACCCGATCCGCCCGGCGCTGCCGGACAAGGTCACGGTCACCTTCAACTCCAACCTCGAGGCGATCGACCGGCTGCTGATCAAGGGCGACTACGACGTCTTCCTCAGCGCCACGGGTATGACCCCCTCGGGCCGCAACGACGCCCTCAAGCAGCACAAGGGCAACGTCGACAACATCACCACCAGCTTCGTCCGATACGTCGACTTCACCACCAAGGTCAAGCCGCTCGACAACATCCACTGCCGCAAGGCGGTCATCTACGGCACCGACTACAAGTCGCTCCAGACCACCCGCGGTGGCCCGCAGGCCGGTGGTGACATCGCCACCAACATGCTCCCCAAGAGCGTCAAGGGCTCGGACGACTACGACCCGTACGGTGTCCTGAAGCGCGGTGGCAAGGCCGACGTGGCCAAGGCCAAGGACGAGCTCAAGCAGTGCGGCAAGCCGGGTGGCTTCTCCACCAGCATCGTGGCCCGCAACGACCAGCCCGCCGAGGTCGACGCCGCCGAGGCGCTCCAGGCGTCGCTGAAGAAGGTCGGCATCAGCCTCAACGTGGAGCCGATCCAGGGCTCCACCTCGGCCAGCATCACCGGCTCGCCGTCGGTGATGAAGAAGCGCGGCTACGGCCTGTCCATGACCGGCTGGGGCCCGGACTTCCCCACCGGCCAGGGCTTCTCCCAGCCGCTGATCGACGGCCGCTTCATCGAGCAGACCGGTAACTACAACGTCTCCGAGACCAACGACGCGGAGATCAACAAGTACTTCGACGACGCGCTCAAGGAGACCGACCCCAACAAGGCCGGGGCGATCTACCAGAAGATGAACCACAAGGTCAGCGACCTGGCCGTGCAGATGCCGTTCATCTACGAGAAGAACATCACCTGGCGCAGCTCGCGGCTGACGAACGCCTTCTCGTCGGCGGCCTACAACGGCCGCTACGACTACTCCCAGCTGGGCGTCGTCAAGTGACGGCCGGTCACCCGATCCGCCGCACACGTTAACCATCGCCGCACCCGATAGGCCCGAAGGGCAGGTGATGGCCGCGGGCGGTGGCCCGTGATACCCCTCGACCGGGGTATCGCGGGCCACCCCCGGGCCGCGCACAGTGCTTGCTTATCTCATCCGGCGCTTGTTCGCCGTCGTCGTGATGCTGTTGGTCGTCACCCTCACGACCTTCGCCATCTTCTTCGTGATCCCGAAGTGGGCCGGTGCCGATCCCGCGCTGCTGTTCGTCGGCAAGCAGGCCGACCCCGCGGCCATCGAGGGCATCCGGCAGAAGCTCAGCCTCGGTGATCCGGTCCTGGTGCAGTTCTGGCACTTCGTCCAGGGCCTCTTCGTCGGCCGGGACTACGCCAGCGGCACGGACGTCACCCACTGCCCGGCGCCCTGCTTCGGCTACTCCTTCCGCACCGAGCAGGCGGTGTGGCCGCAGCTCACCGACGCCATGCCGGTGACCCTCTCGCTCGCCGCGGGCGCCTGTCTGCTGTGGCTGGTCGGCGGCATCACCACCGGTGTCGTCTCCGCGCTGCGCCGGGGCACCCTGTGGGACCGCTCGGCGATGACGGTCGCGCTGGCCGGTGTCTCGCTGCCGATCTACTTCACCGGTCTGCTCTCGCTGGCGATCTTCAGCTACTCGCTGAAGTGGGTCAACGTGGACTACAAGGGACTCGGTGACGATCCGGCGATGTGGTTCGAGAGCCTGATCCTCCCGTGGATCACGCTCGCCTTCCTCTACGCGGCGATGTACGCCCGGCTCACCCGGGCCACCATGCTGGAGATCATGGGCGAGGACTACATCCGCACCGCCCGCGCCAAGGGTCTGCGGGAGCGGGTGGTCATCGGCCGGCACGCGATGCGCTCGACCTGGACCCCGGTCCTCACCCTGCTCGGCCTCGACCTGGGCGCGCTGCTGGGCGGCGCGGTCCTCACCGAGACCACCTACAACCTGCCCGGCCTCGGACGGCTCGCGGTGAACGCGATCACCGAGAAGGACCTGCCGGTCATCCTCGGCGTCACCCTGATCGCGGCCGTCTTCATCGTGCTCGCCAACCTCGTCGTGGACCTCCTGTACGCCGTCATCGACCCGCGAGTGAGGCTCGGATGACCGACCTGACCAAGTCCTCCGGACAGCCCGGGAACGGCGATCTGCCGGCCACCGGCACCGCCGCCGTGGGCGAGGTGGCGGCGGCGGGCTCGCCCGCCCCCACCGCCTTCCTCGAGGTGCGCGATCTGCACGTCCACTTCCCGACCGACGACGGTCTGGTGAAGTCCGTGGACGGGCTCAGCTTCCGGCTGGAGAAGGGCAAGACGCTCGGCATCGTCGGCGAGTCCGGCTCCGGCAAGTCCGTCACCTCGCTCGGCATCATGGGGCTGCACACCGCGGGCCAGTACGGCCGCCGCAAGGCGCGGATCTCCGGTGAGATCTGGCTCAACGGCCAGGAGCTGCTGGGCGCCGACCCCGACGAGGTGCGCAAGCTGCGCGGCCGCGAGATGTCGATGATCTTCCAGGATCCGCTGTCCGCGCTGCACCCGTACTACACCATCGGCCGCCAGATCATCGAGGCGTACCGGGTGCACCACGAGGTCACCAAGGAGGTGGCCCGCAAGCGCGCGATCGAGCTGCTGGACCGCGTCGGCATCCCGCAGCCCGACAAGCGGGTGGACAGCTATCCGCACGAGTTCTCCGGCGGGATGCGCCAGCGCGCCATGATCGCGATGGCGCTGGTCAACAACCCCGAGCTGCTGATCGCCGACGAGCCGACCACCGCCCTGGACGTCACCGTCCAGGCGCAGATCCTCGACCTCATCCGGGACCTCCAGAAGGAGTTCGGCTCCGCGGTCATCATCATCACCCATGACCTGGGCGTGGTCGCCGAGCTCGCCGACGATCTGCTGGTGATGTACGGCGGCCGCTGTGTCGAGCGCGGCCCGGCCGAGAAGGTCTTCTACGAGCCCCAGCATCCGTACACCTGGGGGCTGCTGGGCTCGATGCCCCGTATCGACCGCGACCAGACCGAGCGGCTCATCCCGGTCAAGGGCTCCCCGCCCAGCCTCATCAACGTGCCGTCCGGCTGCGCCTTCCACCCGCGCTGCCCGTACGCCGATGTGCCGAAGGACAACATCACCCGCACCGAGCGGCCGGAGCTCAGTGAGGCCGGGGGCGGCGGGCACTTCTCCGCGTGCCATATGACGCAGGAGGAGCGCACCCGCATCTGGACCGAAGAGATTGCGCCGAAGCTGTGACCGACACGAAGGATCCGAAGATGACGGTCCCGGAGAAGGCGACGACGTCGCCCGAGCCCCTGCTCAAGGTGTCGGGTCTGGTCAAGCACTTCCCCATCAAGAAGGGGCTGCTCCAGCGGCAGTCCGGTGCGGTCCAGGCGGTCGACGGGCTCGACTTCGACGTCCGGCCGGGGGAGACCCTGGGCGTGGTGGGCGAGTCGGGCTGCGGCAAGTCCACCATGGGGCGGCTGGTCACCCGGCTGCTCGAACCCACCTCGGGCAAGATCGAGTTCGAGGGCAAGGACATCACGCATCTGAACACCGCTCAGATGCGGCCGATGCGGCGCGACGTCCAGATGATCTTCCAGGACCCGTACTCCTCGCTGAACCCCCGGCACACCGTCGGCGCGATCGTCAGCGCGCCCTTCCGGCTCCAGGGCGTCACCCCCGAGGGTGGCGTCAAGGCGGAGGTCCAGCGGCTGCTGGCGCTGGTCGGGCTCAACCCCGAGCACTACAACCGCTATCCGCACGAGTTCTCCGGCGGTCAGCGGCAGCGCATCGGCATCGCCCGGGCGCTGGCGCTCAAGCCCAAGCTGGTCGTGGCCGACGAACCGGTCTCGGCGCTGGATGTGTCGATCCAGGCGCAGGTGGTCAACCTGCTGGACGACCTCCAGGACGAGCTGGGCCTGACGTACGTGATCATCGCGCACGACCTGTCGGTCATCCGCCATGTCTCGGACCGGATCGCGGTGATGTACCTGGGGAAGATCGTCGAGCTGGCGGACCGCAAGGACCTCTACGAGCGCCCCATGCACCCGTACACCAAGGCGCTGCTGTCCGCGGTGCCGGTGCCGGACCCCAGGCGGCGCGCCAAGCGGGAGCGGATCCTGCTCAAGGGCGATGTGCCCTCGCCGATCGCCCCGCCGTCCGGCTGCCGCTTCCACACCCGGTGCTGGAAGGCGACCGAGGTGTGCAAGCGGCAGGAGCCGCCGCTGGTGTCGCTGGCCACCGGCCACCAGGTGGCCTGCCACCACCCCGAGAACGCGGCTGACCAGGCACCGGAGGAGAAGCCCGGGCCTGCGTCGGCACAGAAGGTGACGAAGAAGACCGACAGCTGAGACGGGACGGGGTCCGGGCGGGACCGTGGGCCTTCGCGGATAACAATGTCGCGTGCCCATCGAACTGTTCACCCCGTCCGTCCAGCACGCCCTGGAAGTCGCCGGGATCTTCGTCTTCGCGATATCCGGCGCGCTGCTCGCCGTGCGGAAGAACTTCGATGTCTTCGGCATGGCGGTGCTCGCCGAGGTCACCGCGCTGGGCGGCGGTGTCTTCCGTGACCTGGTGATCGGCGCGGTGCCGCCCATCGCCTTCACCGACCTCGGCTACTTCCTCACCCCGCTCGTCGCCACCGCCCTCGTCTTCTTCCTCCACCCCGAGGTCGAGCGGATCACGGCGGCGGTGGGGGTCTTCGACGCGGCCGGGCTGGGGCTGTTCTGCGTCGAGGGCACGATGAAGGCGCATGACTTCGGGCTGGGCCTCACCTCGTCCGTCACCCTCGGCATGGCCACGGCGGTCGGCGGCGGTGTGCTGCGCGACCTGCTCGCCCATGAGGTGCCCTCACTGCTGCGCTGGGACCGGGACCTGTACGCCGTCCCGGCCATCGTCGGCTCCTCGACAGCGGCCCTGCTGCTCCATTTCGACGCCCTTACGGCGGCCACGAGTGCGCTCGCGGCCGCCGTCGCGTTCGCGGTGCGGCTGGCGGCGATGCGGTTCGGCTGGCGGGCGCCGAGGGCGTGGAACCGGCGCAGTACGGCGACGGAGGAGCCCTGAGCGGGCTCTTGCCGCAGTTCATTCCCTTGCGGCTATATAGCCGATGGGTTATGTTGAGGCCATGGCCATACCGTTCGATGTGCTCGCGGAGCCGAGCCGACGGCAGATCCTGGACCTCCTGCTGGAGCGGCCCCGCCTGGTCGGCGAGCTGACCGAGCACCTGGGGCTCACCCAGCCGGGCACCTCCAAGCATCTGCGGGTGCTGCGCGAGGCCGGTCTGGTGCGGGTCCGCCGGGACGCCCAGCGCCGCTGGTACGAGCTCTGCCCGGAGCCGCTCGCCGAGGTGGACGCCTGGCTGGCGCCGTACCGTCGGCTGTGGACCGACCGTCTCGACGCGCTCGAACGACACCTGGACACGATGCCGGAGCTCCCCGAGACGCCCGGCGAACCCGAGCCACCCGACGCATCCGACGGAGAAGCGCCATGAAAGACACCCTCGCCCAGTCCGACGGCGGCCGCTCGGCCCTGCGCCTCGAGCGCCGGCTCGCCCACCCCCCGGAGAAGGTCTGGCGGGCGCTCACCGAGCCCGGCCAGCTCGCCCACTGGTTCCCCTCCGAGGTCCAGGTCGAGCTCGAGGTCGGGGGCCGGATGGGCTTCGTCTTCCCCGGGCGCGAGGGCCCGGACATGGACGGCGTCGTCACCGAGCTCGACCCGCCCCATGTCTTCGCCTTCACCTGGGGCGAGGACGAGCTCCGCTGGGAGCTGCGCCCCGAGGGCGACGGCTCCGTGCTGATCCTCACCCACACCTTCGGCGACCGCTTCGGCGCGGCCAGCTTCGCCTCCGGCTGGCACGCCTGCATCACGGGTCTCGCGGCCCTGCTCGGCGGCGAGGAGGCGGCCCACGGCGATATGGCCGAGCTGCACGAACAGTACGTCGAGGCGTTCGGGCTCGCCGAGGGCACGGTGGAGACCACCGAGGACGGCGGCTGGCGGCTGCGCTTCGAGCGCCAGCTGGTCCGCCCCGCCGAGACGGCCTGGCGGGCGCTGGCCGGCCCGGCCGCCGAGACCGCCGCCGAACCGGCGGCCGGGGCGCCGGTCCCCCCGGGCTTCCGCACGGACGCGGTCCCGGCGGGCCCGATCACCGAGGCGCGCCCGCCCCGGGTGCTGGCGTACGAATGGGAGCGCGACGGCCGCCCGGCGGGTACGGTCCGCTGGGAGCTGACCCGGGGCACCGGCCACGGCGCCCGCCTCCTCCTCACCCAAACGGGCCCGTCGGACACCGACGCGGAACGCGCCGAGGCCCAAAAATCCTGGCGCCACCACATCGGCCTACTGGCCGCAGAACTCCTCCGGATGACCGCCTGACCCTCAAGCCCGTCCGGGGCTGACTTCCAGCCCGTCCAGGGCGCGAACTTCCAACCTGTCCAGGGCTGACTTCCAGCCCGTCCGGCGTTTGAGGACCGGGGTCCGGGGCGGAGCCCCGGCGGGGTCTGGGGCGGAGCCCCAGTTACGGGAAGGGGCGGGGTGGGGAACAACCGGCCACCGGCCCGCACCCCGCCGACGAAACCTCACCCAAGGAACCCACCGAGCACAGCCGTGAGCTCCGCAGGCGCATCCTCCTGCACCAGATGCCCCGCCCCCTCGATCAACCGAAACCCCGCCCCCGGAATCCGAGACGCAAGCTCCCGCCCCCGCTCCACCGGAATCCACGCATCGTCCGCACCCCAGCAGACCAGCACCGGCAGCGAGATCTCCCCGTACCGCCCCTCGATCTCATCCGTGAAGCGCCGATCGTTCTGCGCGATCTGCCGGTAGAACGCGGCCTGGTCCTCGGCATCGCCGCACCACCCGTCCACGATCCGCTCCAGCACCCGCGGATGCAGCCCTGAGGCACTCCCCGAGCGGACGTACTCGCGCACCAGACCCCGATGCACCTCGGGCGACAGCTGCCCGAAGACGTCGTGATGGGCGCCGATCAGGCGGTACGTGGGGGAGCCCCACGGGGATATCGCGAGAGCGTTGACCAGGGCCAGCCGGCGATACCTCGCACCGTGCAGCAGATGCGCGCGCAGGGCGACGCAGCCGCCGAAGTCATGCGCGACGACGGCCGGTTCCGTCCCCTCCCCGGTCAGCCCCCACTCCTCGAGCAGCTCACCGAAGACCTGGCCCTGGGCGGCCAGCGAGACGTCCTGGTCGGCCCGCTTCTCGGAGGCTCCATAGCCCGGCATGTCCCAAACGAACACCCGGTGCCGGTCGGCCAGCGCAGGGGCGACACCCCGCCACACGTACGACGAGAACGGCGTGCCGTGCAGCAGCACCACCGGCGGCGCGTCCGGCGCGCCGAACTCGGCCCAGCGGACCTCGCCGGAGGAGCTGGGGTAGGTGCGGTCCAGGTTCCATTCGGTCTTCTCGGTCTTCCACTCAGTGCCTGTCATGAGTAAAACCGTAGACACTCCTTACCGCTCCTGTCGAGGGGGCCTCGCGAACCCATGAGAAGGCCGCGCCCCCGCGTGCCCGGTACGCACCCGGTACGCGCCCCCGCAACGCCTCGTAGAATCGAGGCCACCATGGTTTACCTCGACCACGCCGCCACCACCCCGATGCTCCCGGAGGCGGTGCAGGCGATGACCGCCCAGCTCGCCGTCACGGGCAACGCCTCCTCGCTGCACGCCGCCGGCCGGCGTGCCCGCCGTACCGTCGAGGAGTCGCGCGAATCCCTGGCCGCCTCGCTGGGCGCCCGCCCGAGCGAGGTCGTCTTCACCGCCGGGGGGACCGAGGCCGACAATCTCGCGGTCAAGGGGCTCTACTGGTCCCGCAGGGACGCCGACCCGGCCCGCGTCCGGCTGCTCGCCAGCCCCGTGGAGCACCACGCCGTGCTCGACGCGGTCGACTGGCTCGCCGAGCACGAGGGCGCGCGGGTCGAATGGCTGCCGGTCGACTCCCTCGGCCGGGTCCACCCCGAGGCGCTGCGCGAGGCGATCGCCCGCGACCCCTCGGACGTCGCCCTCGCCACCGTCATGTGGGCCAACAACGAGATCGGCACCATCCAGCCGGTCCGTGAACTCGCCGCCACCGCCGCCGAATTCGGCGTTCCGCTGCATGCCGACGCGGTACAGGCGTTCGGCCAGGTCGAGGTCGACTTCGCCGCCTCGGGACTGGCCGCGATGACCGTGAGCGGCCACAAGATAGGCGGCCCCTACGGCATCGGCGCGCTGCTGCTCGGCCGTGAGCACACCCCCGTGCCCGTACTGCACGGCGGCGGCCAGGAGCGCCAGGTGCGCTCCGGGACGCTCGACACCCCGGCCATCGCCGCCTTCGCCGTGGCCGGTGCGCACGCCGCCGGGCACCGCGAGGAGTTCGCCCGCGAGATCGGCGCCCTGCGCGACGCGCTGATCACCGCCGTCCGTACGGCCGTGCCCGACGCGGTCCTCGGCGGCGACCCCGACCCGGCGGGCCGGCTCCCGGCCAATGTCCACTTCTCCTTTCCCGGCTGCGAGGGCGATTCGCTGCTTCTGCTGCTGGACGCGCAGGGCATCGAATGCTCGACGGGTTCGGCCTGCACGGCCGGTGTCGCGCAGCCCAGCCATGTGGTCCTGGCCACCGGCAGCGACCCCGAGCTGGCCCGGGGGACCCTGCGCTTCTCGTTCGGCCACACCTCGACCAAGGCCGATGTGGAGGCCGTCGCGGAGGCGATCGGCCCGGCGGTGGAACGCGCGCGCGGGGCGGGGCTCAGCTGACGGCCCCGCCGGTGGCCCCCGTCCGGACCGCCACATTATAACCACGGAATTCGAATTGTTCCGGCGGTCATTTCACATAACCTACGGAACATTACTCTCCGCTTGAAATGGCGGAGAGCCGTGGGAAAGGATTTACCCGTCAACGAGACCTGTCATGCGGGATAAGCGCACAGGTTTTCTTCACGGGGAAATTCAGGAGTTCATCGATGTCGCAGCCTTCGCTGCCGCCGCACCACCAGCCGTCGCACCAGCCCCCGCAGCCGCAGGGGGTGCGGCGGCCGCCGTCGCGGGGGCGGCGCTCCAAGCCCGCCCTGAAGCTGATCGCGGGCGGGGTCCTCGCGGCCGCCCTGGTGAGCGGCTGCGGGTCCGGGGATGACGACGGCGGCGAGAACGGGGGCTCGTCCAAGGGCGCCCAGGCGAAGACGCTGGGCAAGGTCGCCATGCCGAAGGTCGGCAAGGAGGCCAACACCATGGGCACCTGGGTGACGGACTCGACCTTTGTGAAGGGCGACGTCAACAAGCTCGTCGGCTACTCGCTCGACGGCGCCAAGTCCAAGTGGCGGATTCCGCTCGGCGGACAGCTCTGCTGGGCCTCGCCGCATATGACCAAGGACGGGCTGACCGCGATCGTGTTCCGGGACGGCGCCGGCGAGGACGCGTCCTGCACCAAGGTCGGACTTGTCGACCTGAAGAAGGGCAAGCTGGTCTGGCAGAAGGAGGGGTCGGACAGCGAGGGCAACGCCGGGGTGGAGTTCGACGAGGTCACCATCGGCGGTGGCACCGTGGCCGCGGGCGGCACCGACGGCGGGGGAGCCTGGTCGCTCGACGGCAAGCCGCTGTGGAAGCCCGCGTACCTCGCGGACTGCGACGACAACGGCTACGCGGGCGGCGATGACAAGCTCGTCGCGATCCGGGGCTGTGACAGCGAGGACTCCAGCACCGAGCGGCTGGAGGTCCAGACGGTCGACCCCAGGACCCGCGATGTGAAGTCGTCCTACAAGCTGGACGAGAAGGTGGAGTACGCGCATGTGATCTCCACCGCGCCGCTCGTCGTGGCCGTCGACACCGGCGACTCGGACGGCGGGTCGGGCGTCACGGACATCCTGACCATCGACGACAGCGGCAAGCAGGGCAAGCTGCTCAGCACGATCGACGTCCTGGCCAAGGGGTACCAGCCCGACTGCCGGGCCACGAACGTGGAGGGCTGCACCCAACTCGCTCTCGACAAGGCGAGCAGCACCCTCTACCTCTCCTCCGAGGTGGACGTGGACCACGGCGGCCCGGGGGAGCGGATCAGCGGCCTGGATCTGAAGACCGGCAAGGAGACCGGGAAGACGAAGATGGCCGAGAGTCGGTCGCTGATCCCCATCCAGACCGATGACGACGGCTCGCTGATCGCCTATCTGGGCTCCATGTACAGCGAGGCCGGCGGGGTCGTGCGCGTCGATCCCAAGTCCTTCGCGATGGACACGCTCCAGACCCACCCGGACGACATGAAGGACGTGGAGTCCGACATGGACACCTACGGGGACTGCGTCATGATCTACACCGGCAAGAAGCTCTACATCGGCGACAGCAAGGCCGAGAGGCCCACCGCCGACAGCAAGGCCCGTCCGCTCGCCGTCGTCTTCGGGGCCTGAGCCAGGTCCGCCTGAGCCGGGTCCGCCTGAGCCAGGTCGGTCACTTCGCCGTCCGTGCCACGCGCACCGCTCGCACCAGCGGTATATAGCGGTCCCAGTCCCAGTGGCGGCCGGGGTCGGTGTGATCGGTGCCCGGCACCTCCACGTGGCCGACGATGTGCTCACGGTCCCGGGGGATGTCGTACCGCTCGCAGATCGAGGCGGTGAGCCGCGCCGAGGCGCGGTACATCGCGTCCGTGAA
The DNA here is from genome assembly GCF_039525925.1 of Streptomyces javensis. Classification (NCBI taxonomy): domain Bacteria; kingdom Bacillati; phylum Actinomycetota; class Actinomycetes; order Kitasatosporales; family Streptomycetaceae; genus Streptomyces; species Streptomyces javensis. Next base: position 61,369 of record NZ_BAAAIF010000004.1, on the reverse strand, counting down.
GGAGCTCGGCTCGCTCACGAACCCCTCGTGCTCGATGCCGATGCTGCGCTCGTTGTACGAGCGGTTGCCCGCGTGGAACGCCACGTCCAGCTCCCGGACCATCTGTGCGATATGCCCGTCGCGGCGCACCACATAGTGCGCCGCGGCGCGGTGCCCGGGGTCCTTGAAGACCCGCACCGCGTCGTCGAAGCTGCCCTGGACCACATGGATCACCACCCGGTCGATGGCGTAGTCGTCCGGGCGGTCCGCCCACCGCCAGTTCGCGCCCGAGGCGGCGATCCACTCCACGCCCGGCTGATCGACCGCCCCCGCCTTGCGGGGCTTGTCGATGCCGGGCAGCCGCCACCACATCCGGGCCAGCTCGTCCCGCGCGGCATAGGCCGCGACACCCGCGCCGAGACCGGCCGCCGAGCCGCCGATCAGGAGGGTGCGCCTGCTGACGCGGCGTCCACCGCCGGTCGTGGTCTCGCTCACGGAACGCTCAACGCGCGGGGGAGGGCGTCGGGTTCCGGCCGCCGGGATCATGGCGGGAACCCTTCGTTCCGGGCGATGGCCCTCTGGCCGTCCCGGGTAGATGAACGTTGAACTGCTCTGAGTCGATTCCAGGCTTCCGTACCTTGGAATGTGTCCATCCGCTCGACGAGGAGCTGACGGTATGCGCATCGGATTCGCCCTTCCCCAGTTCGGCCCGCTCGCCCACCACCCCGAGGACATCGCGCGGTTCGCGCGCCAGGCCGAGGAGCTCGGCGCGGACAGCCTGTGGGTCGGGGACCGCCTGCTGGCCCCGGTCGACCCGATCGTCGGCTACGCGGGCACCGATGTGATCCCGTCCGAATTCCGTGCCGCGCTCGACCCCTTCGCCGTGCTGGCCACCGCCGCCGCGGCCACCGAGCGGGCCGAGCTCGGCACCGATGTCATCAACGCCCCCTGGTACCCGCCCGCGCTGCTCGCCCGCACCCTCACCACCATCGATCTGCTGAGCGCGGGCCGACTCCTGGTCGGGCTCGGCACCGGCTGGTCGCCCGAGGAGTACGAGGCGGTGGACGTCCCCATGGCCGAGCGCGGCCGGCGCCTGGACGAATGCCTCGACGCCCTGGACGCCTGGTGGACCCGGAACCCGGTGGAGTACCGCGGGGACCACTGGACCGTGCCCGCCTCCCACGTGGACCTCAAACCGGCCTCGCGCCCCCGCCCGCCCGTCTACCTCGCCGCCTTCGCGCCCGCGGCCATGCGCCGGGTGGCCCGGCGCGCCGACGGCTGGCTGCCCATCGCGGTCGTCCCCGCCGCGTCCGGAGCGCCCGACCCCGTCGCCGCCCTCGCCGAGCGGCTGCCCGGGGTGCGGGAAGCGGTCGAGCGGGAGGGCCGGGACCCGGCGGCGTTCGACGCGATCCTGCGGGTCAACCCGAGCGCCGACGCCTCCGTGGACGACATCGCGACGACCCTGGTCCGGGCCGAGCGGGAGGCGGGCATCCAGCACGCCTTCGTCGACCTGATCTACCTCGGCAAGGACGCCGACCAGGCCCTGGACCTCGTCCAGCGGGTGCTGGAGCGGGCGCGGGCGAGCTGAGCCGGGCGGTGGCCGGCCGCTCCATACCCATTTAGTCGTTGCGTACGTACCGACTTATGCTGGCCGGGTTATGACTGACTTCCCCGGTGCGCCCACAGGTCCCCGCGACGGCCGTCGACTGCGCGTCCTCGCCGCCATGTCCGGCGGTGTGGACTCCGCGGTCGCCGCCGCGCGGGCGGCCGAGGCGGGCCACGACGTGACCGGCGTCCATCTCGCGCTCTCCGCCAACCCGCAGTCGTTCCGCACCGGCGCCCGTGGCTGTTGCACCATCGAGGACTCGCGGGACGCCCGGCGGGCCGCCGATGTGATCGGGATCCCCTTCTACGTGTGGGACCTCGCCGAGCGCTTCCGCGAGGACGTGGTCGAGGACTTCATCGCCGAGTACGAGGCGGGCCGCACCCCCAATCCGTGTCTGCGCTGCAACGAGAAGATCAAGTTCGCCGCGCTGCTGGACAAGGCCATCGCCCTCGGCTTCGACGCCGTCTGCACCGGGCACTACGCCACGATCGTGGAGCGCGCGGACGGCTCGCGCGAGCTGCACCGCGCCAGCGACATGGCCAAGGACCAGTCCTATGTCCTCGGCGTGCTCGACGAGCGCCAGCTCGCCCACGCGATGTTCCCCCTCGGCGACACCCTGACCACCAAGGACGAGATCCGCGCGGAGGCGGAGCGGCGGGGCCTGGCCGTGGCGAAGAAGCCCGACAGCCATGACATCTGCTTCATCGCCGACGGCGACACCCAGGGCTTCCTGGCCCGGCACCTCGGCACGGCCGAGGGCGACATCGTCGACGAGGACGGGCGCAGGCTGGGCACCCACGAGGGCGCGTACGGCTTCACCATCGGCCAGCGCAAGGGGCTGCGCATCGGCCATCCGGCGCCCGACGGCAAGCCGCGCTACGTCCTGGACATCTCCCCGGTGAACAACACGGTCACGGTCGGCCCCGCCGAGGCCCTGGACGTGGCCGCCCTCACCGCCATCAAGCCGCGCTGGTGCGGGGCCCCTCCGGTGGGCCCGGGCACGTACACCGCCCAGTTGCGCGCACATGGTGGCGAAACCGAGGTGATGGCCGAGCGGATCGGGGAAACCGAGCTTCGGGTGACCTTCGCCGAGCCGGTGCGGGGTGTGGCACCCGGGCAGGCGATCGTGCTCTACGACGACACCCGGGTGGTCGGCTCCGCGACCATCGCCGCGACCGAGCGGGCCCGGGCGGTCGCCTCGTAGACCCCGGGTTCCCTGGCGGATATCCGCTTTTGGTGAGAAAGAAGCCGAAAGTCAGGATTGGGTGGTTGATCTCCGTTTGGCGCGATCAGTTTCTCTGAAATTAACGTGCGTCCGGCCATTCCGGTGGCATGCGTCACGTGAATCTGGGAATGCGCCCCGCGGACACGGGTGCCGTGGTCCGCTGTCTCAGCACCGGAGGTTCCGTTATTTCTGCGCAACCTGTACAGAAATTTGGCGACAATCCAGTTGATGTCAGGGACACTGATCACTACACAGAGGAGTACGTACCCAGCTTCGTCGAAAAGTGGGACTCGCTGATCGACTGGGATCGGAGGGCGGAGAGCGAGGGCACGTTCTTCATCGACCTGCTGCGCGAGCGCGGCGTCAAGAAGGTCCTGGACGTGGCCACCGGGACCGGCTTCCATTCGGTCCGGCTGCTCGAGGCCGGATTCGAGGCCGTGAGCGCCGACGGCAGCGCCGAGATGCTCGCCCAGGCATTCTCCAACGGGCTCAAGCACGGTGACCACATCCTCCGCGTCGTCCAGGCCGACTGGCGCTGGCTCAACCGCGACGCCCACGGCGAGTACGACGCCATCGTCTGTCTCGGGAACTCCTTCACGCATCTGTTCTCCGAGCGTGACCGGCGCAAGGCGCTGGCGGAGTTCTACGCCATGCTCAAGCACGACGGAATCCTGATCCTGGATCACCGCAACTACGACGCGATCCTCGATCGCGGCTACAGCAGCAAGCATGTGTACTACTACTGCGGAGAAGACGTCGCCGTCGAACCGGAGTACGTGGACGAGGGGCTGGTGCGCATGCGCTACAGCTTCCCCGACGAATCCGTCTACCACCTCAACATGTTTCCGCTGCGCAAGGACTACACGCGCCGGCTGATGGAGGAGGTCGGCTTCCAGCGGATCGAGACCTACGGCGACTTCCAGCACACCTACCGCGAGGAGCGGCCCGACTTCTTCATCCACGTCGCGGAGAAGGAATACCGCACGACGGAGGAGCCGGTCGGGCCGAACGGTTCGGTCCCGGCCGACGGGGAGTATTCGGGAGCCGTGGGCACCGCCCGCGACTACTACAACTCCGCGGACGCCGACGCCTTCTACTGGAGCGTCTGGGGCGGCGAGGACATCCACATCGGCATCTACGACCGGCCCGACGAGCCGATCGCCGAGGCCAGCAGGCGCACCGTGGCCCGTATGGCCGGGCAGCTGGACCTCACCGAGTCCTCCGTCGTCCTCGACCTCGGAGCGGGCTTCGGCGGCTCGGCCCGCTATCTGGCCGAGACGTACGGCTGCCGCGTCATGGCGCTCAACCTCAGCGAGGTGGAGAACGAGCGGCATCGCGCGCTGAACGCCGAGCGCGGGCTGACCGAGGCCATCGAGGTGATGGACGGCTCCTTCGAGTCCATCCCGCTGCCGGACGACAGCGTCGACGTCGTCTGGTCCCAGGACGCGTTCCTGCACAGCGGCAACCGCGCCCGCCCCCTGGAGGAGGCCGCCCGCGTGCTGCGCCCCGGCGGTCATCTCATCTTCACCGACCCCATGGCGGCCGATGGCTGCCCCGCCGAAACCCTCCGCCCCATCCTGGACCGCATCCATCTGGAGACCATGGGGTCGCCCGAGTTCTACCGCCATGAACTGGCGCGGCTCGGCTTCATCGAGGTCGGCGGCGGCTTCCAGGAGCACCGCGAGCAGCTGATCACCCACTACGCCCGGGTCCTGGAGGAAACCCGGCACCAGGAGGCGAACGGCCTGACGGAGCAGGTCAGCGCCGACTACCTCACCCATATGAAGAAGGGGCTGAGCAACTGGGTCGAGGGCGGCAGGAACCGCCATGTGACCTGGGGCATCTTCCACTTCACCCGCTGATCCGGGGTCGGCCCCTGACCTCCGACCCGGTCGGGTGGCCGGTGGCGGGTTCCGGACCCGCTGTCGGCCACCCGGGGCCGCTCATCGGGCGTTCGCGCTCAGCGAGACGCCCGCGACCTGGTGGTACAGGGTGGCGAGTGGCGCCGCGAGGTGCCCCTGGCCGGAGGCCGCGGTCGGCGGCGGGGTCTCGCCGGTGATGACGAGGGCCTGTCGCCAGTAGCGCAGCGAGAACGAACCGGCGCGCGTCCCGCGGCGGAACAGGGCGCGCAGACGCGAGCGGAACACCGGCGTGTCGTCGTGGCCGTCGATGCGGGCGTAGGCGCGCACGAAGTGGCCGTGCGCTTCGGCGAGCCGGTCCGGGCAGTCGGCTGCCAGGGCCTCACCGGCGAGCGCGCAGGCGTCCAGGAGACCGGCGTAGAACGACGCCACGTCGCCCACCTGGTGGGGCTGCGGCTGGCGGCGCCGGTCGTCCGCGGTGGCCAGGGCCCGCAGCTCGGCGTAGGCGAGGACGGTCGCGGTGGTCGGGGCGGCCGGTGGCGTGGGCACCGCGCCGTCGATGACGGCCTGGGCGAGGCGGCGCGGCAGACCGGCCGGGAGCGCCCAGTGCCAGTACCGCACCAGCCGGTCGTGGGCGTCGTCCAGCTTGCCCACCCCGGCGAGCAGGCCGAGGCGGCGCAGCCGTTCCGGTGCGGGGCAGTCGTCCAGCGCGCGAAGCAGCTCCCGGCGCCATGTCGCCTCACGCAACTGTTCCCGGACCACGTCCAGTTCGCGGGTGACGAGTTCGCCAAGCGAGCGTTCCCCCGCCATGACCGCGGCGATCGCGGCGATGGGGGTGCCGAGCGCACGGAGGCGCTGGATCAGCCGGAGCCTGGGGAGCGCGTCCGCGGCGTATCTGCGGTGACCGCCCGGGGTACGTCCGCTCTCGGGCAGCAGCCCGATGTCCGAGTAGTGGCGGATGGTCTTCACCGGCAGTCCGGTGCGTGCGGCCAGTTCGCCGATGCCCACCGTGTTCCCGCCTTGTGCGCCCACCGTGTCGCCGTTCTGTGTGCTGTGTGTGGTCCTGTCTTGGGTGGCGGGCGTGCTGGCGTCCTGCGTGCCGCCCGTGTTGCCCCGTCCTGCGTGCCCACCGTGTCGCTGTGGTCGCCCCCGCGTGCCGCCCGTGTTCCCGCCCCGCGTGCCGCGCTTGGTCTTGGCTTGGGTGGCGGGCGTGTTGGCGTCCTGCGTGCCGTGCGTGGTCCTGCGTTGTGTGGCGGGCGTGTTCCCGCCTTGCTTGCCGTCCGTGTTCCCGCCCTGCGTGCCGCGCGTCACCGTCGCTTGAACCTCCCCCGCGCAGGAGCCCTTAGCGTCCGTGGCGAACGCCGTCGTCCGAGTATGCGCCGGGCGGCACTCGCCGAGGAGGATCATCCATGCGGATTCTGATCGTGACCGCCGGTTCGCGAGGCGACGTCGCCCCGTATACGGGCCTGGGGCGGCGTCTGCTGGAGGCCGGCCATGAGGTGACCGTGGCCGCGCACCCACCCTTCGCCGGGCTCATCGACGGATGCGGCCTGGACCACCGGCCGCTGCCGGGCGATCCACGGGAGTTGATCCGCGCCAGGGCGCGGGCGGCCTCCTGGGACGAGGCGCGCGCCGCGATGGCGGCGTTTCTGGACCGGCTCGCCGACGGGGTGGCGGCGGCCGTGGCGGACGGGGCCGACCTGGTGCTCACCGCGTTCGGCCCGGCGGCGCTCAGCCGGGTGGCCGGTGAGGCGTCCGGCGTCCCCGTCATCGGCGCCTTTCTCGCACCGGCCTGCGCCACTCGGGAGTTCCCGCTGGCCGGTGCCACGGACGCCGAGGACCTCGGGCCGGACGGCAATTTGGCGGCGGGGCGGCGGCTGTTGGCGGACGCCGGAGCGCTCCAGGCGGGCGCGGTGTCGGGGCTGCGCACCCGGCTCGGGCTGCCGCCCGCCACCGCGCGGACGACGGGAGCGGACCTCCGGCCGGTCTTCCACGGCTTCAGCCCGCTGGTCGTACCGCGTCCGGCGGACTGGCCGTCCCGGGTCGAGGTCGCGGGCTACTGGTGGCCCGCCCGGCCCCGCGACTGGCGGCCCCCGGCCGAGCTGGTCGACTTCCTCCGGGCCGGTCCGCCGCCGGTGTTCATCGGGTTCGGCAGCATGGCGCCGGGCGAGGGGGAGCGGCTGGGCGAGCTGGTGACGGCGGCGGTGGCCCGGGCGGGGGTGCGCGCGGTGGTGCAGGCGGGATGGGCCGGGCTGACGGCGGCCGGGGACGACGTCCTGGCGGTCGGCGACCTGCCGCACGACTGGCTGTTCCCGCGCACGGCGGCCGTCGTCCACCACGCCGGAGCGGGCACCACGGCGGCCGGACTGCGCGCCGGGGTCCCCGCGGTGCCGGTGCCCGCCATGGCCGACCAGCCGTTCTGGGCGGCACGGCTGCACCGGCTAGGAGTCGCCCCCCGGCCGCTGCCCCTCGACGCTCTCACCGCCGAATCCCTCGCCACGGCGATCACGACCTGCCTGACCGCCTCCGCCCTCCGCCGCCGGGCGGCCGACCTCGCCGACGCGATTGGTGTGGAGGACGGCGCCGCGGCGGTGCTCGCCCACATCGGCGCGATGGGCAGGGGGTGAGGCCGGACGCGGCGACAGGGCGCTCCAGGCGCCGAAACCTGGGGCAGGCCCGAAACCGGGGCTCCGCCCCTGCCCGCAGCAGCGGTATGCGACCGCGTCGCGTGGCAGGGGCTTGGCCCCCCGGGCCACGGGGTCCAGGGGCGGAGCCCCTGCCACGCGGCGGAGCCGCAAATGGATGCTGTGGGAAGGGGCGGGGAGGGGAAAGACCCGCCGCACGGCGTGACCCGTGGCGGCGGGGGTGTCCGACCCGGCTCGTAAAGTGATGCGCATGAATATCTGCGTCTTCTGCTCCGCCGCCGACCTCGACGACCGTTACACCGTCCCCGCCCGCGAGTTCGCCGAGCTGATCGGCAAGGGCGGGCACACGCTGGTCTGGGGCGGGTCGGACGTCGGGCTGATGAAGGTGATGGCGGACGGGGTGCAGGAGCACGGGGGGCGGCTGGTCGGGATCTCCGTGGAATTCCTCGCCGCCAAGGCCCGGGAGAACGCCGACGAGATGGTGATCGCCAAGGACCTCGCCGAGCGCAAGGCGCAGCTGCTCGCCCGCGCCGACGCCGTCGTGATCATGGTCGGCGGCACCGGGACGCTGGACGAGGCCACCGAGATCCTGGAGCTCAAGAAGCACGGGCTGCACATCAAGCCGGTGGTGCTGCTCAACGCGGCGGGGTTCTACGACGGCCTGAAGCAGCAGTTCCAGCGGATGGAGGAGGAGGGGTTCCTGCCCCGGCCGCTGAGCGAGCTGGTCTTCTTCGCGGAGAACGGGGTGGAGGCCATGACGTACCTGGAGTCCGTCTGAGCCCCCTGGCCCCGTAACAGCCGGCGCCGTGCCCGTTACAGGATGGGAGCGCTCGGCGGGAAGTCCGCCCGGGTTTCGGGCATGGGATCGCGCCAAGCCGGGACCAAGCCGGGACCGTCGTCGGGGCGCGTCCGTCGGTGAGGCAAGCTGGGGACCATGGGAACGCATCTGATCACTGGGGCAGGTTCGGGCATCGGCGCGGCGGTCACCGAGCGGCTGGCCGAGCGCGGCGACGAGCTGTGGCTGCTCGCGCGGGACGCCGGGCGGGCGAAGGAGCTGGCGGAGCGGTTCCCGGGGGTGCGGACGGTCGTCGGCGACCTGGCCGACCCGGACCGGCTGTCCTGGGCGCTGGGCCATCAGACGCTGCCCGACCGGCTGGACTCGTTGCTGCACATCGCCGGAGTGGTCGACCTGGGCGAGGTCGGGGAGCTGACCCCGAAGGCATGGAACCGCCAGCTCGCCGCCAACCTCGTGGCGCCCGCCGAGCTGACCCGCCTGCTGCTGCCGCAGCTGCGGCTGGCCCAGGGGCATGTCGTCTTCGTCAACTCCGGCGCCGGGCTGCGCGCCAACGCACAGTGGGCCGCGTACGCCGCCAGCAAGCACGGGCTCAAGGCGCTGGCCGACGCGCTGCGCTGGGAGGAGAGCGGCAACGGCGTCCGGGTGACCACGGTCTACCCGGGGCGCACGGCCACCCCGATGCAGGTGAAGGTGCACCAGCAGGAGGGCAAGGAGTACGACGCGGAGCGCTGGATCGCGCCCGAGACCGTGGCGACGACCATCCTGACCGCCCTCGACCTGCCGCACGACGCCGAGATCACCGACCTCCAGGTCCGCCCGCGCGGCTGAGCAGCCGTCCTCGGCGGCGGGGCAGTCACCTGCCCCGGCCGCATGAGGCGCCCCGAAGGGGCGCGGGGAACGGCGCGCCCAGCCACAATGGCGCCGCAGACGACCGACTGGCATAACAACGCTTTCAGCGGAGCGCTTACGTGAGCGAGAAGAGCACCAACCCCCACCACCCATGGGCCCCAGGGGCCGCAACCGGCGTCGGATCGATGCCGGGCGGCGACGCGCGGGAGGCCGCGAAGACCGTCACCGGCTCGCTGGAGGCCCTGCCGTACCTTCCGGAGCTGCCCGCGCGCGGGCCCGGCGCGGACATGATCGGGCGCACCGCCGGGATGCTGGCCGAGCTGTACGCGCATGTCGAGCCCAGCGGCTGGCGGATCAGCGACCGGCCGGGCCGGGACACCCGGCGGGCCCGCTCCTGGCTGGGCGAGGACCTGGACGCGCTGGAGGAGTTCACCCAGGGGCACCAGGGCGCGCTCAAGGTGTCGGCCGTGGGGCCCTGGACCCTGGCCGCCGCCCTCGAACTGCGCGGCGGCGAGGTCGCACTGAGCGACCCGGGCGCCTGCCGTGACCTCACGGCCTCGCTCGCCGAGGGCGTGCGCGCCCATCTGGCGGAGGTGCGCCGCCGGGTGCCGGGCGCCGAGGTGGTGCTCCAGCTCGACGAGCCGTCGCTGACGTCGGTGCTGCGCGGGAGCGTCCGTACGGCCAGCGGCTACCGCACCCACGCCGCCGTGGACCGGGGCGTGGTCGAGGGCGCGCTGCGGACCCTGGTGGAGGCGGCCGACGGGCCGGTGGTGGTGCACTCGTGCGCGCCGGCCGTGCCGTTCGGGCTGCTGCGGCGCGCGGGCGTCGCGGGGATCTCCTTCGATCTGTCGCTGCTCACGGAGGGTGAGGAGGAGGCGATCGGGGAAGCGGTGGAAGGCGGTACGGCACTGCTCATCGGCGCGGTACCCGGCACGGACACCCCATTGTCGGACCCTGCCGGTAGCGTCGGGGGTGTCAGGACGCTGTGGCGCAGGCTGGGGCTGGCACCGGCGACTCTCGCGGAGTCGGTGGTGGTCACCCCGTCGTGCGGGCTCGCGGGCGCCTCGCCCGGGTACGCCCGCGCCGCGCTGGCCCACTGCGTCCGGGCGGCGAGATCGCTCGCGGACAACCCTGAGTAACGGGAGGACGACACGGTGGCCGGCGAACAGCAGTCGAAGGTCCCCGCCGAGGTGCGGGAGAGGCACGCCAGGCTCGCTGAGCAGATCGAGGAGCACCGCTTCCGGTACTACGTGAAGGACGCGCCGGTCGTCAGTGACGCCGAGTTCGACAAGCTCATGCGCGAGCTGGAGGCGCTGGAGGAGGAGCATCCCACGCTCCGCACGCCCGACTCGCCGACCCAGAAGGTCGCGGGGGCGTACGAGACGGAGTTCACCGAGGTCGCGCACCGGGAGCGGATGCTCAGCCTGGACAACGCCTTCGACGACGAGGAGCTGGCCGGCTGGGCGGACCGCATCGCCAAGGAGCTGGGCAGCGCCTCGTACCACTTCCTGTGCGAGCTGAAGGTGGACGGCCTCGCGGTCAACCTCACCTATGAGCACGGGCGGCTGACCCGCGCCGCCACCCGTGGCGACGGCCGCACCGGCGAGGACATCACGCCCAATGTGCGGACGATCGCCAAGATCCCCAACCGGCTGACGGGCGACCGCGTCCCGGCGCTGGTGGAGGTGCGCGGCGAGGTCTTCCTGCCCCGCGAGCGGTTCGAGGAGCTGAACGCCGGGCTGGTGGAGGCGGGCAAGCCGCCCTTCGCCAACCCCCGGAACGCGGCGGCGGGTTCGCTGCGCCAGAAGGACCCGAAGATCACCGCGTCCCGGCCGCTGGACATGGTGGTGCACGGCATCGGGGCGCGCGAGGGCTTCGACATCGACCGGCTGTCGCAGGCGTATGAGCTGCTGCACGAGTGGGGGCTGCCCACCGCCGCCCACTTCAAGGTGGTCGACTCGATCGAGGGCGTGCGCGAGTACATCGCGTACTACGGCGAGAGCGAGCACCGGCACTCGGTGGAGCACGAGATCGACGGCGCGGTCGTCAAGCTGGACGAGATCCCGCTCCAGGGGCGGCTGGGCTCCACCTCGCGGGCGCCGCGCTGGGCGATCGCCTGGAAGTTCCCGCCCGAGGAGGTCAACACCAAGCTGGTGGACATCCGGGTGGGCGTGGGGCGCACGGGGCGGGTGACGCCTTATGCGGTGGTCGAGCCGATCACGGTCGCGGGCTCGGAGGTCGAATTCGCGACGCTGCACAACCAGGATGTGGTCAAGGCCAAAGGCGTGCTGATCGGTGACACCGTGGTGCTCCGCAAAGCGGGCGATGTCATTCCGGAAATCCTGGGCCCGGTCGTCGATCTGCGGGACGGCAGCGAACGGGAATTCGTGATGCCGGCCGCCTGCCCCGAGTGCGATACGCCGCTCCAGCCCGCCAAGGAGGGCGATGTCGATCTGCGGTGTCCCAACGGCCGGTCCTGCCCGGCGCAGCTGCGCGAGCGGATTTTCTATCTCGCCGGGCGGAAATCCCTGGACATCGAGAACCTCGGCTATGTCGCCGCGGCCGCCCTCACCCAGCCGCTGGAACCCGCCGAACCGCCGTTGAAGGACGAGGGCGATCTGTTCGACCTGAAGATCGAACAACTGCTGCCCATTCGGTCGTATGTACTGGACCCGGACAGCGGACTGCCCAAGCGTGATCCGGAGACCGGTGAGGAGAAGGTCGTCACGTTCTTCGCCACCCAGAAGGGCGAGCCGAAGAAGAACGCCCTGGCGATGCTGGCCAATATCGAGGCGGCCAAGGAGCGTCCGCTGGCCCGGATCATCACCGGCCTTTCGATCCGTCATGTCGGCCCCGTGGCCGCCACCGCGCTGGCCCGGGAATTCCGCTCGCTGGACCGGATCGCCGAGGCGGACGAGGAGGAGCTGGCGGCCGTGGAGGGGGTCGGGCCGACCATCGCCGCCTCGCTCAAGGAGTGGTTCGCGGTCGACTGGCACCGCGAGATCGTCGAGAAATGGCGCCGGGCCGGGGTCCGTCTTGAGGAGGAGGGCGGCGAGGACGAAGGCCCCCGTCCGCTGGCGGGCCTCACCGTCGTCGTCACCGGAACGCTCCAGTCGTACACCCGGGATGGGGCCAAGGAGGCACTACAGAACCGTGGTGCCAAAGTCACCGGATCGGTTTCGAAAAAGACCGATTTCGTAGTAGTCGGCGACAATCCGGGCTCGAAGTATGACAAGGCCATGCAGGTGAAGGTTCCCGTGCTCGATGAGGACGGATTTGGCGTCCTGCTCGAACAGGGTCCCGACGCCGCGCGAGAGGTCGCGTTGACGCCCCCGGAAGAGTCCGGGGAAGAGCCCGCGGAAGAGTCCGCCGAGTAGCACGGACGGCCGGTGGAGCGGCGGTTGGAGTAGCCACGGAAGTGGCCGCTGGAGTAGCCGCTCCACCCATCCGGCGCAGTGCTCCGGCCATCTTGTCCGCTCAATGGGTCCAAACCTGGCCGGATTACGACTGGGAGCACTTCCCGGGTACAGCCGGCGGGCATCACCCTTACAGCGCATAGCAGAAGGTCATGGATCGTCGGGCGGCATTCGGGGAACCGTCGCCGATCGCCGCCCGTCTTCCCCTTCTGCCGCCTACTGTTGAGGTGTGCGCCCGCCGTGGCGCTGGCACCGCCGGCTGTGAGAGGGACGGGTATGAAACCGACCGAAAGCGCCGCCCCGGCGTCGCGGCTGCGCCGGGCCGTGCTGCCCGCGCTGCCGGCCGCTGCGGTCGCCATGGCGGCTTTCGCACTCGGTATCGGAGTGTTCCGAGTGCTCGACGCGGGCAATGCGCTCTTTCCCGACGGAACCGTGGGCTGGTCGCTCGCCGTGCTCACCGGAATCATCGTCGGCCATCTGGTCGCCCTCGGCCGTGACCGCTGGTGGGGCGGCACCGGCTCCGGGGCCGCGTTAACCCTGGCGGCGCTGCTGCTCTACGGCTGGATTCCGGCCGTGCTGGTCAGCCTCGCCGTGGTCGTCCTGGTCGGCGCCGCCCGCCGGCACCGATGGCGGCAGGCCGCCCTGCACGGCGCGGTCGACATCCTGGGGGTCGGCGCGGCCGCCCTCACCCTCGCCGCCTTCGGCACCACCCCCTCCGTCGAACACCCCTGGCGCACCGACACCTGGCATGTGTCCGCCATCCCCCAGACGGCCCTGGCCGCCTTCGTCTATCTCGCGGTGACCCGCGCCCTGCTGTGGTGCTCCCTCGCCCCGCCCGGCGCCGGACTGCCCACCGTCGCCCGCACCGCCCTCTTCCGGCAGGTCCTCGTCGGCATCGCGCTCCTCGGCATCGCCCCCCTCATCGTGGTCGTCGCCGGGGACACCCCGCTGCTGCTCCCGCTGTTCGCGGTGCCGCTGGTCGCCCTGGACTCCACGCTGTGGATCGCCCGGGTCCGCGCCGAGGAGCAGCTGCGCGACCCGCTCACCGGGCTGCCCAACCGCCAGTGGCTGCTGGAGCGCACCTGGACCGCGCTGGACGAGGCCGAGCGGGCCGGCAACCGCACCGCGCTGGTGCTGCTGGACCTCGACCGCTTCCGTTCGGTCAACGACACCCTGGGCCATCTGGCCGGTGACCGGCTGCTGCTCCAGATCGCCGAGCGGCTGCGGCTCGCCCTGCCGCGCGGGGCGGAGGTGGCCCGGCTCGGCGGCGACGAGTTCGCGGTGCTGCTGCCCACCACCGACTCGCTCACCAGCGCCCAGCGCAGCGCCCGCGTCCTCGTCGGCGACCTCGGCTCCCCGCTCGACCTGGACGGGCTGACCCTGGTGCTCGAGGCCAGCGCGGGCGTCGCCGTCTACCCCGACCACGCCCTGGACGCCGAGGGGCTGCTGCGCCGCGCCGACGTCGCGATGTACCAGGCCAAGCGGGACCGCAGCGGAGTCGAGCTGTACGAGGCGCGGCGGGACGGCAACACCCCCGACCGGCTCGGTCTGCTCGGCGATCTGCGGCGCGCCCTGGACGCGGGCGACGTCGAGCTGCACTACCAGCCCAAGGTCGGCTTCGACGGGCATGTGGCGGGCCTGGAGGCGCTGGTGCGCTGGGTGCACCCGGACCGGGGCAAGGTGCCGCCGGACGAGTTCATCTCCATGGCCGAGAGCTCCGGGCTGATGCCCCGGCTGACCGAGTACGTCCTGGAGACGGCCCTGGGCCAGGTCGCGCGGTGGCGCGCCGACGGCCTCGAGGTGCCCGTCGCCGTCAACGTCTCGCCGCGCGATGTCCACACCCCCGGCTTCGCGGGCGCGGTCGCCGGGCGGCTGGCCCGGCACGGGGTCCCGGCGGGCGCCCTTCAGCTGGAGATAACCGAGCACGTCCTGCTGGAGGACCCGCAGCGGGCCGCCGACACCCTGGCCGGGCTCACCGGGCACGGGGTGAAGATGTCGCTCGACGACTTCGGGACGGGGTATTCGTCGCTGGTCCATCTGCGGCGGCTGCCGGTCAGCGAGCTCAAGATCGACCGTTCCTTCGTGGCCCGGCTGGCCGTGGACAACGAGGACGCGGAGATCGTCCGCTGTACGGTCGACCTCGCCCACTCGCTGGGCCTGCTCGTGGTCGCGGAGGGCGTCGAGGACGACGAGACCTGGGAGCGGCTGCGGGATCTGGGCTGCGACGCGGTCCAGGGCTGGCTGGTGGCCGCGGCGATGCCGCCGGAGGAGATGACGGCGTGGCTGCGGGCGCGGGGTGAGGGCGGCTGGCACCGCGAGACGGCGGAGCCGTCGAACGAAGACGCTTCCGCGGACGAGGACGCGGATCAGCCGGTGACATAGGTGGACGTAGGGGCGCGGCGCCGGTGCTGCCCCTCGGTGTTTCGTCGCCGGGTGCGGGCCGGTGGGTGGGTTGTGCCCACCCGTTCCGCCCCGCGGAACGATTGCCCACAACAGGCGCACCCAAAGCCTTTCGCGCTGTGTGTGCGGGGAGCCATAGGATTGGGGCCGAAACACTCCACACTCACCCAGAGGATCGCTGCATGCCTGGCATCACGCGCGAGGAGGTCGCCCACCTCGCCCGGCTGGCGCGTCTGGAGCTGACGGCCGAAGAGCTAGACCACTTCGCCGGACAGCTCGACGACATCATCGGCGCGGTCGCCCGCGTCTCCGAGGTCGCCGACCAAGACGTTCCGCCGACCTCCCACCCGCTGCCGCTGACCAACGTCATGCGTCCGGACGAGGTCCGTCCGTCCCTGACCCCGCAGCAGGCGCTGGCCTGCGCCCCGGCCCAGGAGCAGCAGCGTTTCAAGGTGCCGCAGATCCTGGGGGAGGAGTGACCACCGTGACCGACCTGACCAGGCTCACCGCGGCCGAGATCGCCGCCAGGATCGCCTCCGGCGCGGTCACCGCCGTCGAGGTGACCGAGGCGCACCTGGCCCGTATCGAGGCCGTCGACGAGAAGGTGCACGCCTTCCTGCACGTGGACCGCGAGGGGGCGCTCGCCCAGGCGCGCGCCGTCGACGCGAAGCGGGAGCGCGGCGAGGAGCTGGGCCCGCTGGCCGGTGTTCCGCTCGCGCTCAAGGACATCTTCACCACCAAGGGGATCCCGACCACGGTCGGTTCCAAGATCCTCGACGGCTGGATCCCGCCGTATGACGCGACCGTCACCCAGCGGCTGCGGGACGCGGACGTGATCGTCCTCGGCAAGACCAACATGGACGAGTTCGCCATGGGGTCCTCGACCGAGAACAGCGCCTTCGGCCCCACCGGCAACCCCTGGGACCTCACCCGGGTCCCCGGCGGCTCCGGCGGCGGCTCGTCCGCCTCGCTGGCCTCGTTCCAGGCCCCGCTCGCCATCGGCACCGACACCGGCGGCTCGATCCGCCAGCCCGCCGCCGTCACCGGCACGGTCGGGGTCAAGCCGACGTACGGCGGGGTCTCCCGCTACGGCATGGTGGCGTTCTCGTCCTCGCTCGACCAGGGCGGCCCCTGCGCCCGCACCGTGCTGGACGCGGCGCTGCTGCACGAGGTCATCGCCGGGCACGACCCGATGGACTCGACCTCGATCGACGAGCCGGTCCCGGCCGTCGTCGAGGCCGCCCGCAACGGAAGCGTGCGGGGCATGCGCATCGGCGTCGTCAAGGAGTTCGCGGGCGAGGGCTACCAGGCCGGCGTCATGCAGCGCTTCAACGAGTCGGTGGAGCTGCTGCGGGAGCTGGGCGCCGAGATCGAGGAGATCTCCTGCCCGTCCTTCGACAAGGCGCTGGCCGCGTACTACCTGATCGCGCCGTCCGAGTGCTCGTCCAACCTGGCCCGCTTCGACGCCATGCGCTACGGCCTGCGGGTGGGCGACGACGGCACCAAGTCCGCCGAGGACGTCACCGCGCTCACCCGCGCGGAGGGCTTCGGCGCCGAGGTCAAGCGCCGGATCATGCTCGGCACCTACGCGCTCAGCTCCGGCTACTACGACGCGTACTACGGCTCCGCGCAGAAGGTCCGCACGCTGATCAAGCGTGACTTCGAGAAGGCGTTCGAGCGGGTCGACGTGCTGGTCTCGCCGACCACCCCGACCACCGCCTTCCCGATCGGCGAGCGCGCCGACGACCCGATGGCGATGTATCTGGCCGACCTCTGCACGATTCCCACCAACCTCGCGGGGAACGCGGCCATGTCACTGCCCTGCGGTCTGGCACCGGAGGACGGTCTGCCGGTCGGATTGCAGATCATCGCCCCCGCCATGGCCGACGACCGGCTCTACAAGGTCGGTGCCGCGGTCGAGGCCGCGCTCATCGACAAGTGGGGCCACCCGCTGATCGAGGAGGCACCGTCACTATGAGTGCGATCAAGAAGGCGAAGGGCTTCAAGAAGTCCAGGCCCGGCACCTACCTGTCCATCGCGACCTCGCTGTTCGGCGCGGTCAGTGTGGCGAAGCAGGCCAAGAAGGCCCGAACCGAGAACGACAAGCTGCAACTGGCCGACGCGGTGGTCTCGGCCGCCGCCATCGTCACCGGCGTCGCCCTGCTCATCCGCGAGCTCAAGCGCATGGGCGACGACGACGTCCTCGCGGACTGAGAGGTTAGTTTTTCCGTGACCGTCACTGAACTGGTGTCGTACGAGGACGCCCTCGCCACCTATGACCCCGTGATGGGGCTCGAGGTGCATGTCGAGCTCGGCACCAAGACCAAGATGTTCTGCGGGTGCTCCACGGCGCTGGGCGCCGAGCCCAACACGCAGACCTGCCCCACCTGCCTCGGCCTGCCCGGCTCGCTCCCGGTGGTCAACGCGACCGGCGTCGAGTCGGCCATCAAGATCGGACTCGCGCTCAACTGCGAGATCGCCGAATGGTGCCGCTTCGCCCGGAAGAACTACTTCTATCCGGACATGCCGAAGAACTTCCAGACGTCGCAGTACGACGAGCCGATCGCCTTCAACGGCTATCTGGACGTCGACGTCGACGGTGAGGTCTTCCGCGTCGAGATCGAGCGCGCCCATATGGAGGAGGACACCGGCAAGTCCACCCATGTGGGTGGCGCGACCGGCCGCATCCACGGCGCCCAGCACTCCCTCCTGGACTACAACCGGGCCGGGATCCCGCTGATCGAGATCGTCACCAAGCCGATCGTCGGCGCCGGGGAGAAGGCCCCGGAGGTCGCCAAGGCGTATGTGACCGAGCTGCGCGAGCTCATCAAGTCGCTCGGGGTCTCCGAGGCGCGCATGGAGATGGGCCAGATGCGCTGCGATGTGAACCTGTCGCTGCGCCCGCAGGGCGCCGACAAGTTCGGCACCCGCTCCGAGACCAAGAACGTCAACTCGCTGCGGTCGGTCGAGCGCGCGGTCCGCTTCGAGATCCAGCGCCATGCCGCGGTGCTGAACGACGGCGGCACGATCATCCAGGAGACCCGCCACTTCCACGAGGAGGACGGCTCCACGACCTCCGGCCGGGTCAAGGAGGAGGCGGAGGACTACCGCTACTTCCCCGAGCCCGACCTGGTGCCGGTCGCCCCCGCCCGGACCTGGGTGGAGGAGCTGCGCGGCGGGCTTCCGGAGCTGCCGCGGGTGCGCCGCAACCGGCTGCGCGAGGAGTGGGGCCTGTCCCGGCACGAGATGCAGTCGGTGCTCAACGCGGGCGCGATCGACCTGATCACGGCCACGATGGACGCGGGCGCCCCGGCCGACCAGGCCCGTAAGTGGTGGATGGGCGAGCTGGCCCGCCGTGCCAACGAGGACGGGGTGGAGCTCGCGGAGCTGTCGATCACCCCGGCGCAGGTGGCCCGGGTGTGCGCGCTGGTCAAGGAGGGTTCGCTCAACGACAAGCTGGCCCGCCAGACCATCGAGGGCGTCCTCGCGGGGGAGGGCGACCCGGACGAGGTCGTCACCAAGCGCGGGCTGAAGGTCGTCTCGGACGAGGGTGCGCTGGGCACCGCCGTGGACGAGGCGATCGCGGCCAACGCGGCCATCGCCGACAAGATCCGCGGCGGCAAGGTCGCGGCGGCGGGTGCGCTGGTCGGCGCGGTCATGAAGGCCACGCGCGGCCAGGCGGACGCGGCGCGGGTGCGCGAGCTGATCCTGGAGAAGCTGGGCGTCGAGGGCTGAGCGCCACCGGATAGCCGAGCGTCACCGGATGTACGACGGGGTGGGCCCGCTGGGCCCACCCCGTCGCCATGGTCGGCGGCCAACGGTGCCGCGTTCCCGGGCCGATCGCCCCGCGGCACGGATCGCCTCCGGCCGGTCACGGCCCTCCGGCCGGTCACGCGGCGGCACTCGGCACCCGGCACGCTCGTGCCGAGCGCCTGCCGCGCGCTTCCGGTGCCGGCCGGTCCTGGTGGCACCAGGGCGATGTGCCTCGGAGCGCTCGGGATCGCGTGCGAGGTGGCCCCCGAGTCGGCCGAGCGGGGCGGGCGTGCGGATGGGGCGCCGTGGCGATGTGGTGGGGGCCGGTGTTCTTCGGGCCGCGCCGTCGCTTCCGGTGGCTGTGCGTCCGCGCGGGATCGCCCCTGCCACGGGTGCCCGGTCGGCCGAGTGGCCTCGGCGCCGGGCACGGCGCCAGGGCAGCGCGGTCTGGCGCGCGCCCGCACCGGCCTTCATCCGCGCGGCGCCGCGCCACCGCCCTGTGCGGACCGGCCACTGCCCTGTGTGGACCGGCCACTGCCCTGTGCGGAACGGCTACCGCCCTGTGTGGACCGGCCACTGCCCTGTGCGGAACGGCTACCGCCCTGTGTGGGCCGGGGCCGCGCGCCGGTCGGCGCCGGGGCGTCCGCTCCGGCCGGGTGCCCGGTGCCCGTCGTCAGCGAGCGGATCACCCCGTGGTCCGGGGAGAGCGCACAGGCGGGGTCGGTGCGGGCGGCGTCGCCGGTCAGGGCGTACGCCTGGCAACGGCAGCCGCCGAAGTCCGCCGCGCGGCGGGAGCAGGTGCGCGCCGCGCCGGACTCCGCGCCGCGCCGCACCCGCCCGGTGGGCTGGACCCCGTGCCGCGCCCCTCCCGCCCCCGGCGGCCTCTGGCCGCCTACCGCGGTGGGGCGACGGAGTCGCGGGTGATGAAGGTCGTGTCCAGGGTGATGTGGCGGGGCGGCCGGGCGCCCCTCTCAATGCGGGTCAGCAGCGCCCGTACGGCCTCCGCCCCCAACTCCTGGACCGGCTGGGCCACCACGCTGAGCCGCGGCCGGACCACCCGGGTCCACTCCGCGTCGTCGAAGGCGACCACCGAGATGTCCTCCGGGACGCGCAGCCCGCGTGCGTTCACCGCGGAGAGCACCCCGAGCGCGATCATGCTGTCGGTGGCGAAGACGGCAGTGGGCGGTTCGGGCAGGGAGAGCAGTTCTTCGGTGAGGACGGCCGGGTCCTGCCGGTGGAAGGTGCCCACCCGTAGATACGCGTCCGTGTCCTCGATCCCGGCCGCGCGCAGCGCCGCACGGTAGCCCGCGACGCGCTCGACTCCGGTCGAGATGGGGAACGGCCCCGAGGCCGCTTCCCCCGTTCTCGCCCCGGCTCCGTGCTCCGCCCCGCCGTCCGCCCCGCCGTCAGGCTCGCTGCCGACCAATGTCACAAGGGCGATCCGGCGGTGGCCGGCGGCGATCAGCCTGCGGACGGCGTCCGCGCTCGCGCCCTGGTTGTCCACCGTCACCGCGTCCGTCGGCAGCGAGGGCGCGTGCCGGTCCAGGAGGACCACCGGGCACACCCCCTCGACCAGGGCGGCCAGATGACCGACCTCGGTGGTGGAGGCGGGGGCGACCACCAGGCCGTCCACATGCTTGTCGCAGAGCGTCTTCACGGCGGCGCGCTCGGCGCCGAGGTCCTCGTCGGTGTTGGCCAGCAGCACCTGGTAGCCCGCGGTGTGGGCCGCGTCGGTGATCCCGCGGGTGACCCCGGCGAAGAACGGGTTCTGAATGTCCGCGATCACCACGCCGAGCGTATGCGTCCGGCCGGTGATCATGCTTCGGGCGAGCTGGTTGGCGCGGTAGCCCAGTTTCTCCGCGGCGGCGCGGACGCGTTCCCGCGCATCGGGGCTGACCGAGCCGTAGTCCGCCAGCGCCCGGGAGGCGGTGGACCGGGAGACTCCGGCTTCCCGGGCGACGTCGGGGATGGTCGCGGCGCGGCGTCGGTTGGTCGTCATGGCCAGGCCAGGCTATCGGCTGTCGACGGTCGGTGCGTAACACCTCTTGACGTCGGCATCGAGGCGGTGGGAAGGTTCCCAACACACGACGTTGAGAACGTTCCCAACGGACGATGTTGGGAACGTTCTCAAGACCCTCCGGGTGTCCGGTCCACGACGCCGCACCCGTAAGCCCGTACCCCCCGATACCGCCCCGACGGGCGGCGACCTCCCCATGCCTCGAACGCAGAGAGGACCGGCGTGACCACCGCAACCCTTCCGCTCAAGCCCATCACCGCGGACTTCAAGGAGGCCGTCTCCTTCGCCCTCGGCCAGAACGACACGGCCCGCCGCTTCATCGACGACGTCGTCGGATCCGGACTGCGCAATGTCTTCCTCGTCGGCTGCGGCGGCTCGCTGACCGCCGCCTATCCGGCGCACTACCTGCTGGAGACCCGGGCGCCGCTCCCCGTCTTCCACATGAACAGCGACGAGTTCAACCTGCGCCGTCCCGCCCTGCTCGGCGAGGGCTCCCTCGTCCTGGTCTCCTCCCACACCGGCACCACCAAGGAGACCGTGGCCGCGGCCCACTACGCCCGCGAGGCCGGGGCGCGGGTCGCCGCCCTCACCCGCAGCGCGGACAGCCCGCTCGCCCGGGCCGCCGAGATCGCCTTCACCTACCGCAGCGAGGACACCGTCGTCGCCCCCAAGCAGGTGCTGTTCGGGCAGCTGGCCCACGCCGTGCTCGAAGCGGTCGGCGCCGAGGGCGACCACGCCGCCGTGCGCCAGGCGTACGAGGCGCTTCCCGACGCCCTCTACGCGGCGCAGGAGCAGACCGAGGAGCTCAACCACGCCATCGCCACCGCGCTGGCCGACGAGGAGGTCACCTATGTGCTCTCCGCCGGGCCCAACTACGGCGCGGGCTACGGGTTTTCGATGTGCTACCTGATGGAGATGCAGTGGAAGCACGCCGGTTCGTTCAACGCCGGGGAGTTCTTCCACGGAGCGTTCGAGGTCGTCACCGAGGACCAGCCGGTGCTGCTGCTGCTCGGCGAGGACGCCACCCGGCCGATGGCCGAGCGCGCCCGCACCTTCCTGGAGACCTACACCGAGAAGGCCCACTACCTCGACACCCGGGCGCTGACCCTGCCGGGCGTCCCGGAGCACCTGCGCGGTGAGATCAGCCCCATCGCGCTCGACGTCCTGGTCACCCGGCTGGCCCGGCACTACGAGGCGGTCCGTGGACATGACCTGGACCAGCGCCGCTACATGTTCAAGGTCGCCTACTGAGCCCGTCTTCCGCCCGGCCCGGTGCGGCGCCGCACGACCAGTGCCGCACCGGGCCGTCCCCCACCGCAGGCCAGTCCCGTACCGAAAGAGGAATCACCATGCGCATCTGCGGAGTCGGCGACAACGTCGTCGACCGCTACCCGCGGCGCGGACTGATGTATCCCGGCGGCAACGCCCTCAACGTGGCGGTGCACGCCACCCGGCGCGGTGCCGACGGCGCGTACCTCGGTGTCACCGGGAACGACGCGGCGGGCGCGCACATCCGCGCCGCCCTCGCGGCCGAGGGAGTGCGCACCGAACGGGCTCGCACCGCCGAGGGGCCCACCGCCTACGCCACCGTCCACCTCGACGACGGCGGCAACCGCCACTTCGGCGACTGCTCCGAGGGCGTCTCCCGGTTCCGGCTCACCCCCGACGACCTCGACTGGCTCGCCGGTTTCGACCTCGTCCACACCGGGGACTGCGCTCATCTGGAGGACCAGCTTCCGCGACTGGCCCGCGCCGCCCGCCGGACCAGCTACGACTTCTCCGACCGCTCCTGGCATTACGCCGGTCCGCTGCTGCCGTACCTGTACTGCGCCGTCTTCTCCCGGCCTGACGCCGATGACACCGAGGCCGCCCATCTCATCGCCCGCGCCCACACCCTCGGCCCCCGGCTGGTGGTGGTCACCCGCGGCGGCCGGGGCGCGCTGATCGGCCGCGCGGGCCGGGCTCCGTACGCCCAGTCGGTGGTGCCCGTCGAGCCGCTGGACACCCTCGGCGCCGGTGACTCCTTCATCGCCGCCCTGCTCGTCGCCCTGCTCGACGGGCGTCCGCTGGAGGACGCGGCCGCCCGAGCCGCCGCCTACGCTGCCGAGGTCTGCGCCCTGCCCGGCGCCTTCGGCCACCCCGCCGCCTTCCCCGTCCCCGATCCCCCGTCCGCCACCGTCGATCGGACCGCGGTCTGAACCGTCCCGACCCGCCAGGAGAGAACCGATGCGTCCAGCCGCCGTCATCTCCGTCTGTCTGCTCACCCTGCTGCTCACCGCCTGCGGCCAGGCCCCGATCCGGACCACCCCCGACGACTTCACCCTCTCCGGCAGGCCGTCCGGTCATCTCACCGTGCTGGAGAAATGGGCCGACCCGGAGTACGCGCCGTACTTCGAGGAGGTGGCGCGCGCCTACGAGAAGCGCAACCCCGATGTCACCATCGAACTCCAGGCCGTCGGGGACCAGCCCTACAAGGACCGCATCGCGGTGCTGGCCGCCGCGCGCGACCTACCTGACATCTACTTCTCCTGGCCCGGCCGCTACGCGGGCAAGTTCGCCGACGGCAAGATGGCCGCCGATCTCACCTCCCAGCTGAAGAACACCGCCTGGGGCCGGAGCTTCGAACCCGAGGCGCTGGACGCGTTCACCTTCCGCGGCCGTATCCACGGCGTTCCGCTCGACATGGACGCCAAGGTCCTCGCCTACAACAAGAGGATCTTCGCCGAGGCCGGGGTGCGCGAGCCCAGGAGCTTCCCCGCCCTGTTGACCGCCTGCGACCGGATCAAGCGGGCCGGGTACGTGCCGATCGCCTTCGGCAATCAGTACGGCTGGCCGGCGGGCCATCTGCTCACCCAGTTCAACGCCATGGAGGTGCCCCCGGCGGTGCTCGCCCGGGACTACGCGGGACGCGGCGGGAACGACGCCTTCCACCACCCCGGCTATGTCCGCGCGCTGGAGGATCTGCGGCGGCTGCGGCAGCGCTGTTTCGCGCCCGGCGGCACCAGCATGAGCCATGAGGCCGCCCAGGCCCGGCTGGTGTACGGCAAGGCCGCCATGCAGTACGTCGAGACGCTGGAGTTCTCCTACTTGAGCGAGGCCGGCGGCGCACCGAAGTCCTTCGCCCACGACTGGGACTTCTTCGCCTTGCCCGCGATACCCGGCGCCGCCGGAAGCGCCCGCGCCCTCGCGGGCGGCACCGACGGACTGATGGTCTCGGGCAACTCGCCCGACAAGGCGCTCGCCGTGGACTTCCTGCGCTTCCTCACCAGCCGTACCCGGGCCCGCGCACTGGTGCACGATCTCGGCTGGCTCAGCTCCGTCAAGGACACCGCCGACGCCGGGACCCTGCGCGGACTGCCCAAGGCCCAGCGGACCATCGCCGGACACGACATGGCGGTGTGGCTCGACACCGCCGCCGATGACACGATCGTCAATCCCTATCTCTCCGCGGCCGAGTCCGTGCTGTCCGGCCGGATGACGCCCCAGCGGGCGATCGTCGAGGTGCGCCGGGGCGCGGAGAAGGGCCGGCGGTTCGGAGTGAGGCCATGAACGCGACCACCGCCACCCCGGCAAGGACCGCGGGGGGCCGCTCCGCCCGGCGGCGGCTGCGCCACTCGCTGTACGTCGTCCCGGCCCTCGCCCTGATCGCGCTGTTCGTCTACTACCCGATCGTCGAGAACATCCGGCTCTCGCTCTACAAGTACAGCGCGTTCTCACCCGTCACCCGCTTCGTAGGCCTGGAGAACTACCGCCAGGCCGCCCAGGACCCGGTCTTCTGGCAGGCCCTGCTCAACAACGTGGCGTACGCCGTCGTCTCGGTGGTCTTCCAGGTCGGCGCGGCCCTGGTGCTCGCAGCCGCGCTGGAGGAACTGCTCGGCCGCCGGCTGCGGGGCCTGCTGCGCACCGTCTACTTCATCCCGGCCGCGGTCTCCATGACCGTCACCGGGCTGCTCTTCCAGTTCCTCTACCAGCCGGACGCCGGGATGGTGAACGGAGCGCTGCGGGCCGTCGGCCTGTCCTCCCTGGAGCACGACTGGCTCGGCGACCCCGGCACCGCGATCTGGGGGGTGATCGCCATGAGCCAGTGGCAGTCCTTCGGCTACACCACGATGCTGCTCACCGTGGCCGTCCAGCGGGTGCCGCGCGAGCTGTACGAGTCGGCGCACATGGACGGCGCGGGCCGGGTGCGCACCTTCTTCACCATCACCGTGCCCATGGTGCGCGAGATGACCGGACTGCTGGTGATCCTCACCGTCTCCCAGGCCTTCCTGGTCTTCAACGAGGTCATGGTGATGACCGGCGGCGGCCCCAGCAACTCCAGCCAGGTGCTGGGCACCTGGCTCTACTCCAGCGCCTTCACCGGTGACGACATGGGATACGCCTCCGCGATCGGCACCGTGATGTTCCTGATCACCTTCGCGGCGGGGGCGCTTCAGCTGATCCACTCCCGGAGAAAGGCGGCGCGATGACCCTCACCCTCGACACGGAGCGCTCCGCCCCGCACTCCGGAACCTCCTCTTCCAGGGCGCCGCGCTCGACGCCCGCGCGGCTCCGCCCGGCGCTGACCCGGCTGCTGGCCTACTGCGTCTTCGCCGCCCTGGCCGTCGCGGTGCTCTACCCGCTGTGCTGGATGGCGCTGTCCGG
This sequence comes from Streptomyces javensis, assembly GCF_039525925.1. NCBI lineage: Bacteria > Bacillati > Actinomycetota > Actinomycetes > Kitasatosporales > Streptomycetaceae > Streptomyces > Streptomyces javensis. The sequence continues at coordinate 36,180 of NZ_BAAAIF010000004.1, read as the reverse complement.
GCTGAAGACCAACGGTGAGATCTTCTCCAGCCCCTGGTCGCTCCCCGGCGAGCCGCGCTGGGGGACCTACGCCGACGCCTGGGACCAGGGCGTACTGCGTTATCTGCTGAACAGCGCGCTGGTCACCTCGGCCTCGGTGCTGGCGGTGGTGCTCATCAGCGCCTGGGCCGCGTACGGGCTGACCCGGCTGGACATCCCGTGCTCCCAGCCCGCCCTGCTGCTGGTGCTCGGCGCGATGATGCTGTCCCCGACGGTGGCCCTGGTGCCGTTGTCCCAGCTCCTCCAGGCACTGGGGATCTACGACACCTACTGGGCGCTGATCGTCCTCTACACCGCGTTCAAGGTGCCGTTCACCACTTTCCTCATCCGCGCCTATCTGCTGGGCCTGCCCACCGAAGTGGAGGAGGCGGCGCATATCGACGGCGCCGGCCGCTGGCAGATCTTCTGGCGGGTGGTGGTGCCGATGGCACGGCCCATCCTGGTGTCGGCGGCGGTGCTCCAGGCGCTGTTCGCCTGGAACGAGTACGCGTTCGCGCTGGTCTTCATCACCGACGACCACCTCAAGACACTGCCGGTCGGGCTCGCCGACATGGCGGGGCGGCTCAACTCGGACTGGCCGATGCTCTTCGCCGGGCTGACGATCGCCGCGCTGCCGATGATCGTGGTCTTCCTGCTGGGACAGCGGCACTTCGTGCGGGGGCTCGCGGAGGGCGTGGGGAAGTAGCGCCGTCAGCCGGGTGGGCCTCACGGGTCCACCCGGTCGCGGCGGTCAGCGGGTGAGCAGCCGTGGGGTGAGCTCCGGGGTGTCGAACTCCGCGTCGTCGAAGGGGAACAGCGGCCGCTCGATCCGGTGGTGGCCCAGCCGCGGCAGATCCTGGTCCACCCCGCCGGGGGTGAGCGCGAGCCGCCAGTCCGCCGCCAGGGCGTACAGCTCGGGCTCCAGATAGCCGATCTTGACGACGACGAGGTCATAGCCGCGCGGGTCCAGCTCACCGAAGTCGGCCAGGGTGTGGAACGGCTTGCGGCGGCTGACCAGGATCGCCGTGACGCCCCCGTGCCGCACCGCCGCGAGATCCCCGCCGACCGGGTCGTCCCGGCGCAGGGCGACCACCTCGCCGGTCAGCTCGCAGGGCGCGGCGTGGTCCCCCGTACCCCGGCTGACCCCGCCGCCGACGGACAGCCGGACCGTCGCGCCCGGCCCGGCGGCGAAGCACTCCGCGACCGCCGCCGGATCGGTGATCCCGGGGTGCAGGGCGGTGGCGCGGCCGGCGGCCAGGTCCTCGTTGGCCAGCAGCCGCCCGAGCATATGGGCGAGGTCCCCGGCGCCCCCGGCCGTGGGATTGTCGCCGGAGTCACTGATCAGGAAGGGCCGGGCGGAGGAGGCGACGGCCTCGGCGATGCACTCGTCGGCGCCTCCGGTGGGGCCGACGAAGGCGAAGTCGCGGCGCCTCTCCCAGTACTCGCGGGCGAGCGAGCGGGCCTGTTCGACCGCGAGCACGGGGTCGTCGCCGGTCACCACCACGGCCGCCCGGCAGCGCGGCTCGTCGGCCCAGGCGTAGCCCACCCAGATCGCCGCGTCCACGACGCCGTCCATCGCCTCCACGGCGGCCAGCCGCCCGAACAGGGACTTGGCGGGCTCCAGACGGGTGCTGGTGCGCTCACCGGGCAGCAGCACCGGGATCTGCACCCAGGCCAGATGCGGGCGGCCCCGGCCGGAGGCCAGGCGCTCCACCAGTTTGCGGGCGGCGCGTTCGCGGGTCTCCCAGGCGTCCTCGTGCGGGGCGAGCCGATGGGCCGTGATCAGATCGAGCCGGCCCGCGAAGCGGCGGGAGACATTGCCGTGGAGGTCCATGGCGGCGGAGATCAGCGCATCGGGCCCGATCGCCTCCCGTACGGCCTCGGTCAGGTCGTCCTCGGCGTCCTCCAGACCCAGCACGCTCATCGCGCCGTGGATGTCGTACACCAGCCCGTCGAGCGGCCCGGCCCGCCGCAGCCGCTCGATCAGCTCGCCCTTGATCCGGTCGTAGGTCTCCCGTTCGACCGGGCCGCCGGGGAGCGAGACGGCGTGCAGCAGGGGCACCCACTCGACGCGCTCCGCGAGGTCGCCGTCGGACGCCGTCCAGGTGTAGCGGTCCAGCAACTCGGCGCCGCGGGTGACCCGGAAGTCGTCGTAGGTCGTGCGGTGCGGGCAGAAGGTGCTGGACTCGATGGACATGCCGCCGATGCCGATGCGCGGGCGACGACGGCCCGGGGGCGCCGCCGCGCCGTCCGGGTCCGGCCCTGCCGCCGGAGCGTTGGCCGGGCGGGGTGCGGTGGAGGCCATGCTGTCTCGCTTTCAGATGCGCCGGGGTGCGTCCGGTCGCGCCGGTCGGATGCGTCGGGGGGGTGTCCAGGGGTGGGCGGACCGGCCACGCGGGCCGGTGTCGTACGGCCGGTGTCGTACGGCCTGTGCCGTACGGCCGGTGTCGTACGGCCGGCGCGGCACGGGCGTCATCGGGGGGCGGCCGGGGCCATGGGCACCGGCCGGCTGCCGGGGGCGAGTTCGCGCAGCGCCGCGTGGCCCGCCCCGAGCAGCCCCGCGTCGGCGCCGCTCGTGGCCGCCGTGATCGTCAGCTCGCTCGTCGCCATCGGCAGACACCGCTCGTACAGCATCCCGCGGACCGCGGCGACCAGCGGCTCGGCCTCGGCAAGGGCCCCCGCGAGGACCACCGCCTCCGGGTTGAAGAAGTTGACGACGACGGACAGGACGGCCCCGATGTGCCGGCCGGCCTGCCGTACCAGGGTGGTCGCGTTCGGCTCGCCGTCCGTCACCAGGCGCAGCACATCCGTCGACCCGTCGGCGCCGATGCCGAGCGTGCGCAGCTCGGCGGCGATCGCGGCGCCGCTGGCGACGGTCTCCAGACAGCCGATGTTGCCGCAGGAGCAGGGGCGTTCGGCGGCCGCGTCGACGCGCACATGGCTGATGTCGCCCGCCGAGCCGCGCGCCCCCCGGTAGAGGCGGCCGTCGCTGATCACGCCGGAGCCGATGCCGCGGCCCGCCTTGACGACGACGAGGTGGCGCAGCCCGGGGTGGGCGACCCGGTGCTCGCCGAGGGCCATCATGTTGGCGTCGTTGTCGACGAGGACGGGCAGTCCGAGCCGCTCGGCGAGCCGGTCGCGCAGTTCGTACAGATGCCAGCCGGGCATCCGGGCCGGGGCGATGACCTGGCCCGTGCCCGTGTCCACGGGGCCGGGGAAGCCGACGCCGACGGCCCGCACCGTGCGGCCCGCCGCGCGCTGGCGGTCCGCGAGCTCGGCGAGCCGCCCCACCAGCGGCTCCAGGGCCCGGTCGGGACCGGCCGTCAGGTCGAAGGAGTGCTCGGTCACGTCGAAGGTGGCGCCCGTGCGGCCGACCGCGCCGACGCGGGCGTGATGGCTGCCCAGGTCGGCGGCGAGCGCGATGCCCCCACTGTCCGGTATCCGCAGCAGGCGGGGTCGGCGGCCGCCGCGCGAGGCGCCCTCGCCGTATTCGGTGAGCAGCCCGGCGTCCACCAGCTCCTGCACCCGTGCGGAGACGGTGGAGGCGGCGAGCCCCAACTCCCTTACGAGATCGGCGCGGGAGGCCGCGGTGCCGCTCGCGACGAGTTCGAGGACGTGCGCGGCGGAGCCGGGCTGCTCCTCGGCGGCGGTCATGTGGCGCCCTTTCCGTCGGTCGGTCTTTCCTGCATCGTCCGGACTTTATTCGATATCCGAACGAAGTCGATGTAGCAACGGGCTCTCAGTAGATAACATTCCCGGCTTCGCGCGCCAGACTCTTGACTTCTTTTCAAAGTCGTCCGTACTTTGCTCGCTATCTTCGTTCGGCCGACGGCCCCGTACCACCCCGGCGATCCCGAACCACCCCGACGACCCCGCGGAGGCGGCATGGGTCTGCGCAGTACACGAATACGCGGGCCCCTCGCGGGACTTGTCGCGGCCCTCATCCTCGGCGGCGGCACGGGCCTGGTCACCGGCTGCGGACCCCGGGCCGGCCGGATCACCGATGTCGGCGCGACGGGCGGCACCAGGGTCGAGGGCGGTACGGCGACCATGGCGCTGCCACCGGCGGCCACCCCCAACTGGATCTTCCCGATCGGCGCGCCCGGCTATCTGGCCACCTACAACAGCTCGATCCAGAACCTGCTCTATCTGCCGCTCTACCAGCCCGAGAAGAAGGGCGCCGAGCTCAGCCTGGACAGCCCGCGCAACCTCGCCGAGCAGCCCCGCTACAGCGACGGCAACAAGACGGTGACCGTCACATTGAAGAAGGGCTACCGCTGGTCCGACGGAAAGCCCGTCACCACCCGGGACGTGGAATTCTGGTTCGACCTGATCAAGCACAACAAGGCGGAGTGGGGCGGCTATTCGCCGAAGCTGCTGCCGGACAACATCAAGCGGTTCCAGGCGATCGACGAACGCACCTTCCGGCTCCGGCTCGACCGCGCGTACAACCCCGCCTGGTTCACCGCCAACCAGCTCCTCTACTTCACCCCGCTGCCCCGGCACGCCTGGAACCCGGACGACGAGGACCCCAAGAAGGTCTTCGCGCGGCTGACCCGGCACGCCAAGCAGCTCTCGGCCTTCGCCACCGACCCCCTGTGGAAGACCGTCAACGGGCCCTGGAAGATCCGCCAGTGGGCCACCTCGGGACAGGTCGCGCTCGAACCCAACGCCCGCTACTCCGGCCCCGACAAGCCCCACCTCGACCGCGTCGTCTTCAAGCCCTTCACCACCGCCGACTCCGAATTCAACGTGCTGCGCTCCGGTGGCGTCGACTACGGCTACATCCCGCCGTCGGTGATGGCCCAGTCCAAGAAGTTCCAGGAGATGGGCTATCGCGTCGACCCGTGGGAGGGCTGGGCGATCACCTATCTCGTGCTCAACTTCAACCACCCCACCGCGGGCCCGCTGCTGCGCCAGACCTATCTCCGCCAGGCTCTCCAGCTCCTCATCGACCAGCGCGCCATCTCCAAGGTGATCTGGCGCGGCAGCGCCGACCCCACCCGCGGCCCGGTCCCCGCGAGCCTGCTCGCGAAGGACCCCTATCCGTACGACCCGGCCGCGGCGAAGCGGCTGCTGGCCGCCCACGGCTGGAAGGCGCGGGACGGCGGGACGCTGCGCTGCGCGAGGCCCGGGACCGGCGGCGACGCGTGCGGCAAGGGCATCGAGGAGGGGCAGCCACTGAAGCTCTCGTTGCTGTCGCAGTCCGGCTCGACCGAGAGCTCCAACCAGATGCAGGAGATCAAGTCCTCGTACGACAAGGCCGGGATCACCCTCGACGTCCGGCAGCAGCCGCTGAACACGGTGCTCGGCACCACCGTCCCCTGCGAACGGACCGAACCGCTGTGCAAGGCGTGGGAGTTGGGGTTCTTCGGTACGGCGGGCAGCTGGTACTTCCCGCCCGACCCCAGCGGAGAACAGCTCTTCGCCACCGGCGCCCCCTCCAACATGGGCAACTGGTCCGACCCGCGCACCGATGAGCTGATCAAGGACACCGAGTACTCCGGCGACCCGGCCGCGATGCGCCGCTACGGCGAGTACGTCGCCCGCAAGGTCCCCGTCCTGTGGACCCCCAACCCCGCCTACCAGGTCTCCGTCATCCGCAACGACCTGCGCGGCGTCGACCAGAACCCGACCCTGAGCCTCGCCCCCCAGGACTGGTACTTCGTCAAGAAGGGGGCGGGCCGGAAGTGATCCGCTTTCTGATCAAGCGCACCGCGCAGGCCGCCGTCGTCCTGCTGCTCGTCTCCGTCATCGTCTTCGTGCTGCTGCACCAGCTCCCCGGGGGCCCCGCCCGCGCCATCCTCGGCCCCAAGGCCACCCCGCAGGCGGTCGAGCACTTCAACCACCAGCAGGGCTACGACCGCTCGCTCCCGCTCCAGTACGTGAAGTACCTCGGGCGGCTGCTCACCGGCGACCTCGGCGAGTCGTACAAGCTCAACCAGACGGTCTCCTCGCTGCTGTCCGACCGGCTGCCCAAGACCCTCGTCCTGACCGGGCTGGCCATCGCCCTCGCCGCCGTCCTCGCGATCCCGCTGGGCATCCTCCAGGCCGTACGCCGGGGCGGGGCCGCCGACTACCTCCTCACCGGGCTGGCCTTCCTCGCCTACGCCACCCCCGCCTTCTTCCTCGGCCTGGTCCTGATCCTCGTCTTCAGCCAGCGGCTCCAGCTCTTCCCGGCCGAGGCGCCGCAGGCGGACACCGTCGGCGGCATCCTGGGCGACCTTCCCGGGCTGGTGTTGCCCGTGGTGACCATGGCGCTCGGCGTCATCGCCGCCTTCAGCCGCTACATGCGCTCGGCGGTCCTGGACAACCTGGGCGAGGAATACGTCCGCACAGCGCGGGCCAAAGGCCAGTCCAGCGCGCGGATCATGGTCCGGCATGTGCTGCGCAACGCGCTCATTCCGCTCGCCACCCTCCTCGGCCTCTATCTCCCGACCCTCTTCAGCGGCGCACTCGTCGTGGAGTCGATGTTCAACTACCCGGGGATGGGGCTGCTGTTCTGGAACGCCGCCCAGGGCTCCGACTTCCCGGTGCTGCTCGGGGTGACCCTCGTCGTCGGCGTCGCCACCGTCATCGGCTCGCTGATCACCGACATCGCGTATGCCGTCCTCGACCCCCGGATCAGGAGCGTCTCGTGACCGCCACAGCCGCCGGGACCGCCCCCGCCGTCGACGGGACGGACGTCCCCACCCCGAGCCTCGCCCGCCGCACCCTCGCCGTCTTCACCCGCGACAAACTGGCCCTGGCCGGGGCGGTGGTGCTGGTGGCGCTGAGCGCCTTCTGCTTCCTCGGCCCGCTGCTCCACTCCACCGACCAGGTGCACACCGATCTGGGCCAGGCCAATCTCGCGCCCGGCAGCCCCGGCCATCCGCTGGGCACCACCGACCTCGGCTACGACATGCTCGGCCGGCTGATGACCGGCGGCCGGACCTCCCTGGAAGTGGGCCTCGCGGCGGGGCTTCTCGCCACGTTGATCGGCACCGTCTACGGCTCGGTCGCGGGCTACTTCGGTGGCTGGCTGGACGCCGCCATGATGCGGATCACCGACGCCGCGCTCGCCATCCCCGCCCTCTTCCTGCTGGTCGTCGTCGCCGCGATCGTCACGCCCAGCAAACCGGTGCTGATCCTCATCATCGCCTCGGTCGCCTGGCTGTCCCCGGCGCGCCTCATCCGCGGTGAAGCCCTCGCCCTGCGCAGCCGGGACTACATCCACGCCATGCGGCTCATGGGCGGCGGCGGGACGCGCGCCGTCTTCCGGCACATCGTGCCGAACGCGATCGGCACCGTCGTCGTCAACGCCACCTTCCAGATCGCCGACGCGATCCTTTACGTCGCGTATCTGTCGTTCCTCGGCCTGTCCATCCCGCCGCCCGCCGCCGACTGGGGCTCCATGCTCAGCGCGGGTATCACCTACACCCAGGTCGGCTACTGGTGGCTGATCTTCCCGCCGGGCATCGCGATCGTGCTCGTTGTCGCCGCCTTCAACTTCATCGGGGACGGGCTGCGGGACGCCTTCGACGTGCGGCTCCGGAAGAGCGGAGGCAACCGCTGATGACCGACTCCACCGGGACCACCGGGTCTCTCCTGCTACGTGTCGACGATCTCCACGTCGAGATCGCGGGCCGCGACCGCACCGTGCACGCCCTCGACGGAGTCTCCCTGGACCTCGCCCCGGGCGAGGCGCTGGGCATCGTCGGCGAGTCCGGCTGCGGGAAGACCATGACCGCGCTGAGCGTGCTCGGCCTGCTGCCGGGCGGCGGCCGGATCACCGGCGGCTCCATAGACTTCGGCGGTACGGACCTGGCGACCGCGACCGAGCCGGTGCTCCGGGGCGTTCGGGGCAACTCCATCGGCATGGTCTTCCAGGACCCGCTCACCTCCCTCAACCCGACCATGACCATCGGCGCCCAGGTCGCGGAGCCGCTGCTGCTGCACAAGGGCCTGGGCAAGGCGGAAGCGTGGCAGCGGGCCGAGGAGATGCTGCGGCTGGTCGGCCTGCCGACCCCCGGTGAGCGGCTGAGGAACTACCCGCACCAGCTCAGCGGCGGCATGCGGCAGCGCGTCGCCATCGCCATGGCGCTGATCTGCGAGCCCGAGCTGCTGATCGCCGACGAGCCGACGACCGCGCTCGACGTCACCACACAGGCCCAGATCCTGGAGCTCATCGACGATCTGCGGTCGCGTCTGGGCATGGCGATGATCCTGGTCACGCACGACTTGGGGGTGATCGCCAGACGGGTGGACCGGGTGGCGGTGATGTACGCGGGCAGGACGGTGGAACGGGCGGGCGTGCGCGCCCTGTTCGCGGCCCCGCGCCATCGGTACACGCAGGCGTTGTTCGCCGCGCTGCCGGAGCGGGCGGCGGACGAGTCGCAGCCGCTCGCCACGATTCCGGGCCTGCCGCCGTCCCTTGTCACGCGGCCCGCGGGTTGCCGGTTCGCGCCACGGTGCGGCTTCGCGACCGCGGAGTGCCGGGAGGCGGAGCCAGAGCTGTCCGAGGTGGTGCTGCCCCCGCCCACCGCTTCCCGGAACGGGGGCTCCGCCCCGGCCCCCGGTCCGAGGACGGCGCCGCACGGTCCGGCGACCGGGGACATGCCCGAAGGGCGGGCCGGGGCCGCCCGTCGCGACGCACACGCCTTCGCCTGCTTCCACCCCGTCGACCCCGCCGTCGATCCCGTCGCCGAAGTCGTCCCCGCCGCCCCCGCCACGCCCCCGTCCCGTGCCGACGAGACCCTGCTCGAGCTCACCGACGTCACCAAGGACTACCCCCTGCACAGCAACCCCTTCGCGCTCCGCGGGCGCGCCGCGGCCGCCGTCGTGAGCGCCGTCGCCGGGGTGTCGCTGGTCGTCAGGCGTGGCGAGACCTTCGGCATCGTGGGGGAGTCCGGCTGCGGCAAGTCCACGCTCGGACGGCTGGTCGTCGGCATGGAGGAGCCGACCCGCGGCACCGTCCGCTTCGCGGACCGCGACATCGCCGCGCTGGACCGGCGTGCGCTGCGCGCCCACCGGCGCGAGGTGCAGCTGATGTTCCAGGACTCGTACGCGTCCATGGACCCGCGGATGCGGGTCGGCGCGATGCTGCGGGAGCCGCTGGTCATCCAGGGCATCGGCGACCGTGCCGCGCAGAACGCGCGGATCGCCGGGCTGCTGGACGATGTCGGGCTGGATCGCGGCGCCGTGGACCGCTACCCGCACGAGTTCTCCGGCGGCCAGCGCCAGCGCCTGGGGCTGGCCCGCGCGCTCGCGCTGTCACCGTCGCTGGTGGTCGCCGACGAACCCGTCTCGGCCCTCGACGTCTCCGTACAGGCACAGATCCTCAATCTGATGCGGGACCTCCAGCGCGAGAAGGGGTTGGCCTATCTGTTCATCTCGCACGACCTGGCCGTGGTGCGCCACCTCGCGGACACGGTCGGCGTGATGTACCTGGGCAAGATGGTCGAAACAGGACCAGCGGCCTCGGTATTCGACGCGCCGCTGCATCCCTATACCCGCGGACTGCTGGACACCGCCGAGCAGCCCGACCCGGCGGCCGAGGTCGCCGGGGCACCGCTGGGCGGCGAGACCCCCTCGGCCGCCGACCCGCCCTCGGGCTGCCGGTTCCGTACCCGCTGTCCGGCCGCTCAGGAAATCTGCGCCCGGATCGAGCCCGCCTCCACCGAGCCGGCCGCGCCGGGACATCGGGTGGCCTGCCACTTTCCGCTGGTCGCCGCGGCCGGGCGGTGATGGTCCGGCCGCGGCCCACGCCCTCGGCCGGGGACGGAACCGGCGATCACCCCCGGATGTGGGGAAAACCACAAAGGAGACAAAGGATCTTTTCGGGCTGACACAGTGCACTCGTCTCAGCCACATCGCGCGTTCGGCGCAATACCCGGAAAGCAGCCATGGCCGCACTCGCCCGCTGGTGTCTCAGGCGCCGAGCCATCGTCATCGTGCTGTGGCTGGCCGCCTTCGCCGGGGTCGCCGCGGCGGCGGCCGTGACGGGTTCGGCGTACTCCAACGACTACGACATCCCGGGCACCGACTCCTCCAAGGTCTCCGCCCTGGTGGAGCGGCGGCTGCCGGACCGGGCGGGGGACAGCGACACCATCGTCTGGCACACCGCGGACGGCGCGGGCAGCGTACGCGCCCCAGGGGTCGAGCGGCGGATGACGGCGGCGCTGCGGCAGGTGGCGGACCTGCCCGGCGTCGCCTCCGTGACCGGTCCGTACGGCGCCGGTGACACCGGCCGGTTGGGCGGATCCGGCGGGCTCGGCGAGGCCGGTGACAACGGCCGGATCAGCGCCGACGGGCACACCGCCTACGCCACCGTCGTCTTCCGCGAACCCGCCGCCGACCTGGGCGAGGCGGAGGTGCGCCGGGTGCTCGACACGGTGCGCTCCGCCGCCTCCGGGGCCAAGGGCCTTCAGGTCGAGATGGGCGGTGCGGGCGCCGGGCTCACCGAGCGGACCGGGCCCGCCCATCTGAGCGAGGCCATCGGGGTCGGCGTGGCCGCCGTGGTGCTCTTCCTCGCCTTCGGCTCGCTCGCGGCGACGCTGCTGCCGATCGCCACCGCGCTCATCGGCGTCGGCACCGCGTACGCGGCCATCGGGCTGCTCGGCCACGCCATGACCATCGCCGACTTCGCACCCATGCTCGGCATGCTGATCGGCCTCGGCGTGGGGATCGACTACGCGCTGTTCATCGTCACCCGGCACCGCAAGGGGCTGCGGCGGGGGCTGTCGGTGGAACAGGCCGCCCAGCGCGCGGTGGCCACCTCGGGGCGCGCGGTGGTCTTCGCGGGCGCGACCGTCTGTCTCGCGCTCCTCGGCATGCTCGTCCTGCGGCTGTCCTTCCTCAACGGCGTGGCGGTCGCCGCGGCACTCACCGTCGCCCTTACGGTCGCCGCCTCGCTCACCCTGCTACCCGCGCTGCTCGGCCTGATCGGCATGCGGGCCCTCAACCGGAGGGAGCGCGGACGGCTGGCCGAGCGGGGGCCGGAAGCCGCGGCGTCCCAGGGCCTGTGCGCGCGCTGGGCGCTTTACGTCGAGCGCCGCCCCAAACTGCTGGGGGCGGTCGCGGCCGCCCTCATCGCGGTGCTCGCCCTCCCCACCTTCTCGCTCCACCTGGGCACCTCGGACCAGGGCAACGGCTCCTCGGCCTCGACCACGCGCCGGGCCTACGATCTGCTGGCCGAGGGGTTCGGACCGGGTTTCAACGGCCCGTTGACGCTGATAGGCAGCATGGACGGGGCCGACGACCGTATGGCCTTCACCCAACTGCCCGAGACCCTGCGCACCATCCACGGAGTGGCCTCGGTGACCGCCGCGGACCTGGGCGGAGGCGGCGACACCGGCGTCATCACGGTCGTCCCCACGACGGCACCGCAGTCCCGGGACACCTCCGACCTCGTCGGACGGCTGCGCGCCGAGGTGCTGCCCCGGGCCGAGGAGGGCAGCTCGCTGCGGGTCTACGTGGGCGGGCTGACGGCGGGCTACGACGACTTCGCCGCGGTGATCGTGAGCAAGTTGCCGCTGTTCGTGGGGGTGGTGGTGGCGCTGGGATGTGTGCTGTTGCTGCTCGCGTTCCGCAGCATCGGCATCCCGATCAAGGCGGCGGTCATGAATGTGGCCGCCGTCGCGTCGTCCTTCGGCGTGGTGGTCGCGATCTTCCAATGGGGCTGGGGGAGCGAACTGCTGGGGCTGGGCAGGGCGGGCCCGATCGAGCCCTTCCTGCCAGTGATCATGGTGTCGGTGCTCTTCGGGCTCTCCATGGACTACCAGGTCTTCCTGGTCAGCCGGATGTACGAGGAGTGGCGGCGCACCCGCGACAACCGCACCGCGGTCCGGGTGGGGCTCGCCGAGACCGGCCGGGTCATCAACTCCGCCGCCGTCATCATGATCGCGGTCTTCTCGGCCTTCGTGCTCAGCGGCGACCGGATCATCGCGATGTTCGGCATCGGGCTGGCGGCCGCGGTCGCCCTGGACGCCTTCGTCCTCCGTACGCTCCTGGTGCCCGCGCTGATGCATCTGCTCGGGGGCGCCAACTGGTGGCTGCCGGGCTGGCTGGAGCGGCTGCTGCCGAGGATCAGCATCGAGTCGGAGGGCGAGGGCACGGGCGACGCCGAGGTTGGGGCCGGGGGCGACGGTGAGGGCCCGGCGTCCGGGCCGGTGGCGGTGCCCGTGCCGCTGCCGGGGCAGCCCGCGGAGGGCGCGGCGGCGGCCGGTACGGCACGGTCGCCGGTGCCCTAAGGACCCTCCTCAGGCTTCCTCAGCCATGTCGGCGGGGCGCCTAAGGCCCTGGCCCGAGCGAAGATCGGGCGGCCTCCCGATGTGCCGGGCCCGCCTGGCCGACGAGAGTGGACGCGTTCCACGAAATCACTCGTCACCAGGGAGAACGCCATGCTGCACCATGAGTTGCACCGGATCCGCGAGACCGAGCTGCGGCGGGAGGCCGCCGCGGCTCGGCTGGTCCGGCAGGCGGTGGAGGGGGCCGACGGCCGCTCGGCCGGGCGGGGGAGCGGAGGCTGGATGAGGCCGGTCCGGCGGTGGCGCGGCGACCGCTCACCACGGTCGTACCGTACGGCGGCCTGACGGCGGCCGGGCCGTGTCGCTCGCCAGGAGGGCCGGAGCGGTGGAAACCGGAGCGGTGGAAACCGAAGCGGTGGAAACCGGAGCGGTGGAATCCGGAACGGTGGGCGCCGGAAAAGCCGGTGCCGCGGTGTCGGTGCCCTGTGCGATGCTCGACGACGTGCACACCACGTCCGTCAGCCCGGTGTTCATCGGACGCGCCCAGGAGTTGGCCACCCTCGAGGACGCGCTCGCCCGCGCCACCGCGGGCGAGCCACAGGTGCTGCTGGTGGGGGGAGAGGCGGGGGTCGGCAAGACCCGGCTCATCGATGAGTTCCTGGCCTCGGCCGTGGCCGCGGGGGCGGTCGCGGCGGTCGGCGGCTGTGTGGAGATGGGTGCCGACGGGCTGCCGTTCGCGCCCGTGTCCACCGTGCTGCGCTCACTGCGCCGCAAGCTGGGCACCGAGCTGGACGGGGCCGCCGCCGGGCAGGAGGGCGAACTGGCCCGGCTGCTGCCCGAGCTCGGCGAGACCTCCCAGGCCTCCCACGACGGGGACGGCCGGGCCCGGCTTTTCGAGCTCACCGTCCGGCTGCTGGAGCGGCTGGCCGCCGAGCGCACCCTTGTCGTCGCCATCGAGGATCTGCACTGGGCCGACCGCTCCACCCGCGAACTGCTTGGCTATCTCTTCCGCTCGCTGCTCAGCGCCCGGCTGCTGGTCGTGGCCACCTACCGCTCCGACGACATCCACCGCCGCCATCCGCTGCGCCCGTTCCTCGCCGAGGTGGACCGGATGCGCGAGGTGCGGCGCATCGAGCTGTCCCGCTTCACCCGTGGCGAGGTGCGCGCCCAGCTCACCGGGATCAACGGGGCCGAGCCGGAGCGCGAGCTGGTCGACCGGATCTTCAAGCGCAGCGACGGCAACGCCTTCTTCGTGGAGGAGATCGCCCGCTCCCTCAACGAGGGCTGTGCCACCGGGCTCAGCGAATCGCTGCGCGATCTGCTGCTGGTGCGGGTCGAGGCGCTGCCCGAGGAGGCCCAGGGGGTGGTGCGGATCCTCGCCGAGGGTGGCTCCTCGGTGGAGTACGAACTGCTGCGCGCGGTCGCCCGGCTGGGCGAGGACGAGCTGATCGACGCGTTGCGGGCCGCCGTCGGGGCGAACATCCTGCGCCCCACGGCCGACGACAGCGGCTACCGCTTCCGGCATTCGCTGGTGCGCGAGGCCGTGCGCGACGATCTGCTGCCCGGGGAGCGCTCCCGGCTCAACCGGCGCTTCGCGGAGGCCCTGGAGGCCGAGCCCGCGCTGGTACGGGCCGATGAGCGGGCCGCCCGGCTGGCCAGCTACTGGTACCACGCACACGACCCCGCCAAGGCCCTGCCCGCCGTGCTCCAGGCGTCCGTCGCGGCACGGCGGCGGTACGCCCACGCGGAGCAGCTGCGGCTGCTGGAGCGGGCCATGGAGCTGTGGGAGGAGGCACCCACGGAGATACGGCGGGCGCAGCGGCCCATGGGCCACGCGGAGGTGTACCCCGCCTGCGGCTGTGAGGACCAGGCGCTGCGCCATCTCGATCTGCTCGCCGAGGTGGTGGTGGCCGCGCATATGTCCGGGCAGCGGGAGCGCGCGCTGACCGTCAGCAAGCGGGCCCTGCGGACGCTGGACCGCGACGGTGACGACCCGCTGCGGGCCGCCTGGTTCTGGACCCAGCAGAGCAAGCTGATGGAGGGGCTGGCCCGCGGTGACGGCTGGGAGGAGCTGAGCCGGGCCCAGGAGCTGGTGCGCGGGCTGCCGCCGTCTCCCGTACACGCCGAGGTCATGGCGCAGGTGGCGGGCTGGACGATGACCCACCGGCCGGGTGCCGAGGGCCTGGCCGCCGCCGAACGGGCGGTCGAGCTGGCCCGGCTGGTGGGCGCCGAGAGCACGGAGCTGAACGCCCGCCTGACGCTGGGCTACTTCACCGGTGACTCCGGCGACATCGAGCGCGGGCTGGCCGAGATGCGCGAGGTCTGCGAGCGGGCCCTGGCCCTCGGCGACATCAGCGTCCTGGGGCGCTGCTATGTCAATCTGGCCTCGGCGCTGGAGGGGGTCGGCTGGTCGGCCGAGGCGGTGGAGACCGCCGAGGAGGGCGCCCGGATCCTGGACCGGGTGGGCCTGGTGGACTCCCGGGCCTGGGTCTACGGGAATCTGGCCGAGTCGCTGTTCTCCCTGGGCCGGTGGGACGAGGCGGAGGCGGCGGCCCTGGAGACCCGGCGGCTCGCCCTCGGCACCAAACCGCGCGGCACCGCCGCCAACCGGCTCACCCAGCTGGCCCTGGTGCGCGGGGAGTGGGACACGGCGGAGCGCGAGCTGGCCGCCGCCCGGGAGCACTACGGCGCCCGCAACACCGAACCGCAGTCACCCTCCAGATCGCGGGGCACGCCATCGAACTCGCGGCGGCCCGTGGCCGGATCCTGGAGGTCCGGGCCCTGCTGGACCAGGTCGTGGCGGCCGGTTTCCCACCCGGGATGCAGCGTTACGTCTGGCGGTTGCTGTACACGGCCACCGCGGCCGAGTCGGCCGCCCGCGGGCTGCCCACGGCCGAGCCGGGCCGGGGCGAGGCGCTGGCCCGCCTCCGGGCGGCCGTGAAGCGGGTGCCGCAGCCCGTGCCGGTATGGCGGGCCCACGCGGCGCTGGTCCAGGCCGAACTGGCACGCGCCGAGGGCCGGGACCGGCCCGACCTCTGGGCCGAGGCCACGGCCGCCTTCGCCGCGCTGGACCGCCCCTATCCCCTGGCCCGCGCCCGCCACCGCTGGGCAGAGGCACTGCTCACCCCCGGCGGGAGCACCCCGGGCGGGAGCACCCCCGGCCGGAACACCTCCGGCGAGAACGCCCCCGGTCGAGGCACCTCCGGTGAGGCCGATCGCGACCACGCCGCCGAACTGCTCGCCCAGGCGTATGCCGTGGCCGACCGGCTGGGCGCCCGTCCGCTGCGCGAGGAGATCGAGCTGCTGGCCCGACGCGCCCGGCTGCCCCTGGCGTCAGCCGCGACCCGCGCCGCGCTCGACGCGTCCCCGGGCCGCACCCCCGCACTGCCCCCGGCCCCGGGCTCCCCGGCCCCGGCCGCCGAGCCCGCCGAACCCGTTGATCCGGCCGAGGAGCTGGGGTTGACACCACGGGAGCGGGATGTGCTGCGACTGGTCGCCGACGGGCGCAGCAATCGCCAGATCGCCGAGGAGCTCTTCATCTCGCCCAAGACGGCCAGCGTGCATGTCTCCAACATCCTGGCCAAGCTGGGCGTCTCGGGCCGGACCGAGGCAGCCGCCGTGGCTCACCGCCTGCGCCTGGTGGACGGCCTGGCCGACGGCGCGGCGGTGGCCCGCTGACGGTGTGCGCGATCGCCCGCCGGGTCAGCCCCCATGACCCCTTCCGGGTTCCGGGTCAGTCCCCTTCGCGAGGCCGGATCACCACTCGCCCGGAGTCAAGGTCTATAGGACCCTTCCCCGGATCGCTGCTGCGCGTCTCGTCGAGCGTGAACTCCAGTCGGTTGCGCTCTTCATCGGTGTGCTTGCGGCCGGGCGCGAACAGTTCCTCGATGAGGTTGAACATGACGACCCCCGTAGGCGTGCGACTGGTGCCAGTGTAGGCAGACCCGTCACAGAACGGGCACTCCGCACCATGTCGGCCGAACTCAACGCCACGACCAGCCGATTCGCCCTCCCCTCAGCGAATCTCCCTTCAGCGGATCCCCTGCGGCGAATCTCCCCTCAGCGGACCTCCAGCCGCAGGATCCGGTCGTCCTCCCGCCCCGGCTCACCGCGCCCATCCGTATTGCTCGTGGTCAGCCACAGCCCCCCGTCGTCCGCCGCCACCACGCTGCGCAGCCGTCCGTACTTCCCGTCCAGGAACGACTGTGGCTTCGCCACCGCCTTGTCGCCCTTCAGCGGAATGCGCCACAGCCGCTCACCGCGCAGCCCGGCCATCCAGATCGAGCCCTTGGCGTAGGCGATTCCGCTCGGCGAGGCGTCCTTGGGCTTCCACTGTTCGAGCGGATCGGCAAAGCCCTTCTTCCCGGCCTTGCCCTCGGCCTCCGGCCAGCCGTAGTTCTTGCCCGGCTCGATCAGATTGAGCTCGTCCCAGGTGTCCTGGCCGAACTCGGATGCCCACAGCCGCTTGTCCGCATCCCAGGCCAGGCCCTGCACATTGCGGTGACCCGGGGAGTAGACGACCGACTGGGCGTCCGGATTGCGGGGCGCGGGCTCGCCGTCCGGGGTCATCCGCAGGATCTTGCCGCCGAAGGAGTCCATGTCCTGGGCGAGCCCGCGGTCACCGCTCTCTCCCGTGCCCGCGTAGAGCATCTTGTCCGGGCCGAAGGCGATACGGCCCCCGTTGTGGATCGCGCCCTTGGGGATGCCCTTGAAGATCGTGTCCGGGGCGCCGAGCTGATCGCCGGCGGGGCGCTTGTCGTCGTACACCATCCGGACGATGCGGTTGTCCGAATCGGTGGTGAAGTACGCGTAGACCATATGGTCCGTGCCGAAGTCGGAGGAGACCGCCAGCCCCAGCAGCCCGCCCTCACCGGCGGCGGAGACGCCCGGGACGGACCCCAGCTCGGTCTTCTTCCCCGAGTCCGCCGAGACCTTGAAGATCTTCCCGGTGTCCCGCGAGGAGACCAGCAGATCCCCGCCGGGCAGCGGCGCTAGCCCCCAGGGGGAGTTCAGCTTCGTGGTGAGCGTGCGCTCCACCTTCACCGAGCCCTTCGCGGGCGCCGCGGACTCCGTCGGCGAGGGCGCGCCCGAGGGGTCCCCGCCGCCCGGCTTCGTGGGCGTGGACGACCGGCCGCCCGGTCTGGTGATGCTGTCACCGTCGGACGAGCAGCCCGCCACGAGCACCACGGCGGCAGCGGCAGCGGCGGCGAGAACAGAGGTGACGCGAGGACGTCGCACGGTCGGGTTTCCTCTCCATGGGCACGTGTGCCGCGGCACGGCACTGATTCTTATACACCGCGGGCCCGCGCCGGGTTCCCATCCCCGGATCGGGCCCGGACCAGGGCCGAACGCACACCGGAGGCCCGCGCCGGGCCGTCGGACGCCGCGCGTTCAGTCCCACGACCCCCGCGCCGGGCCGCCGGGCGCGGCGCGTTCAGTCCCACGACCCCCGCGCCGGAGGCAGCCCCGCGATCTCCGCTAGGTCCTCGGGGGAAAGCGGCAGACCGGCCGCCGCGCAGTTCTCCGCCGCCCACCGCTCCCGCTTGGTCCCCGGCACCGGCACCACATGCGGCCCCTGCGCCAGCAGCCAGGCCAGGGCCACCTGGGCCGGGGTCACCCCGTCCCCGTGCCGCTCGGCGACCCGTCGCAGACCGGCCACGATCGGCTGGTTCGCGGCCATCATCTCCGCCGTGAACCGCGGATGCCGGGCCCGCATGTCGTCCGGCTCGAAGCCCTGCCCCGGGGTCAGCGTTCCGCTCAGGAAGCCGTTGCCCAGCGGCATCGCCGCCAGGAAGCCCACCCCGCGCGAGGCACACCACGGCACCAGCGCCTCCAGCGCGTCGGGCGACCACACCGACAGCTCCGCCTGCACACAGCTGACCGGAAAGACCTGCTGGACCCGCTCCAGCTGGCGCACCGTGGCGTCGTGCATCCCGGCGCCCGCCCTCCGCTGCGCCCGCGCCCCCACGGCGCACAGCCCGAGCGCCCGTACCTTCCCCGCCGCGACCAGCTCCGCCATCGCGCCCCAGGTCTCCTCTATGGGGACCTCGGGGTCGGCCCGGTGCAGCTGGTAGAGGTCGATCACATCGGTCTGGAGCCGGCGCAGCGAGGCGTCGCAGGCCCGCTTCACGTAGCCGGGCCGCCCGTTGGCCACGATGTGCTGGTCGCCCACCAGCAGTCCGCATTTGGTGGACACGAAGGCGTCCGCCCGCCGCTCCTTGAGCACCCTCCCCACCAGCAGCTCATTGGTGAAGGGGCCGTACATGTCGGCGGTGTCCAGCAGGCTCGCCCCCGAGTCGAGCGCGGTGTGCACGGTGCGCTCCGAGTGCTCGCCACTGCGCTGCGAAGCGGTGTACGCCCAGCTCATCGGCATGCATCCAAGGCCGATGGCCCCCACTTCGAGCGCCGCCGCTCCGATTCTCCTGCGCTCCACCTGGCCTGACCCCTCCCGTTCCTCGGACCCCAAACTAACCTCTGCCAACGGCCGGTGATCGCATAGCCTCCTGGCATGAGTGCAGATCACAGCGATACGTTCCGCCACCACGGTTCGACTCACGGTTCATCCGAAGCGCGCGACCTGGTGTGGCTGCCCATCCCGCCCGAGGAGATCGACGGCCTTCCCGACACCCTCGAATACGCCCACTGGGACGGTGGTGAGGACTTCCCCACCGACCCGGCGCGCTGCGCGTTCTACTGCGTCCCGTACATGAAGCCGCCGCAGGTGTGCACCCGCCCGCTGCCCGCCATGACCAACCTGCGGGTGGTGCAGACCCTCACCGCCGGAATAGACCACATCAAGCCCGCGCTGGCCGATCTCGCGCCCGGGGTGCGGCTGTGCAACGCGCGCGGTGTGCACGACGCGAGCACCGCCGAGCTCGCCCTCACCCTCATCCTGGCCTCGCTGCGCGGCGTCCCCGACTTCGTCCGGGGCCAGGACGCCGAGGAGTGGCGCTCCGGCTTCCGTCCCGCGCTCGCCGACAAGTCCGTACTGATCGTCGGCTACGGGGCCATCGGCAGCGCGATCGAGGATCGGCTTGTGCCCTTCGAGTGCGAGCGGGTGGCGCGCGTCGCGCGCTCCCCGCGCACGACCGAGCGCGGCCCGGTGCACCCGATCGACGAATTGCCCCGACTGCTTCCGGAAGCGGATGTGGTGGTGCTGGTGACCCCGCTCACCGAGGCCACCCGTGGGCTGGCGGGGACGGAATTCCTGTCCCGGATGAAGGACGGGGCGCTGCTGGTGAACGTCTCCCGTGGTGGGGTCGTGGACACCAAGGCCCTGCTCACGGAGTTGGAGTCGGGGCGGCTGCGGGCCGCGCTCGATGTGACCGACCCCGAACCACTGCCCGTCGGGCATCCGCTGTGGCACGCTCCAGGGGTGCTCATCTCCCCGCATGTGGGCGGCCCCACGTCTGCCTTCCTCCCGCGCGCCAAGCGGCTGTTGAGGAATCAGCTGCATCGTTACGCGCGCGGCGAGTCGCTGGCACATCTCGTCGCCACGACGGGGTAGACATGCCTCTGGCACCACATACAGGCACCGATTGACTCCACTCCGTATATACAACGCCGTAGTCGGTTACGGTGCGTAGATGACCTATGTCCCTGAGTGACCAGTCTGGTGTATCGTCCCGAGCGGGGGCTGCGCCACTGACCTGACGGCGTCAGCGATGGACCGGAACTCGAGGGGGGCGACGGGCGATGTATGGCCGATGGACCGACAACCCGACGCAGCTCAGGCGTCGACCGCGACACTTCCGCGCAGCCGCGCGGTTCTCCAACTCGACGAGGCCCGCGGGGATACCGCTTCCGGGGGCCCCGAGGCGCCAGTGGTCCGCCACGCAGTGGATGGCAGTCCAGTGAGCGCCACGGGAGCGGTGCTCGCCCGGCCGTCGGTCTCCGGCGGCGGGGCCGGGCTGCTGCCGCAAGTGGTCCTCGCCCTGGTCTGCGGCGGTTACGCGGCGGGGGCGATCGTCGGCTGGGGATCGTCCCAACTGGCGCTCGTCATGGGTGACTTCGGGCTGAGCGCCGCCGCGTTCGCCGCCACGGCCTCCTGTCTGTGGCACGGCCGCCGGCACGCCGGGCGGCTGCGCCCGGCCTGGCTGCTGTTCGCCGCCTCCTCGGCCATGGCCGGGCTGGGGAACGCCGTCTGGGGCTGGTACGAGGTGGTGCTCGGCCGCTCCGTGCCGACCCCCTCGGTCGCCGACTTCTGCTTTCTGCTCTTCGCCCCGCCCGCCATCGTCGGGATGCTGGTGCTCGCCAAGCGCCCCACGAGCCGGGCCCGGTGGATCTGTCTGGGGCTGGACGCCTGGCTGATCGCCGGATCGCTGGTCACGCTCTCCTGGAGCCTCGCGCTCGCCCACACCGGGGAGTTCGGCGCGGACGGCGCCTCCGTGGCCCGCGGCGCCCTGTCACTCGCCTATCCGCTGCTGGACATCGTGCTGGTCAGCATGGTGATCGTGCTCCACTTCCGGCGCTCCTCGGGCAACCGCTCCGCGATCAACACCGCGATCGCCGCCTTCGCGCTCACCGTGCTGTGCGACGCGCTGTTCACCTCGCCGCTGCTGCGGGAGCACTACCGCTCCGGGCAGATACTCGACGCCGGGTGGTTCGCCGGTTCCGTGCTGCTGGCGTACGCACCGTGGGTGGCCCGCCGTGAGGCCGCGCAGAACCCGCCGCCGGCGCGCCGCCCCGCGCAGCAGAGCGTCGTCCCCATCGCGGGCTCGCTCGCCGCCCTCGCGCCCTATCTCGCCGCCGCCGTCTGCACCCTGGGGGTCCTGTTCAACGTGATGGACGGCCGGCCGATCGACGGGGTGGTGCTCTTCACCGCCTGCGCGGTCGTGCTCGCGCTCGTCGTCCGACAAGCGATCATGCTGATGGACAACATCAGGCTCACCCAGGAACTCGCCCAGAAGGAGAGCCACTTCCGCTCCCTGGTGCAGAGCTCCAGCGATGTGATCATGATCGCCGCGCCCACCGGGATCCTGCGCTATGTCAGCCCGGCCGCCTCCGGGGTCTACGGCCGCGACGCGGAGGAGCTGGAGGGCTCCGAGCTGGCCTCCCTGATCCACCCCGAGGACCTCGGCTCGGTGGTCCACGAGGTCCGCCGGTTCCTGGCCGCCCCACCGGGCGAGGAGCCCACCACCCGGATCGAATGCCGCTTCCGCTCCGGCTCCGGCGACTGGCTCAACGTGGAGTCCACGATCAACCGCCACCACGGCGGGCTGATCTTCAACAGCCGCGATGTCACCGAGCGGGTCCGGCTCCAGGCCCAGCTCCAGCACAACGCCGAGCACGACCCGCTCACCGACCTGCCCAACCGCGCCCTGTTCACCCGGCGGGTCGCGCACGCCGTCGCCGGCCGCCGCCGTACGGACGCCGGCACCGCCGTGCTCTTCATCGACCTCGACGGCTTCAAGGCGGTCAACGACACCGTCGGCCACCACGCCGGGGACGAGCTGCTGGTCCAGGCCGCCCGTCGGCTCCAGGAGTCCGTGCGGTCCGGGTCCGGCGACTGCGCGGCCCGGCTCGGGGGCGATGAGTTCGCCGCCCTCATCCTCGGCGACGGCGAGGGGGACGTCGGCAACCGCGAGCAGCGCATCATGGAGATCGCCGACCGGCTGCGGCTCCGGCTCTCCCAGCCCTACCGGGTCGAGGGCGGCACCGAGGTCCGCGTGGCCGCCAGCATCGGCGTCGCCTTCGCCGAGCCCGGCACCAGCCCCGGCGCCCTGATGCGCAACGCCGACCTGGCGATGTACCGCGCCAAGGCCGCGGGCAAGAACCGCGTGGAGCTGTACGCACCGCAGATGCAGGCCGAGGTGGCGCGGCGCGCCGAGGTCGCCACCAGACTGCGCGCCGCCCTGCACGACGGCGAGTTCGTGCTGCTGCACCAGCCCGTCGTCGAACTGACCAGCGGCCGGATCACCGCGGTCGCGGCGCAGGCCCGCTGGCGCTCGGCCCAGGGCATCCTGTTCACCCCCGCCGAGTTCCTCCGGGTCGCCGACAACGGCCGGGGGAGCGGTGAGGACACCGCCCGTACCGCCGAGCTGTCCCGCTGGATGCTGGAGGCGGCCGTCGAGCAGGCCGCCCAGCGGCGCCGCGACGGCCATCCGGTCCCGGTCTGCGTCCGGCTCCCCGCGAGCCGGCTGGTGGACAAGTCGATGCCGCCCAAGGCCGTGGAGACCCTGCTGGCCCGCCATGGGCTGCCGTCCGGAGCGCTGATCCTGGAGCTGACCGACAGCGATCCACGGGTGCCGCTGGACGAGCTGGAGCACCGCCTCGGCGCGCTGCGCCGCCTGGGGGTGCGGATCGCCCTCGACGGCTTCGGCAGCGGCTATGCCGCGATCAGGGCGCTCCGCAGGCTTCCCATCGATGTGCTGAAACTGGACCCCGGACTGGTCGAGGGAGTGGTCGAGTCCTCACGGCTGCACAAGATCACCGCAGGGCTGCTGAGGATCGCCGGCGACCTCGGAATGCAGTCCATCGCAGAGGGGGTGGAGTTGCCCGAGCAGATTGTCACCCTGCGCGGTATGGGATGCACCCACGCCCAGGGGGCGGCCTTCAGCGGGCCGCTGGACGAGCACCGGCTGCGCCGGGCGCTGCTGCGCGGCGGCTATCCGGTGCCGCGTCCGGAGCCTCCGCTGCTGGTCGGCGGAGCCCTGCCGATCCGGCACGGCGGTCATGGCGGGCACGGCGGCTCCCATGGCCCGCGCCGTACGGAGCCGCACACCCACCCGCCGACCCGCTCAAATACTGAGACGCCCGTCCCACCCACTTGACACCCGATATGCGCCGGGGGGAGGGTCGGAGCCATGCGCACCCGAATTCTCGTACTTGGACAGCGCGTCGGCTGAGCAGGGCTCATTGAAGCCCTGCGGACCCTCACCGGCGCGCTCCCCTCGCTTGCCTTACGGCACGAGGGGTTTTTTGTTGCACCGGCAGGGTCCGGTGCACCGCCCCGCCCCCTCCTCCCGCACCGAACCTCATCTTCGAGAAGAGAATGCCGATGACCGAGCAGGCCCCCGGGTCCCATCACCCCCAGCCTCGGCCCCGTAGCGGCGGACCGCAGTCCGCCCCCGTCGAGCACGTCACGGGCGCGCAGTCCCTCATCCGTTCCCTCGAGGAAGTGGGTGCCGACACCGTCTTCGGCATCCCCGGTGGCACGATCCTCCCCGCTTACGACCCGATGATGGACTCCTCGAAGGTCCGGCACGTGCTCGTCCGCCACGAGCAGGGCGCGGGCCACGCCGCCACCGGCTACGCCCAGGCCACCGGCAAGGTCGGCGTCTGCATGGCCACCTCGGGCCCCGGAGCCACCAACCTGGTCACCCCCATCGCCGACGCCCACATGGACTCGGTCCCGATCGTCGCGATCACCGGACAGGTGGCCTCCAAGGCCATCGGCACGGACGCCTTCCAGGAGGCGGACATCTGCGGCATCACCATGCCGATCACCAAGCACAACTTCCTGGTCACCAAGGCCGAGGACATCCCGCGCACGATCGCCGAGGCGTTCCACATCGCCTCCACCGGCCGCCCCGGCCCGGTCCTGGTGGACATCCCCAAGGACCTGCTCCAGGGACGCACCACCTTCTCCTGGCCGCCGCAGACCGATCTGCCGGGCTACCGCCCGGTCACCAAGCCGCACGCCAAGCAGATCCGCGAGGCCGCCCGCCTGATCACCCAGGCCGAGCGCCCGGTGCTGTACGTCGGCGGCGGTGTGATCAAGGCTCAGGCCACCGCCGAGCTGAAGGTCCTGGCCGAGCTGACCGGCGCCCCGGTCACTACCACCCTGATGGCGCTGGGCGCGTTCCCCGACAGCCACCACCTCCACCTCGGCATGCCGGGCATGCACGGCACGGTCGCCGCCGTGACCGCCCTCCAGAAGGCGGATCTGATCGTGGCGCTCGGCGCCCGCTTCGACGACCGGGTCACCGGCAAGCTCGACTCCTTCGCTCCGTACGCCAAGATCGTCCACGCGGATATCGATCCGGCCGAGATCGGTAAGAACCGCGCCGCCGACGTGCCGATCGTCGGGGACGCCCGCGAGGTCATCGCCGACCTGGTCGTCGCCGTCCAGGCCGAGCACGACGCGGGCCACACCGGGGACTACGCCGGCTGGTGGGAGGACCTGAACCGGTGGCGGGAGACCTACCCGCTCGGCTACGACCTGCCCGCCGACGGCAGCCTCTCCCCGCAGCAGGTGATCCAGCGGATCGGGCAGCTGGCCCCGGAGGACACGATCTTCGCCGCGGGCGTCGGCCAGCACCAGATGTGGGCCGCCCACTTCATCGGCTACGAGACCCCCGCCACCTGGCTGAACTCGGGCGGCGCCGGCACCATGGGCTACGCCGTGCCGGCCGCCATGGGCGCCAAGGCCGGCGCCGAGGGCCGCACGGTCTGGGCGATCGACGGCGACGGCTGCTTCCAGATGACCAACCAGGAGCTGGCCACCTGCGCGCTGAACAACATCCCGATCAAGGTCGCGATCATCAACAACGGCGCGCTGGGCATGGTCCGCCAGTGGCAGACCCTCTTCTACAACCAGCGCTACTCCAACACGGTCCTGCACTCCGGCCCCGACACCCCCGTCCAGCAGAACCTGGGCACCCGCGTCCCCGACTTCGTCAAGCTCTCCGAGGCCATGGGCTGCGTCGGGCTGCGCTGCGAGGACCCGGCCGACCTCGACGCCGTGATCGAGAAGGCCAACGCGATCAACGACCGCCCGGTGGTCGTGGACTTCATCGTCCATGAGGACGCCATGGTCTGGCCGATGGTCGCCGCCGGCACCTCCAACGACGAGATCCTGGCGGCGCGCGACACCCGCCCGGACTTCGGCGACGGCGAAGACGACTGAGGCCAGGACCGAGAGAGAGAAGAGACCGAGCCCATGTCCAAGCACACGCTCTCCGTCCTGGTGGAGAACACCCCCGGCATCCTGGCCCGGATCGCCGCCCTGTTCTCCCGCCGCGGCTTCAACATCGACTCGCTGGCCGTCGGCGTCACCGAGCACCCCGACATCTCCCGGATCACCATCGTGGTCAATGTCGAGGAGCTGCCGCTGGAGCAGGTCACCAAGCAGCTCAACAAGCTGGTCAACGTGTTGAAGATCGTCGAGCTGGAGGACGGCCAGGCGATCCAGCGGGAGCTCGTCCTGGTCAAGGTCCGCGCCGACAACGAGACCCGCTCCCAGATCGTCGAGATCGTCCAGCTGTTCCGCGCCAAGACCGTGGACGTCTCCCCGGAGGCCGTGACCATCGAGGCCACCGGCAGCAGCGACAAGCTCGAGGCCATGCTCAAGATGCTGGAACCGTACGGCATCAAGGAACTGGTCCAGTCCGGCACCATCGCCATAGGGCGCGGCGCCCGCTCCATCACCGACCGGAGCCTGCGCGCGCTCGACCGGTCCGCCTGACCCCGCCCGACCAGCGTGGCCGCGGTCCGGCGCGCCCCGTGCGCCGGACCGTATGGCGAGACCCCGAAACCTTCACCCGCCCGCCCGTCATACGGTGGGAAGCACAACCCACACGCTAGGAGATTCCCGAAGTGGCCGAGCTGTTCTACGACGACGACGCCGACCTGTCCATCATCCAGGGCCGCAAGGTCGCAATCCTCGGCTACGGCAGCCAGGGCCACGCCCACGCGCTGTCGCTGCGCGACTCGGGCGTCGACGTCCGGGTCGGCCTGCACGAGGGCTCCAAGTCCAAGGCCAAGGCCGAGGAGCAGGGCCTGCGCGTGGTCACCCCGGCCGAGGCGTCCGCCGAGGCCGACGTGATCATGATCCTGGTCCCGGACCCGATCCAGGCCAAGGTCTACGAGGAGTCCGTGAAGGACAACCTGAAGGACGGCGACGCGCTGTTCTTCGGGCACGGTCTCAACATCCGGTTCGACTTCATCAAGCCCCCGGCCAACGTGGACGTCTGCATGGTCGCCCCCAAGGGCCCGGGCCACCTGGTCCGCCGCCAGTACGAGGAGGGGCGCGGCGTGCCGTGCATCGCGGCCGTCGAGCAGGACGCCACCGGGAGCGCCTTCGAGCTGGCCCTGTCCTACGCCAAGGGCATCGGCGGCACCCGTGCCGGCGTCATCAAGACCACCTTCACCGAGGAGACCGAGACCGACCTCTTCGGTGAGCAGGCGGTGCTGTGCGGCGGCACCTCGGCGCTGGTCAAGGCCGGGTTCGAGACCCTGGTCGAGGCCGGTTACCAGCCGGAGATCGCGTACTTCGAGTGCCTCCACGAGCTCAAGCTGATCGTGGACCTGATGTACGAGGGCGGCCTGGAGAAGATGCGCTGGTCGATCTCCGAGACCGCCGAGTGGGGCGACTACGTCTCCGGTCCGCGGATCATCAACGAGTCCACCAAGGCCGAGATGAAGAAGATCCTCGGCGAGATCCAGGACGGCACCTTCGCCAAGAACTGGATGGCGGAGTACAACGCCGGCCTGCCGAAGTACAACGAGCTGAAGAAGGCCGACGAGAACCACCTGCTGGAGACCACCGGCAAGGAGCTGCGCAAGCTCATGAGCTGGGTCGACGAAGAGGCGTAACCGCGTCTGGTGGCGCGGAGGCCGTGCCCCGGGTGCGGCGGGGGTCCGCCGGACCCCCGCCGCACCCGGTTCGCGCTTTGTCCATCGCGCACCACCACGTGCGGGTGATCCTGCCGCAACGGCACATGACGAAGGCCCGACCGCCACTACACTCATCAACAGCAAGCGCGTCAGGCTCACAGCGTCGTGCGTCTCCCACGCGGCTGACCCCTTCACCGCCAGCGGCCGTCGGGACGGCCGTCCGCTGAGGACTAGTGAGGACTGAAGACCACGTGAGCACTGCTTCCACTGGTAAGCCCGTCGTACTCATCGCCGAAGAGCTCTCTCCGGCGACGGTCGAGGCCCTGGGCCCGGACTTCGAGATCCGGAGCTGCAACGGGGCGGACCGAGCCGAGCTCCTTCCCGCCATCGCCGATGTGGACGCGATCCTCGTCCGCAGCGCGACCAAGGTCGACGCCGAGGCCATCGCCGCCGCGAAGAAGCTGAAGGTGGTCGCCCGCGCGGGCGTCGGCCTGGACAATGTGGACGTCTCGTCTGCCACCAAGGCGGGCGTCATGGTCGTCAACGCGCCGACGTCCAACATCGTCACCGCCGCCGAGCTCGCCTGCGGTCTGCTGGTGGCCACGGCCCGGAACATCCCGCAGGCCAATGCCGCGCTGAAGAACGGCGAGTGGAAGCGCAGCAAGTACACCGGTGTGGAGCTGAGCGAGAAGACCCTCGGCGTGGTCGGCCTCGGCCGCATCGGCGTCCTGGTGGCCCAGCGGATGTCCGCCTTCGGGATGAAGGTCGTCGCGTACGACCCGTATGTGCAGCCCGCGCGGGCCGCGCAGATGGGTGTGAAGCTGCTCTCGCTGGACGAGCTGCTCGAGGTCTCCGACTTCATCACGGTCCACCTCCCCAAGACCCCCGAGACGGTCGGCCTGATCGGCGACGAGGCGCTGCACAAGGTCAAGCCGGAGGTCCGGATCGTGAACGCCGCGCGCGGCGGGATCGTGGACGAGGTGGCGCTGGCCGCCGCCCTCAAGGAGGGCCGGGTGGCCGGGGCCGGTCTCGACGTCTTCTCCCAGGAGCCGTGCACCGAGTCCCCGCTGTTCGAGTTCGACAATGTGGTGGTCACCCCGCATCTGGGCGCCTCCACCGGTGAGGCCCAGGAGAAGGCGGGCATCGCGGTCGCCCGCTCGGTGCGGCTGGCGCTGGCCGGCGAGCTGGTCCCGGACGCGGTGAACGTCCAGGGCGGCGTCATCGCGGAGGACGTACGGCCCGGGCTGCCGCTGGCCGAGAAGCTGGGGCGGATCTTCACCGCGCTGGCGGGCGAGGTCGCGGTCCGCCTCGATGTCGAGGTCTACGGCGAGATCACCCAGCACGACGTCAAGGTGCTGGAGCTGTCGGCGCTCAAGGGCGTCTTCGAGGACATCGTCGACGAGACCGTCTCGTATGTGAACGCGCCGCTGTTCGCGCAGGAGCGCGGGGTCGAGGTGCGGCTGACCACCAGCTCGGAGTCGAGCGAGCACCGCAATGTGGTGACCGTGCGCGGCACCCTGTCGGACGGCGAGGAGGTCTCGATCTCCGGCACGCTGGCCGGCCCCAAGCACCAGCAGAAGATCGTCGCGGTGGGGGAGTACGACGTGGATCTGGCGCTCGCCGACCACATGGCCTTCCTCCGCTACACCGACCGCCCGGGTGTGGTCGGCACGCTCG
This sequence comes from Streptomyces javensis, assembly GCF_039525925.1. Taxonomy (NCBI): domain Bacteria; kingdom Bacillati; phylum Actinomycetota; class Actinomycetes; order Kitasatosporales; family Streptomycetaceae; genus Streptomyces; species Streptomyces javensis. The sequence continues at coordinate 7,699 of NZ_BAAAIF010000004.1, read as the reverse complement.
GCCGCATCCTGGGCGAGGCGGGGATCAACATCGCGGGGATGCAGGTCTCCCGGGCCACGGCGGGCGGTGCCGCGCTGGTGGCGCTCACGGTGGACGACACCATTCCGCAGCCCGTGCTCACCGAGATCGCCGAGGAGATCGGCGCCACTTCGGCCCGGTCGGTCAATCTGGTCTGAGCCGCTTCGGCAGTCACCCACCTGGGCCCGGTCCCCGCTTCGGCGGGGGCCGGGCCCAGGTCTTTGTGCGTCCATGGCGGCAAGGCGTGCCGGAGGGGTTCCGGATCTTTTTCATCGCGTGTTGAATAATGGCGGTGGGCTCGCTACGCTCGCAGCTATGTGGAGAAAATTTCTCCATATAGCTGTAGGTATGTGCCGTGCTGTCAGGAGATGCCCCGTGTCCGCAGACGCCGAGACCGACACCGACGCCCCTGTTGACGTCCCGTCGCCCGCCATGCGCGCCGACGCGCGGCGCAACCGGGAGCAGATCCTGCGCGCCGCCCGCGAGGTCTTCGCCGATCAGGGGCCGGACGCCCGGCTGGATGAGATAGCCCGGCGCGCGGGGGTCGGCATCGCGACCCTCTACCGGCGGTTTCCGCACCGTGCCGATCTGCGTCGAGAGGTCGCCATCGAGGTGCTGACCGCGCTGGCCGAGGCCGCGAGCCGGGCCGCCGCCGAGGAGGGCGACCCCTGGCGCGCACTGCGCCGCTTTATGCACGCCGCCCTCGATCTCAAGATCGGCTCGGTGATGCCCGCGCTGCTGGGCCGGTTCACCGTGGACGAGATCCTCGACGGCGTCCCCGGCGACGCCGTCGACCTGATCGACGCGATGCTCCTGCGCGCCCAGGCCCAGGGGCTGATCCGGAGCGATGTCGTCTTCGGTGACATCACGCTGATGATCATCCGGCTGACGCGGCCGCTGCCCGGTGGCGGCCGGTTCGCCCCCGATGACGGCATCGCCCATCGCCAGCTGGATGTCTACATCGACGGGTTGCGCCCCACCGGCTCCCCGCGCCCCACCACCCCGCTCGGCGGCCCGGCCGTCGACGCGGAGGCGTTCAAGCGCATCCGGGAGCGAGTGATCGACGACGCCCACGACGCCCACGACGCCCACGACGCCCACGAGGCCCACGACGCCGCATCGGATCTCGAATCAGACCCCGCCTGACCTCCCTCTCCGCTCGCCTTCCGCAAGATCAGAAAGGCATCGCCATGTCCCAGCCCTCAGAGGCGCCGCCGCAGGCCAACCCGCGGCGCTGGCTCGCTCTCGTCTTCATCGGCCTGGCCCAGCTGATGATCGTCCTCGACATCACCATCGTGAACATCGCCCTGCCGTCGGCCCAGAAGGACCTCGGCATCTCCGACGGCGACCGGCAGTGGGTCATCACCGCCTACACCCTGGCGTTCGGCAGTCTGCTGCTGCTCGGCGGCCGGATCGCGGACTACACCGGCCGTAAGCGCACCTTCCTCATCGGGCTGCTGGGTTTCGCCGGGGCCTCCGCGCTCGGCGGCGCCGCCTCCGGTTTCGAGATGCTGCTCGCGGCCCGCGCCCTCCAGGGTGCCTTCGCCGCGCTGCTCGCCCCCTCGGCGCTGTCGCTGCTCGCGGTGAACTTCACCGAGCCCCGTGAGCGCGCCAAGGCGTTCGGCATCTTCGGCGCGATCGCGGCGGGCGGCGGTGCGATCGGGCTGGTCGTCGGCGGCCTGCTGACCGAGTACCTCGACTGGCGCTGGTGCCTGTACGTCAACGTGCCGATCGCGGTCGTCGCGGCCATCAGCTGGTCCGTGCTGCCCACCGACACCCGCGCCGAGGGCCGCGCCCGCTTCGACATCCCCGGTGTGGTGCTGGCGGTGTGCGGGCTGGTGGCTGTCGTCTACGCATGCAGCGAGGCCGAGTCCGAGGGCTGGGACTCCCGGCTGGTGACCGGGCTGCTCATCCTGGGCGGGGTGCTGCTCTTCGCCTTCGTCATGGTGGAGCGGACCGTGGCGCGGCCGCTGCTGCCGCCGCGCGTGGTGGGGGACCGCACCCGGGGCAGCGCCTATCTGGCGGTCGGCCTCTCGGTGGTCGGCATGTTCGCGATGTTCCTCTTCCTCACGTACTACATGCAGCTCGTCAAGGGGTACTCGGCGCTGCTCACCGGTGTGGCGTTCCTGCCGATGACCGGGGCGGTGCTGATCGGCGCGGGCGGTGTCGCGTCCCGCCTCATCCCCAAGGTGCCGCCGCGGCTGCTGGTGGCGCCCGGCCTGCTGATCGCGGCCACCGGTGTCGTCCTGCTGGTGCCCCTGGACGTCGACAGCTCGTACGCGGCGGGGGTGCTGCCCGCCGAGCTCCTGGTCGGCTTCGGCATGGGCCTGGTGATGGCGCCCTCGATGAACTACGCGACCCATGGCGTGGGGGCGGGGGACGCGGGCGTCGCCTCCGCCACCGTCAACACCGCCCAGCAGATCGGCGGTTCGATCGGCACGGCGATGCTCAACACCATCGCCACCAGCGCGACCTCCGACTACATGGCCGCGCACGCCCGGCAGATGACACCGCAGACCGCCAAGGCGACCGCCAAGGCCGGTCTGGTCGAGGGCTTCTCGCACGCCTTCGTCGTCTCGTCCTCGATCCTCCTGGGCGCCGCGGTGGTCGTGGCCCTGCTGATGAACACCCCGCGCCCGGTACGCGACCCCGGCACCAAGGACGCCACCCCGCTCCCCGCCCACCTGGGCTGACAGCGCCCCGCGCCCCCGGGGGCCCTCCGCTCCACGCCCGGAGCGGAGGGCCTCCGGTGATGGGTGGGTCAGGGTGCGGGGTCCGGGCGCGGAGCGCGGTCGGTCCGGGTCAATGGCGAGAGGCGCCGCCACTCGTGTGGGTGGCGTCTCCGGCGTTCCGGCCCGCTACCCTTGGTCACGCGGCCAGAATCCCGTCCATGGGAGGAACCATGACTGCTGAACCGCTTCCGGCCTGGGCGTTTCCGCCCTCGGGCGGATTCACCGCAGACGATCTTGACCGCATGCCGGATCTCCCGCCGCACACTGAGCTGATCGACGGGAGCCTCGTCTTCGTGAGCCCGCAGAGGCGTTTTCATTCGCTGGTCATGTACTTGCTGGAGAAGGGGCTCTGGGCATCGGTCCCTGAGTCACTCCGGGTCTGTCGCGAGATGACCATCGCCCTCGACAAGCGCAACCGGCCCGAGCCCGATATCTCCGTCCTACGCGCCGAGGCCCTATCCGCCGAGGCGCGTGAGACGGGTTATGACGCGGCCGACGCCGTGCTCGTGGTGGAGGTCGTGTCGCCGGAGTCGCGTGACCGCAAGCGCAAGCCGCAGCTCTACGCTGAGGCGGGAATTCCGCACTTCTGGCTGGTCGAGCACGGTGAGGGCCGCCGTCCGGTCGTCCAGGTTTTTGAGCTCAACACGGTGACGCGTACCTATGTGCCGACCGGCATCTACCACGAGCGGATCAAGCTTCCGGTCCCGTTCACCATCGACATCGACCTCACCGAGATCGACCAGCTGTGACCCACGGCCTTGTCCGCTCAGCCCGCCAGTTCGTAGGCGTAGTCCGGTGCGAAGGTGCCCGCCGGGCCCGCGCAGCCGTCGACTTCGCCCGGGGGCTTGACCCAGAGGTAGGCGTCGATGGCCGGGTCGCCGGTGTTCGCCGTGGGGTTTTCGCCGACCTTGCGGCCGTGGGGGTCGCACCAGGCGTCGTCGGGGGCGGGGCCGTTGCCGTTGCGGCTGGTGTCGATGACGGCGGTGAGCCCCGAGGAGGTGCCGAGCTGGGCGAGCACGCTCTTGGTGAAGGTCACCTCGTCGGCGGTGCGGCGGAAGTTGGAGACATTGCTGTAGATGCCGTCGCCGCTGGTCAGCACCCCGGCCGAGCGGAGCCGTGCGGCCTGGACGGCGGCGCTGTTCCAGGCGGAGTGCCCGGCGTCGAAGTACACCCGGGCGTTGGGGTTCGCGCTGTGGATGGCGGTGGCGGCGCGGGCCAGGGAGGCGTAGCGGCCGCTCAGCTCGGTGGGCGAGAGGCAGCTGATGAGCGCGATCGAGTCGGGTTCGAGGATGATGACGGCGGGCCCGCTGCCCAGCCCGGCGGCGAAGCCGCGCACCCATGTGTCATAGCTCGCGAGGTCGGGCGCGCCGCCCGCGGAGGCCCCGCCGCAGTCGCGGTTGGGGATCTGGTACGTCACCAGGACGGGGGTCTGGCCCTTGGCGGAGGCGGCGGAGGTGACCTTCCGGACGTCCTCGGTGACGGTGGCGGGGGAGTACCGGGAGAACCACGCGGCCTGGGGCTGACTGGCGATCCGCGAGGCGATCCGCGGCTGCCGGGAGTCGCCCGGATTGGCGGCGACCCACTTGTTGACGAGCGAGTCGGGGTTGTTGAAGAACCGGGTGTCGCCCGGCAGTTCGCCCGCGACGGCCTGCGGTGTGTAGGCCGCGCCGATCAGGAAGGCGGCGGCGAGCCCGGCTGCCGCTAACGCTCTGGTGATGCGCACGGTGCGTCGCTCCTCTCGCGTGGGGTGGCTGCTCAGCCCTCTGGCCGCCGTGTCCGGCCGCCGTTCTGTGGTTGCCGCCGGGCGGGGAATGGTTGCCGTGGTGTTCGAGGAAATGCGTACTGGTGCGGTCAACTCGCCCGGTACGCAACGCCTGTTGGGGACCCCACCGCGGCGGGGTCCCCAACAGGCGTTGCGTACCGGGTTCAGCGGCCCGGCACCGCCTCGTCCGCGGCGGTCGACGGCGCGTCCTCGACCGGCGGCCCGGCGTGCTCCGCGCCGACCCGGCGCAGCGTCGCCAGGGCCAGGATCGCGCCCGCCACCAGGACCACCGCCCCGGCCCCGCAGGCGATCCGCATCCCGTGGGTGAACGCCTCCCGCGCCGCGTCCAGCAGCTGCTCCCCGGCACGCCCCTTCAGCGAACCCGCCACCGCGGCGGCCGCGCCCAGCGTCTCGCGCACCTGGTCGAGCGCGTCGGCGGGCAGTCCGGCGCCCAGCGAGTCCTTGACGTCGCTCCGGTAGACGGCGGTGCCGACGCTGCCGAGCACCGCCATGCCCATCGCCCCGCCGAACTCCTGGCCCGTCTCCAGCAGCGCGGCCGCCGAACCCGCCCGCTCCGGCGGGACGGTGCCGATCGCCAGGTCGGTGACCAGCGACATCACCGCGACGATCCCGCTGGCCAGCACGGCGGCGCCGATCAGCACCGTCCACAGCGCGTCCGTACCGGCCAGGGCCAGGATCCCGTAGCCCATGGCCGCGGTCGCGAAGCCCGCGCCGACCACATACGCCCGGTTGGCACCGCGCTGGACCGCCGCGGCCGCCGCCGGTCCGGCGATGCCGACGCAGACGGACGGGGCCAGGCTCCACAGCGCCGCCTCCAGCGCGCCCTTGCCGAGCACCGACTGGAGATACTGGGTGGTGAAGTAGGCCGAGCCCATCATGGCGAAGGTGGCCAGCGTGTTCAGCGCGATCGACGGGCCGAAGCCGCGGTGGTGGAACAGCTCCGGGCTGATCATCGCGTCACGCCGGATGCGCTGGCGCCGTACGAAGACGGCGCCGATGGCGAGACCGGCCACGATGGACAGCACCGGGACCAGGCCGACGCCGTTGTCGGCGGCGATCTTCTTCAGGCCGTAGATCACCGGCAGTACCGCGGCCATCGACAGCGGCACGCTCGGCAGGTCGAACGCCCCGGGCGCGGGGTCCTTGAACTCCGGCACCAGGAGCGGCACCAGCGCCAGCAGCAGCACCATCGCCGGGACGTTGATCAGGAAGACCGAGCCCCACCAGAAGTGCTCGATCATCACTCCGCTCAGCACCGAGCCCAGCGCGATACCGCCCGCCATGGCCGACGACCAGATCGCTATCGCCTTGGCCCGCTGCTTCTCGTCGAGGAAGAGGTTGCGGATCAGCGCCATCGTCGAGGGCATCAGCGTGGCACCGCCGATCCCGAGCACCGCCCGGGCGGCGATGAGCATCTCGGCGCTCCGCGCGTACGCCGCCGCGACGGACGCGGCGCCGAAGGCCGCGGCCCCGAACAGCAGCAGCTTCCGCCGTCCGAAGCGGTCGCCCAGCGCTCCCATGGTGATGAGCAGCCCGGCGAGGGCGAAGGCGTAAATGTCGAAGATCCACAGCTGCTGGGTGGAACTGGGGTGCAGCTCCCGGCTGATGGCCGGCACCGCGAAGTACAGCACCGACACGTCCATGGAGACGAGGAGGAGCGGAAGCATCAGGACCACGAAGGCGGTCCATTCCCTGCGTCCGGCGCGCGGGCCGGTGGAGGTCGAGGTCATGACGGCGACTATACGAGCGTCTTAAACAGGCGTCTAGTACGTCTGTGTAAAACAATCGTGTGAGACGTTCGTCTGGGACATCCGTATGGGATCGGGATACCCTGACGCCATGGGACATCGAGAGGATCTGCTGGCCGGGGCCAAGCGCTGCCTTGAGGAGAAGGGCTGGTCCCGTACGACGGCGCGGGACATCGTGGCCGCCTCGGGCGCCAATCTGGCCTCCATCGGCTACCACTACGGCTCCAAGGACGCCCTGATGCGGGAGGCGCTCTTCGCGGCCATGGGCGACTGGGCCGATGACGTCCAGCGCTCCCTCGAGGCGGACGCCCCGGCCGGTGAGGACCCGGACGCCGGGCTGCGGGGGCGGTTCGAGTCCCGGTGGACCCGGGTGCTCGAGCTGTTCGACAAGCACCAGGCGATGTGGCGCTCCCAATTGGAGGCCATCCTCCAGGTTCAGAACGACCCCGAGCTGCGTGCCGCGTTCGCCCGGGCCCAACCGGAGGGGCGCCAGGGGCTGGTGGGGCTGATCCACGGCATCGACGAGCGCGACGTGGACGAGGAGACCTCCCGGGTCATGGGCTCGTTCTATATGACGCTGGTGAGCGGGATGATCGTCCAGATGGCCATCGACCCCGACCTCATGCCCAGCGCCCACGACCTCGTCGAGGCGATGCGCCGGATCGTCGGCGATGCCCCGGACGCCCCAGACGCTCCACGCGCTCCGGAGGCCCACCACGCCCCCGTGGCCCCCGCCGACTGACCCCGGGGCCCGGACTCCGGACTCAGCACCCCGGCGGTCCGAGCCGCGCGGCCTTCAGCGTCATATGGAGCAGCAGCCGGTCCTCGCCCGCGTCCAGGTCGAGACCGGTCAGCTGCCGCACCCGCGAGAGCCGGTAGTACAGCGTCTGCCGGTGGATGCCCAGCCGCTGGGCGGTGCGCCCGGCCTGACCCGCGCAGTCGAGGAAGGTCTCGGCGGTGCGGGCGAGTTCGGCGTGCGCGGGCTCCAGCAGGGGCCGTACGGCGGCGTCCGGCGGCAGCGGGGGCAGCGCGGCCAGCAGCCGGTACGGGCCGATGGCGGACCACTCCGCGACCGGGCCCAGGTGGGTGTCGGCGTGCGCCGCCCGCGCGGCGGCCAGCGCCTCCTGCCAGGCGGCGGGCAGATCCTCCAGCCCGTGCCGGGGCGCGCTGACCCCGGCGGCGGCCCTGGGCAACGGTCTCCCCGGGCCCCTGCCGCCCGCCGTGGCCCTGGGCGAGCGCAGCAGCTGCTCGGCCGTCGCGCGGGCCGGGTCCAGGGCGGAGGCCGCGCGCAGCCTGACCAGCGCCGCCAGCCCCGCGCCGACCGCCCCGGGCGACCCGGACGCCCCTGCGGCCCCGGGCGTTCCGGACACCCCCGCCGCCGCGTCCCCCCGCAGCGCGCACGCGGCCACGGTGCCCCG